>NZ_JBUZST010000004.1:0-465342 GCF_055407965.1 Pseudomonas sp. B611
CAACCGAGGCGCGCATTCTACAGCAGCCTCATTTGCTGTCAAGTGATTATTTTCAGAAGCTTTCGAAGAATTCTTCAACAACTTCAACCACTTGCGCTTACGATCTCTCGTTAGCGGGAGGCGAATTCTACAGCGTTACACGCTGCTGTCAACACCTCTTTTTCAACTTCCTTCGCGCTTCGATGAACTGAAGCAACCTGCTGCCGAAACTTACATAACTCATTGTTTACCAAGGAGTTTTCCGTTTCGACTGCGCCGGAAGTGGGGCGAATTATAGACATCCAGAATCTGCCGTCAATGCCTTTCTTCATATTTCTGTCATATAAGTCAGAAAAGCCCCAAAAACGCGAAAGCCGGCCCCAAGGGGCCGGCTTTCAGCCGTCGTTACAAGCTAGGGAAAGCAAACTGCGACGCTTCATGGCTGGCCCGTTGCGGCCAACGCTGAGTAATTGCCTTGCGACGGGTATAGAAACGCACGCCATCCGGCCCATAGGCATGCAAGTCGCCAAACAGTGAGCGCTTCCAGCCACCAAAGCTGTGATACGCCACTGGCACCGGCAGAGGAACGTTAACCCCCACCATACCCACTTCAATCTCATCACAGAACAGGCGCGCCGCTTCGCCATCACGGGTAAAGATGCAGGTGCCGTTGCCATATTCGTGATCGTTGATCAGCTGCATCGCCGCTTCCAGGCTATTCACCCGCACCACGCACAGCACTGGCCCGAAGATCTCTTCCTTATAGATGCGCATTTCAGGCGTCACGCGATCAAACAGGCTCCCCCCCAGGAAGAAGCCTTCTTCATGCCCGGCAATGCTCAAACCACGGCCATCGACCACCAGTTCAGCACCCGCCGCAACACCGTCTTCTATATAGCCACTGACCTTGTCCCGCGCCTGCCCCGTCACCAGCGGCCCCATATCCAGGCCGCACGACGTGCCCGCGCCAATCTTCAGCGCCTTGACCTGCGGCACCAGCTTGGCGATCAACGCATCGGCCACCTGGTCGCCCACGCACACGGCCACCGAGATCGCCATGCAACGCTCACCGCACGAACCGTACGCCGCGCCCATCAAGGCACTGACCGCGTTATCCAGATCGGCATCCGGCATCAGCACCGCATGGTTCTTCGCCCCGCCCAGCGCCTGCACGCGTTTACCGCGCTTGGTCGCTTCGGAATAGATGTATTCGGCAATCGGCGTCGAGCCCACAAAACTCAGCGCCTTCACTTCCGGCGCTTCGATCAGCGCATCCACCGCGCCTTTGTCACCGTGCACCACGCTCAGCACACCTTTAGGCAGGCCGGCTTCCTGCAACAGTTGGGCAATCAGCAGCGTCGAACTTGGATCGCGCTCCGAAGGCTTCAGGATGAAACAGTTACCGCAAACGATCGCCAGCGGATACATCCACAGCGGCACCATCGCCGGGAAGTTGAACGGCGTAATACCGGCCACCACACCCAACGGCTGGAAATCCGACCAGGCATCAATGTTCGGTCCTACGTTACGGCTGTACTCGCCCTTCAGAATTTCCGGCGCCGAGCACGCGTACTCCACGTTCTCAATCCCACGCTTCAATTCACCCGCCGCGTCTTCCAGCGTCTTGCCATGCTCTTCGCTGATCAACTGCGAGATACGCGCTTCGTTCTGCTCCAGCAATTGCTTGAAACGAAACATCACCTGGGCACGCTTGGCTGGCGGCGTATTGCGCCAGGCCGGGAATGCGGCCTTGGCCGAGTCGATCGCCTGTTGAATGGTTTCACGACTGGCCAACGGCACCTGGTGGATCACCTGGCCAGTGGACGGGTTATACACGTCGGCACTACGGCCGCTGTCATTGACCAACTCACCGTTGATCAAATGCTGGATAAGGCTCATGCGGGGCTCCTGAAAAATTGTTCTATATAGAAGGAGAAATCAGTCGATCTTGTTCAGCACTTCGCCGACCGCATCGAACAGGCGATCCAGGTCCTGCGGCTTGCTGTTGAAGGTTGGCCCGAACTGCAGGGTGTCACCGCCAAAGCGCACGTAGAAACCGGCTTTCCACAAAGCCATGCCGGCCTCGAATGGACGCACGATGGCATCACCGTCACGCGGGGCAATCTGGATCGCGCCGGCCAGGCCGTAGTTGCGGATGTCGATCACGTTCTTGCTGCCCTTCAGACCATGCAGCGCATTCTCAAAGTGCGGCGCGACTTCGGCTACGCTCTGCACCAGGTTTTCCTTCTGCAGCAGGTCCAACGCCGCCAGGCCAGCGGCGCATGCGACCGGGTGAGCCGAGTAGGTGTAGCCGTGGGGGAATTCCACCGCGTACTCCGGCGTCGCCTGGTTCATGAAGGTCTGGTAGATCTCGCTGCTGGCAATCACCGCGCCCATCGGGATCGCGCCGTTGGTGACTTGCTTGGCGATGCACATCAGGTCCGGGGTCACGCCGAAGCTGTCGGCACCAAACATCGAGCCGGTGCGGCCGAAACCGGTGATCACTTCATCGAACACCAGCAGGATATTGTGTTGGTCGCAGATCTCACGCAGACGCTTGAGATAACCCTGTGGCGGCACCAGCACACCCGCAGAACCGGCCATCGGCTCGACGAACACCGCGGCGATGTTCGACGCATCGTGCAACTCGATCAACTTGAGCAACTCATCGGCCAGCGCAATGCCACCCAGCTCCGGCATACCACGGGAGAAGGCATTGCTCGCCAGCAAGGTGTGCGGCAGATGGTCAACATCCATCATTGCCTGACCAAAAATCTTACGGTTGCCGTTCACACCGCCCAAGCTGGTACCGGCGATGTTCACACCGTGATAACCACGGGCGCGGCCAATCATCTTGGTCTTGGTGGCCTGGCCCTTCAGGCGCCAGTACCCACGCACCATCTTCACCGCGGTATCGGCGCACTCGGAGCCGGAGTCAGTAAAGAACACGTGGTTCAGGTTGCCTGGGGTCAGGTCGGTAATCTTTTCTGCCAACTGGAAGGACAACGGATGACCGTATTGGAAGCCCGGCGAGTAGTCCAAGGTGCCCAGTTGCTTGGCCACCGCTTCCTGGATTTCCTTGCGCGTATGCCCAGCGCCACAGGTCCACAGGCCCGACAACGAGTCGTAGACCTTTCGCCCCTTGTCATCGATCAGCCAGCTACCTTCCGCGCCCACGATCAAGCGCGGATCACGCTGGAAATTACGGTTGGCGGTGTACGGCATCCAGTGCGCGTCCAGCTTCAATTGGCTGGCCAGGGACGATGGGGCGTTTTCGGGCATGTTCATCAGCAAAACCTCGCAGGGCAAAAGGCAGCGTCGGGATTGAAAAGCGTTGTTGCAGCTAAATTGCCACGGCGATAAAGTCGGTGAAATCCAACTCTTCTAACCTTCAGTCAGGCCTTCACTAAACTATGAGCAGCCGTCGCCCCGATCCCCTGGCCCAAGTCAGCGACTTCGATATCCGCCTGTTGCGCATCTTTCGCAGCGTGGTCGAATGCGGCGGCTTCTCGGCGGCAGAGACCGTGCTAGGTATCGGCCGCTCCGCCATCAGCCAGCAAATGAGCGATCTTGAGCAACGCCTCGGGTTAAGACTGTGCCAACGCGGCCGCGCCGGTTTCTCCCTGACTGAAGAAGGCCGCGAGGTCTACCAATCGGCGCTGCAACTCTTGAGCGCCCTGGAAAGTTTCCGCACCGAGGTCAACGGCCTGCACCAGCATCTGCGCGGCGAGTTGATCATCGGCCTCACCGACAACCTCGTCACCCTGCCCCATATGCGCATCACCCACGCCCTGGCGCAGTTGAAGGAACGTGGCCCAGATGTGCAGATCCAGATCCGCATGATCGCCCCCAACGAAGTCGAGCAAGGCGTACTCGACGGCCGCCTGCACGTCGGCGTGGTGCCCCAGGCCAGTGCCTTGTCGGGGCTGGAATACCAGCCGCTGTACAGCGAACGCTCGCTGCTTTATTGCGCCGTCGGCCACCCACTGTTCTATGCCGACAACAAACAACTGGATGACGCACGCATCGACAGCCAGGACGCCATCGCCCCGACCTTCCGCTTGCCCGCCGATATCCAGGCCCACTACCAGGCACTCAACTGCACCGCCAGCGCCTCGGACCGCGAAGGCATGGCCTTCCTGATCCTCACCGGCCGCTACATCGGCTACTTGCCCGACCACTACGCCAGCCTGTGGGTGCAACAAGGCCGACTACGTGCGCTGAAACCGGCTACACGTTTTTACGATTTAAGCCTGGCATCGGTCACGCGCAAAGGTCGTCGCCCTCATTTGGTGCTGGAAAGCTTCCTGGAAAGCCTGGCCGCCACCCGTTAACTCGGGCAAAAACGAAAAGCTGAGCAGTTGGACAGCTTTTTGCAAGAACCAGAGGACATAGACCCTGAGCTTGCCCGCCATGCCACCAGAATCCTCCAGCAGCGACCTGATCTACGGCCTCAACGACCGCCCGAAACCCGCTCCGGCCTTCCTCGCCGCACTGCAACATGTGCTGGCCGCGTTCGTCGGCATCATTACCCCGCCACTGATCATCGGCTCCACCCTGGGCCTGACCGCGCATTTGCCCTACCTGATCAGCATGGCGTTGATGGTCTCGGGCGTCGGCACCTTCATCCAGGCACGTCGGCCGTTTGGCATCGGCGCAGGGATGATCTGCCTGCAAGGCACCAGCTTTGCGTTTCTCGGTGCGGTGCTGTCGGCGGGCTTTTTGGTGAAACAACGCGGCGGCAGCCCGGAAGACATCATGGCGATGATCTTCGGCGTGTGCTTTTTCGGTGCCGTGGTGCAGATCGTGCTGAGCCGTTTTATCGGCCAACTGCGCCGAGTGATCACGCCCTTGGTAACGGGGATTGTCATCACCCTGATCGGCATCAGCTTGATCAAGGTCGGCATCACCGACCTGGGCGGCGGTTTCAACGCCGCCGACTTCGGCGCCCCCACCAACCTGGCACTGGGCGTGTTCGTCGTGTTGACGATCATCCTGCTCAACCGCTCCAACACGCCATGGGTGCGACTCTCGGCCATCATCATCGGCCTCGCCCTCGGCAGTCTCGCGGCCTGGTTCAGTGGCAAGCTTGTACCCCAAGCGCTGCCCGATTTGCCTCTGGTCAGCCTGCCGATCCCATTTCGCTTCGGATTCAACTTCGACTGGAGCGCGTTCCTACCCATCGCGCTGATTTACCTGATCAGCAGCATCGAAACCGTCGGCGACCTCACCGCCAACTGCATGATTGCCCGCCAGCCCATCAGCGGCCCTTCTTATATAAGCCGGCTCAAGGGCGGCGTCCTTGGTGATGGCGTCAGCTGCATGATCGCCGCCACCTTCAGCGCCTTCCCCAACACCACGTTCGCGCAGAACAACGGCGTGATCCAACTCACCGGCGTGGCCAGTCGTTACGTCGGCTTATACATCGGCGTGGTGCTGTTTTGCCTCGGCTTGTTTCCGCTGATCGGCGCGGTACTCCAGCAAATCCCCAAACCGGTGCTGGGCGGCGCAACCCTGGTGATGTTCGGCAGCGTGGCCGCCGCCGGTGTGCGCATCCTTGCGCAGGCGCCGCTGGACCGGCGCAGCATGCTGATCATCGCCACCTCGTTCGGCGTCGGCCTGGGTATCGCTGCCCAACCGAACCTGCTGCACCTGATGCCGACCCTGGTGCAGAACCTGTTCGACTCGGCCATCACCAGCGGCGGCCTGACCGCCATTGTGTTGTGCCTGTTATTACCGGAGGCCAAGGCCGGCAACCGTGCCGCAAACCACGCGCCGGAAAGCGACACTGTGGAATCGCACTGACGGTTTTATTGCATCAGGACTTGTCTGAGGCTTGAGGGTGGGTTATCTGTGCACACGTCGTCTCTATCGATCTGCACGGAAACCTCCATGAGCCTCGAAGTTCCTGCCCACAGCAACCCCGCCGGAAAACCCGCCAGCCGCATTCGGCAAAAGAACGAACAAGCAATTCTGCAGGCAGCTGAAGACGAATTCGCGCGCCATGGCTACAAAGGCACCAGCATGAACACCATTGCTGCCAGTGCCGGGCTGCCCAAGGCCAACTTGCACTACTACTTCACCAACAAGCTGGGCCTGTATATCGCGGTGCTCAGCAATATCCTCGAACTGTGGGACAGCACCTTCAATACGCTGACCGCCGAGGATGACCCGGCCGTGGCCCTGAGCCACTACATCCGCACCAAGATGGAGTTCTCGCGCCGCCAACCCCAGGCCTCGCGGATCTTCGCCATGGAGATCATCAGCGGTGGCGAATGCCTCACCGAATATTTCAGCCAGGACTACCGCGCCTGGTTCAGCGGCCGCGCCGCCGTATTCCAGGCCTGGATCGACGCCGGCAAGATGGACCCGGTAGACCCCGTTCACCTGATCTTCCTGCTGTGGGGCAGCACCCAGCACTACGCCGACTTCGCCACGCAGATCTGCCGCGTCACCGGTCGCACCAAGCTGACCAAGCAAGACATGGAAGACGCCGGCACCAACCTGATCCACATCATTCTCAAAGGCTGTGGCGTCAAGCCCGCCCTATAAACGAAGCGACTTATGCCTTTCACGCTCACCGGCTTTTGCGAATTTCATGAAGAAATCCGCAAAAGCCGCTTTATCACCCTCGCCGCGCCGATCACCAGCCCGCAGGACGCCCAGGCGTTTTTCGCGCAACACAGCGACTTGAACGCCACGCACAACTGCTGGGCCTGGAAGCTTGGCGATCAATACCGCAGCAATGACGATGGCGAACCCGGTGGCACCGCTGGCCGGCCGATCCTGGCCGCTATCGAAGCACAGGGTTTCGATCAGGTCGCGGTGTTGGTGATCCGCTGGTACGGCGGCATCCAGCTGGGCACCGGTGGCCTCGCCCGCGCGTATGGCGGCGGGGCGAACAAATGCCTGCAAAGCGCCGAGCGCATTGAACTGATCAGCCGCGTGCCGCTGAGCTGCGCCTGCGGGTTCGCGGAATTAAACCTGGTGAAACTGCGCGTCGCCGAACTGGGCGGGCTGGTCGTGGAAGAATCCTTCACCGCCAACGGCGTCGAACTACAACTCGCCGTGGGCGAAGCCCATATCGATACCCTGCAAATTCAACTCGCCGACCTCAGCCGTGGGCGTATCCTGCTCCAACGCTGAACTCCCTGAACCGCGACTCCAAAGGAAGCTTTTCATGTCTACGCCAAAAACCGCACTGATCATCGGCGCCTCGCGCGGGCTGGGCCTTGGCCTGGTCAAGCAACTGCTCCAGGACGGCTGGGACGTGACCGCCACCGTGCGTGATCCAAGCAAGGCCGACGCACTCAAGGCCGTGGGCCCGGTGCAGATCGAGAAACTCGACATGGACGATCAGCAAGCCGTGATCGCCCTGAGCCAGCGCCTCAAGGACCGCACCTTTGACCTGCTGTTCGTCAACGCCGGTGTCAAAGGCCCCGCCAACCAGGAGCCTGGCCACGCCACCCTGGCGGAAGTCGGCCAGTTGTTCTTCACCAATGCCGTGGCACCGATCAACCTGGCCCAGCGCTTTGTCGGGCAGATCCGCAAAGACAGCGGCGTGCTGGCCTTCATGAGTTCGGTGCTGGGCAGCGTTACCATCCCCGACGGCTCCGACCTGGCGCTGTATAAGGCCAGCAAGGCCGCGCTCAATTCCATGACCAACAGCTTCGTCACCCAACTGGGCGGGCAAAAACTCACCGTGCTGTCACTGCACCCGGGCTGGGTGAAGACCGACATGGGCGGCGAAAACGCCCACATCGATGTCGACACCAGCGTGCGCGGCCTGGTGGATCAGGTAAATGCCTACACCGGGAAAGGCGGCCATCACTTCATCGACTACAAAGGCGACACCATCGCCTGGTAAGCGACAAAGGGTCGTTATCGACCGATTGCCGTCGATAACGATCCACGGGTAGACTGCCCCCTCGCCTTCACCGGCGACCCTGGATCAGCAGACAGGGCAACACTGAGCTGGCAAACCTGAACCCATCATTCAGAGGAGCCGGCCAATGCCTGCGACCCGTATCTGGTTAAAAAACCCCCTCGCGATTTTCACTGCCAATGGCCTCGACGCCCGTGGCGGCCTGGTGCTGCAAGACGGTGTGATCAGCGAGGTGCTGGCCCTGGGCCAAACACCCGCCCAGCCCTGCACACAAACCTTCGATGCCCGTGAACATGTGATCCTGCCGGGCCTGATCAACACCCACCACCATTTCTATCAAACCCTGACCCGCGCCTGGGCGCCGGTGGTCAACCAGCCATTGTTCCCGTGGCTGAAAACCCTGTACCCGGTCTGGGCCCGGCTCACCCCGGAAAAACTCGCCCTCGCCACCAAAGTTGCGCTGGCCGAACTGCTGCTGTCGGGCTGCACCACGGCGGCCGACCACCACTACCTGTTCCCCGACGGCCTGGAAAACGCCATCGACGTGCAAGTGCAAAGCGTGCGCGAACTGGGCATGCGCGCCATGCTCACCCGCGGTTCCATGAGTTTGGGCGAAGCCGATGGCGGCCTGCCGCCGCAGCAAACAGTGCAACAAGGCCAAGTGATCCTCGACGACAGCCAGCGCCTGATCCGCGAGTACCACCAGCGCGACGACGGCGCGCAAATCCAGATCGCCCTGGCACCGTGCTCGCCGTTTTCCGTCACCCCGGAAATCATGCGCGCCAGCGCCGAATTGGCTGACAGCCTCGACGTGCGCCTACATACGCACCTGGCGGAAACCCTCGACGAAGAAGACTTCTGCCTACAACGTTTTGGCCTGCGCACCGTGGACTACCTCGACAGCGTCGGCTGGCTCGGCCCGCGTACCTGGCTGGCCCACGGCATTCACTTCAACCCGGATGAAATCGAACGCCTCGGCGCTGCCGGCACCGGCATCTGCCATTGCCCAAGCTCGAACATGCGCCTGGCGTCCGGCATCTGCCCGACCCTCGACCTGCTCGCCGCCGGCGCACCGATCGGCCTGGGCGTGGACGGCTCGGCCTCCAACGATGCGTCCAACATGATCCTCGAAGCGCGCCAGGCCCTGTACATCCAGCGCCTGCGCTACGGTGCGGAAAAGATCACCCCTGAAGGCGTGCTGGGTTGGGCGACCAAAGGGTCGGCGCAGTTGCTGGGGCGTACGGATATTGGTGAGTTGGCCGTAGGCAAACAGGCCGACCTGGCGCTGTTCAAGCTCGATGAGCTGCGTTTCTCCGGCAGCCATGATCCGATTTCGGCGCTGTTGTTGTGCGGCGCGGATCGGGCGGACCGGGTGATGGTGGCGGGTAAGTGGCGAGTGATTGATGGTCAAGTGGAAGGCCTGGATCTGAAGGGCTTGATCGCCGATCACAGCCAAGCTGCTCGCCAGCTAATCGCCGGAACCTGATCCAGACGCCGAACCAAATGTGGGAGCTGGCTTGCCTGCGATAGCGGTCCAACAGTCAACACTGGAGTGACTGGACCACCGCTATCGCGGGCAAGCCCGCTCCCACATAAGCTAACTCCCACAGAAGTTTGCGGTGTTTAAAGGCCCAACAGCGACAACATGATAAACGTCGCAAACAACACAAAATGCGTCATCCCCTCAATGGCATTGGTCTCACCATCGTTGAGGTTGATCGCACTGACAATCAACGTGATAAACACCATTACCGTCTGCACCGGCGTCATCGCCATCTGGAAAGGCTGCCCGGTGTAAAGGGCCATCGCCTCCATCACCGGCACCGTCAGGATCACCGTCGACAGGGAGGCGCCCAACGCGATGTTGACCACCGACTGCATACGGTTGGCCAAGGCTGCGCGCAACGCCGTCAAGATCTCCGGCGCCGCCGAAATCGCCGCCACCACAATCGCCGTGATCACCGGCGGCGCGCCCGTGCCTTCCAGGCCCAGGTCCAGGGTTTTCGACATCACTTCGGCCAACGCGCCAATCACAATCACGCCAAACACCAAGGTGCCGATGGAAAACGCCAGGTTGATCGACGGCGCTTCTTCCGACGGTTTCTTACCGCGTTTCTCCGGGTAGTTGTAGCTGAAGAAATAACTGTGCGGCCCCACCTGCATGCGCAGGAACAGGGTGTAGAGCACCACCATCGCGCCAATGGTGAAGGCCGAGTAAATTTTCCAGTCGGCCTCGGGGATAAATTCCGGCACCACCATCGACACGCCCATGGCAGTGAGGATCATCACGCTGTAGCTGCGTGCCGAGTCGTCGTTGTAGGACTGTTCGCCATGCTTGATGCCGCCCATCAGCGCGGCCAGGCCGAGGATGCCGTTGATGTCGAGCATCACGGCGGAATAAATCGTGTCACGCACCAAGGTTGGCGACGGCTCGTTACTCATCATGATCGCCAGGATCACCACTTCCACCAGCACGGCGGCGAGGGTCAGGATCATGGTGCCGTAAGGGTCGCCGACCTTTTCCGCGAGCTGTTCGGCGTGGTGCGCCACGCGCATCGAGGCGATCACGATAAACACGATCAGCACCACCCCGCCGAGCAACGCCACGCCCTGGCCGCTGTTGAGCATCCAGTGCTCCAACGGGTAGGCGGCGATGGCGGCAAACAGCGCCAGCAGCATGAATTTTTCTTGCTTGAGGGATGTGAACATTGCGGGCCTTTTTGTACGGCAAATCAGTCATTGATGGGGTACAGACTACGGCAGGCTGCTAACGTTTCGTTACACCTTAGTTCACGCGGCCCTTGCGCGAATGCAACAAAAACAATCCTGCTGGTCAGGTTTTGCCAATTATTTCAGCCATGGCCTGTAGAATGCCGCCATTGCACCTGATGAGAATTTAGAAAATGTACGATTGGCTCAACGCCCTGCCCAAGGCTGAACTGCACCTGCACCTGGAGGGTTCGCTGGAGCCTGAGCTGCTGTTTGCCCTGGCCGAGCGCAACAAGATTGCGCTGCCGTGGAACGACGTCGAAACCCTGCGCAAGGCCTACGCCTTCAACAACCTGCAAGAGTTTCTCGACCTGTACTACAAGGGCGCCGATGTGCTGCGCACGTCCCAGGATTTCTACGACCTGACCTGGGCCTACCTGCTGCGCTGCAAAGAACAGAACGTGATCCACACCGAACCGTTCTTCGACCCGCAAACCCACACCGACCGTGGCATCCCGTTCGAAGTGGTGCTCAATGGCATCGCCGCTGCACTCAAAGATGGCGAACAGCAACTGGGTATCACCAGCGGTTTGATCCTCAGCTTCCTGCGCCACCTGAGCGAAGCCGAAGCCGAGAAAACCCTCGACATGGCCCTGCCGTTCCGTGACGCGTTCGTGGCCGTGGGCCTGGACAGCTCGGAAATGGGTCACCCGCCAAGCAAGTTCCAGCGCGTGTTCGACCGGGCCCGTCACGAAGGCTTCCTCACCGTCGCTCACGCTGGCGAAGAAGGCCCGCCCGAGTACATCTGGGAAGCCCTCGACCTGCTGAAAATCCAGCGTATCGACCATGGCGTGCGTGCCATCGAAGACGAGCGCCTGATGCAGCGCATCATCGACGAGCAGATCCCGTTGACCGTGTGCCCACTGTCCAACACCAAGCTGTGTGTGTTCGACGACATGGCCCAGCACAACATCCTCGACATGCTTGAGCGTGGCGTGAAGGTCACGGTGAACTCCGATGACCCGGCGTACTTCGGTGGTTATGTCACCGAGAACTTCCACGCGCTGCACACCTCGCTGGGCATGACCCAGGACCAGGCCAAACGCCTGGCGCAGAACAGCCTGGATGCGCGGTTGGTCAAGCCGTAACCCGCATTCACTGGATGAATGCAGGCTAAATGTGGGAGCGGGCTTGTGTGGGAGCGGGCTTGCTCGCGAAGGCAGTGTGTCAGCAACGAATGAGTTGCCTGATACACCCTCTTCGCGAGCAAGCCCGCTCCCACACAAGCCCACTCCCACATGGGTTTTGTGTTGCTGGTTAGATTTCGCTCAGCTCTTCAAGAGTCTTCCCCTTCGTCTCCATCCCAAACACCCACACCACCAGCGCCGCCACCGCAAAACATAGTGCGCCCAAGGCAAACACACCGCCCTGCCCCGTAATCGGAAACACCAACCCGGTCACCATCGGCCCCAGCAACGAACCCACCCGGCCAATCGCCGAGGCAAACCCGGACCCGGTCGCCCGCGCCGACGTGGGATACAGCTCCGGCGTGTAGGTGTACAGCACCGCCCACATGCCAAACAAAAAGAACTGCATCAACAAGCCCGATGTAATCAGCAAGCCCACATTGCCGCCAAACACCGCGCTTTGCCCATACAGAAACGCCATCACCCCGCCGCCCAGCAGTGTCACCACGCACACCGGTTTACGCCCCCAGCGCTCCACCAGCCAGGCCGCCATCAGGAAGCCGGGAATCCCGCCGAGGGAAATGATCACCGTGTAGTACACCGACTGGGTCACCGCAAAACCCGACTGCTGCAACAGCGCACTCAACCACGACGTCAGCCCGTAAAAGCCGAGCAAGGCAAAGAACCACACGCTCCAGATCATCATCGTGCGCTGGCGATACTGCGCCGACCACAGCTGCTGAAACGCCGAGAAGAACGTGCCCGGCGTGCTCTCTACCCGTGGCAGGCGGATCGGCTCCGGCAGTTGCGCGCTGCCCAGGGAGTCGCGCACTTTCTGCTCGATGCCCAGCAGCACCTTGTCCGCCGCATCATGCCGGCCGGCTTGTTCCAGCCAGCGTGGCGACTCCGGAATAAAGAACCGGATCGCCAGCACAAACACCGCCGGCACCGCCAACACCAGGAAGATGTCGCGCCAGCCAATCACCGGCAGCAAGAAGTACGACAGCACACCGGCCGCCACAAAACCCAGCGGCCAGAAACCGTCCATCAAGGCGATGTAACGCCCACGCCGCTTGGCCGGAATCAACTCCGAGAGCATCGATTGCGCGATGGGAAACTCCATGCCCATGCCAATGCCCAGCAGGATGCGAAACAGCGTCAGCGTCTCCACCGTCTGCGCCGTGGAGCATAAGTAACTGGCGACGCCCCACAACACGATGCTCCACTGGAACACCGGCTTGCGCCCGAAGCGGTCGGCGAGCATCCCGGACAACGACGCCCCCACCACCATGCCGAAAAAACTCGAACTGGCCAGCAGCCCTGCCTGGGCCGTGCTCAGGCCAAACTCGGCTTTGATCGAGCCTAAAAGGAAGGTCATCATCGCCAGGTCCATGGAGTCGAAGAAAAACGCCAGGGCGATGATGATGAAAATAACTCGGTGGTAGCCACTGATGGGCAACCGTTCCAGCCGTTCCGCTGCGCTATAGCCTTGAATACCCATGCCGCACCCCCTGTGTGAAAGTCCCCGCGGTGAGTGTGCGGCATGGTTTTGCGGGGTTATTGCTGGATGCGACCTGACTGAAACTCTGAACGACGCCACCCGTGGCTAAGGGTGTTCGGGGGCGGCCAATCGGTTGATTTCTGCCGTCCCACTGGCGTTGACCTGCAGCGCCTGCGACTCTTTGACCAGGCTGACCCAGTTCGATTGCAAGAACAATTGCAGCAACCCCGCGCCCAACGCCCCGCCCAAATGCGGCAGCTGCTGGCTCCAATCGAAGCAGTCGCACACCACTGGCGATGCCAGCGCCTGAATATAAATGCCCAGGCCCGCCAAGTGCTGCGCGCCCTTTAGCGTGACATCGGTGCGTTGTTCATGGCGCTCAATCCAGCCTGCGGCCAACATCCGCTGATACAACCCCGCCGCCAGCTCGCCGCCGAGGTGGCCATTGCACAACCGTGCATGGCGTAACGGCAGGGGCGCGATCAATACCGACGGCGAGGCATCCGGCCGACAGCGCGTGGCGCTGGCCATGGTGGTGTTGGCCAACGCATCAATGGCAACGCTGACATCAGCAGCCGCCACGCGAAACAAGCGCTGGCCGCGACGGTTCTCGCAGCGCAACAGGCCACCACCGGTCAGCCGCGCCAGGTGCGCAACGGCCGAGGCGGTCGACAGCCCGGCCAGCGCCGCCAACTCCTGCGAAGACTTCGCCGAACCGTCCATCAACGCCCAGAGCATAGCGGTGCGTTTGGGCTCGGCGAGCAGGCTGGCAATGTGACTGATGCAAGGTGCTGCTTCCATGAATTCACTCCCTGTTGAACCACTTTTGTGCTGTGCTGGGCATGAAAGTATAGGGGCGCAGGCAGTCAGCTCCGCGCCGTCTGACAGCGCGAATAGGGACAGGATTTGAGTGAAGCTTCCTCGCTTTCTGGAGGTTATTGCCTAGAGACCAATCGCTCCGGCCATTGCGCGGTCAACGTCGCACAGCGCGCCACGAGCATTTCGCGCAGCAGGTTGACGGGTTTGCTCAGTTGGGCGCGGTGGGCACAGAGCAGATTCAGCGGCGTTCGCTCGCCACGCAGCTCCGGCAGGATGACCCGCAGGCGGCCGGCCAACACGTCGGTGCTTACATCCAGCCAGGACTTGTAGGCAATCCCCACACCCGCCACCGCCCAGCGCCGCACCACATCGGCATCGTCACTGAAACGGTCACCGCTCACCGTCAGGCTGATGTCGCGCTTGCCGTCGTGAAAACTCCAATGGTCATGCACGCGACTGCCCAGCATATACAGCAGGCAATTGTGCTGGGCCAACTGCTCCAGGTGCCGGGGTTCACCGTGCTGCGCGAGGTAGCTGGGCGAGGCGCACAGCACACGCACATTCTGCGGCGCTACCGGCAGCGCAATCAGGCTGGAGTCTTCGGGCTCGCCGTAGCGCAGGGCGATGTCCACCGGTTGGCGAAACAGGTCGGCAATGCGGTCGCCCAGCAACAGGCGCACGGTCAATTGCGGGTGCTCACGCTGGAATTCATCCAGCCACGCCAACAGATGGTTGCGGCCGAAGTCCGACGGCGCCGACAGTTGCAGCACGCCGCTGACATGATCCTGGCCACTGGCCAATAGCCGGCGCCCCTCGTCCAGAGAACCCAAGGCGGCGCGGGCATATTCCAGGAAGCCCTCGCCTTCAGCGGTCAGGCGCAGGCTGCGGGTGGAACGGGCCAGCAAGCGCGCGCCCAGTTGTTGCTCGATACGTTTCAACGCGGCGCTGGCAACCGCAGGTGACAGGTCCATCACCCGCGCCGCCGCCGACAGGCTGCCCAAGTCCGCCGCGCGCACAAACAACTGCAAATCATCAAAACGCAGCATGAGCCCCGCCAATTATCAAAATTATATTGAAACAGACCTCTGTTTTAGCCGCTTTTATCTCGTTGGGAAATAGCCAATCATCTGCCCATCCCATCTACCGGAGCTTCCCATGAAAGCCATTGCCTACTACGCCTCGCTGCCGATCAACGATCCCCTGTCCCTGCAAGACATCGAACTGCCCGAGCCCGTCGTCGGCCCGCGTGACCTGCTGGTGGAAGTCAAAGCCATCTCGGTCAACCCGGTGGACACCAAGGTGCGCCAGAACGTCGCCCCGGAAAACGGCGCCGCCAAGGTGCTGGGTTGGGACGTGGCCGGTGTGGTCAAGGCCGTGGGCAGTGACGTCACGCTGTTCAAGGCCGGCGACAAGGTGTTCTACGCCGGCTCCCTGGTACGCCCGGGCGGCAACAGCGAGTTGCACACGGTGGATGAGCGCATCGTCGGCCATATGCCAAAAAGCCTGGGTTTCGCCGACGCCGCCGCGCTGCCGCTGACCGCCATCACCGCGTGGGAATTGCTTTTCGAGCGCCTGCAAGTGCGTGAAGGCAAAGAGGATCAGGGCCAGAGCCTGCTGATCGTCGGCGCAGCCGGTGGCGTGGGTTCGATCCTGACCCAACTGGCCAGCCAGCTCACCGCGTTGCAGGTCATCGGCACTGCTTCGCGCCCGGAAACCCAGGCCTGGGCCAAGGCACTGGGGGCCGACCTGGTGATTGACCACAGCCAACCGCTGAGCGAAGCGTTGAAACGCGCCGGTGTCACCCACGTGACCCACGTCGCCAGCCTGACCCAGACCGACCAGCACCTGGACCAATTGGTCGAAGCCCTGCAACCCCAAGGCAAGCTGGCGCTGATCGACGATCCGAAGGCGCTGGACGTCAGCAAGCTCAAGCGCAAGAGCCTGTCGCTGCACTGGGAGTTCATGTACACCCGTTCAATGTTCGAGACCCCGGACATGATCGAGCAACACCACCTGCTCAACCGCGTGGCCGAACTGATCGACGCCGGCACCCTGAAAACCACAGTGGGCGAACACTTCGGCGTGATCAATGCGGCCAATCTGCGCCGCGCCCATGCGCTACTGGAAAGCGGCAAGGCCAAGGGCAAGATCGTATTGGAAGGGTTCTGACAAAAGTCTGTAGGTGTCGTCCATTACTGCTGTGAGTGATGGACGACACCATTAGTCCGAGAGTTGACCTTTGTCATATTTGCGCGGGTATTCGGGTTTATATTGGCCGCCTTTGCCACGATTCTTTTACGTGAGGAAGTCAGCAATGAAGATCCTGATAAAAGCGTTAGCAAAATCCCAATGGGAAGTGCGCCTCGACCAGAAGGCCATCACCTTCCACAGTGAGGCCGAGGCCCGCGCCTTTGCCGAGACCCTGCAAGCCCGTATCCAGGCGCCCCACACCATCCCCCTCAACCAGCAACGTTCCGCCGCTGGCTGACCCGCATCTCAGACCTGCGCTTGCGCGGCCCGAGCCCGTTGCAAGCGCTGGGTCGAAACGGCTACCGTCACCGCCAATACACCGCACAAGCTGATGACCATGGCCATCGGCATCGCCGTGCCGTCATGCAACAGGCCGACCAACGACGCCGCGCCCGCCGCCACACCAAACTGAATGCAACCGAGCAAGGCCGACGCACTGCCCGCCCGCGCCCCTTGCCCGCTCATGGCGCAGGCCGAGGTGTTGGGCAAAATGCAGCCCAGGCTGGCGATGCAGATAAACAGCGGCACCAGCAGAGGCCACAGCGCATCGGTGTGCAAGGCACTGATCGCCAGCAACGAGAGGGCCGCCGCCAGGTACACCCACACGCTGCGCGACAGCAGAAACGCCGGGCCGCGCTTCGCCAGCAGCCGGGCGTTGACCTGGGCGATCAGGATAAAACCAGCCGCATTGGAGCCAAAGACCCAGCCGTAATGCTCGGCGGGCACGCCATACAGTTTGATAAATACGAAAGGTGAACCGGCGATGTAGGCAAACATCCCGCCAATCGCAATACCGCCGGTGAGGGCGTAACCGAGGTACACCCGGTCCGACAGCAGCGACAGGTAGCGACGCAGCGAGCCAGACAACGGCTGGCGCGGCTGATGGGCCGGGAAGGTTTCCGGCAAACCGACGGCAACGGCCACCGCCGCCATCACGCTGAACAGCGTCAGCGCGAGGAAGATCGACTGCCAGCCCCACACCCCAACCATCACCCCACCCGCCAGTGGCGCGAGGATCGGCGCCAGCCCGGTGACCAGCATCAGTTGGGAAAACACTTTGGCCGAGCCCACCGCGTCACATTTGTCGCTGACCACGGCGCGGGAAATCACCATGCCCGCACAACCGCCCAGGGCCTGGACGAAACGAGCGGCGATCAGCCAATCCAGGGACGGCGCATAGGCGCAGGCGAAGGACGCCAAGGTAAACAGGGTGACGCCACTGAGCAGCGGCACACGCCGGCCAAAGCGGTCGGCCAGCGGGCCGTAGATCAATTGGCCAATGGCCAGGCCGATGAAATACACCGCCAGGGTTTGCTGGACATGTTTTTCGTCGGTGCCAAAAGCGATCGCCATGGCGGGGAAGCCCGGCAGGTAAAAATCGATCGCCAACGGCGCGAAGGCGCTCAAGGCGCCCAGGATCAGGATAATGCGCAGGTTCATGAAGGCACCCAAGTGAGTCGGCAGCCCGACAGTCTAGCCGCGCTTGGGTGCCTTGAACATTACGATAGCTCGCTAACTATTGAAAAATCAGGCGAGCTTGGCGCTGTAGCCTTCTTCGGTGATCGCACTGATGATTTGCTCGGCCGACAAACGACTCTCGACCCCGACTTCCTTGGCCGCCAGATCGACCTTCACACTGGCCGCCGGGTCCTGGCTCTGCACCGCCTGGGTGACCGACTTGACGCAATGGCCGCAGGTCATTCCTTCAACACTGAATACTTGCATGACATGACTCCTTGATTGAGGGTGGACGCAGTCTCGACCTTGCCATCATGGCAAGGTCAAGCGCCTAAAACATCGGCCGGGCTGGTATTCCCTCGCGCGGTCGGCCAAGCTTGAACCCTCTTAGATTTGAATCACGGAGCATTCGCCATGCGCTGGTCGCTTTTTGCCCTTGCCGGCCTGATGAGCTTATCTGCCGCCGCACCGATGGCCAGTGCCGCAGAAGACTACGCGGTGCTGATCATTTCCCGGGAACGCCTGGAAGTGCCGACCAACTGCGAGATCGGCCTGTACCTCAACGATCAACTGGCCGGGCGGCTGTTCCAGGAGCAAGCCACCTCGTTCAACTTGCCGGCGGGTAACCTGTCGCTGCGCCTCAAGTTGCTGCCGGGCCAGGCGCCAGGCTGCCTGCCCGGGCTGCTGGCGCCACCGGCGCAGAACATCACCTTGAAGGCCGGTGACGTGCGCAAGTTGCGCATTGCCCAGGGCCCGGACGGCATTTACCTCAAGCCCGCCGCATTGGAATACTGACCGCCGCCACCGATCGTTCCCACGCTCCGCGTGGGAATGCCTCTTGGGACGCTCCGCGTCCAGCACTTGACCTTCCCCACAGGTCAAGGTTGATCCTAGGGGCAACTTCTCCTGGAGGACTGCCCCATGAATGGATCGACCACCTTTGACCTGCCCATCAGCGGCATGACCTGTGCCAGCTGTGCCGGCCGCGTCGAGCGCGCGCTGGGCAAAGTGCCGGGGGTGCAAAGCGTCAGCGTCAACCTGGCCAACGAACGCGCCCATGTCGAAGTCGCGGGCCAGATGGACCCCAGCGTATTGATCGCCGCCGTCGACAAAGCCGGCTACACCGCCAGCCTGCCGCAAAGCGAAACCGCCACCGAGGTCGATCAGGCCAAGCGCCTGCACCGCGAGCGCTGGTCGCTGGTGTTTGCGATTGCCTTGGCGCTGCCACTGGTGCTGCCGATGCTGGTGGAACCCTTCGGCCTGCACTGGATGCTGCCCGCCTGGGTGCAATTCGCCCTGGCCACGCCGGTGCAGTTCATTTTTGGTGCGCGCTTCTATATAGCCGCCTGGAAAGCCGTCCGCGCCGGCGCCGGCAACATGGACCTGCTGGTGGCTATCGGCACCAGCGCCGGTTATGGCCTGAGCATCTATGAATGGCTCACCGCCCACCCCGGCATGGCGCCGCACCTGTACTTCGAAGCCTCGGCCGTGGTGATCGCCCTGGTGCTGCTGGGCAAATACCTCGAAAGCCGCGCCAAGCGCCAGACCGCCAGCGCCATCCGCGCCCTGGAAGCCCTGCGCCCGGAGCGCGCGATTCGGGTAAGCGGCGGGCGTGAAGAAGACGTCGCCATCAGCGCCCTGACCCTCGACGACCTGGTGCTGGTCAAACCCGGCGAACGCTTCCCGGTGGACGGTGAAGTGGTCGAAGGCCAAAGCCACGCCGACGAAGCGCTGATCAGCGGCGAAAGCCTGCCGGTGCCCAAACAGCCGGGGGACAAGGTCACCGGCGGCGCCATCAACGGCGAAGGCCGCCTGCTGGTGCGCACCACCGCCCTGGGTGCCGAAAGCGTACTGGCGCGGATCATCCGCTTGGTGGAAGACGCCCAGGCCGCCAAGGCGCCGATCCAGAAACTGGTGGATAAAGTCAGCCAAGTGTTCGTGCCTGCCGTGCTGGTGCTGGCGTTGGTCACGTTGGTGGGGTGGTGGCTGTACGGCGCGTCGCTGGAAACCGCGATCATCAATGCGGTGGCCGTGCTGGTGATTGCCTGCCCGTGCGCCCTGGGCCTGGCCACACCGACCGCGATCATGGCCGGCACCGGCGTGGCCGCGCGCCATGGCATCTTGATCAAGGACGCCGAAGCCCTGGAACGCGCCCATGAAGTGAGCGCGGTGGTCTTTGACAAGACCGGCACACTCACCTCTGGCGCGCCGAAAATCGCCCACCTCGCCGCCGTGGATGGCAACGAAGCCCTGCTGTTGCAACAGGCCGGTGCGCTGCAACGCGGCAGCGAACACCCGCTGGCCAAGGCCGTGCTGGATACGTGCAATGAGCAGGGTCTGCCAGTGGCGGACGTGACCGCCAGCCAATCCCTGACCGGACGCGGCATCGCCGGCACCCTCGATGGCCGGCAACTGGCCCTGGGCAATCGCCGCCTGCTCGAAGAAAGCGGCTTGAACGCCGGCGATCTCGCCGACTCCGCCAAGGCCTGGGAGGCCGAAGGCCGCACCTTGTCCTGGCTGATCGAGCAAGGCGCGCAACCCCGTGTGCTCGGGCTGTTTGCCTTTGGCGACACCCTCAAGCCCGGCGCGCTGGAAGCGGTGAACCGCCTCAAGGCGCAGCACATCAGCAGCCACCTGCTCACCGGCGACAACCGTGGCAGTGCCCGTGTGGTGGCCGAAGCGCTGGGCATCGACGACGTACACGCCGAAGTGCTGCCCGCCGACAAAGCCGCCACCGTCGCCGAGTTGAAAAAAACCGGCGTGGTGGCCATGGTCGGCGACGGCATCAACGACGCCCCGGCCCTGGCGGCCGCCGACATCGGCATCGCCATGGGCGGCGGCACCGACGTGGCCATGCACGCGGCCGGCATCACCCTGATGCGCGGCGATCCGCGCCTGGTGCCGGCGGCGCTGGAGATCAGCCGCAAGACCTACGCAAAAATCCGCCAGAACCTGTTCTGGGCCTTTGTGTATAACTTGATCGGCATCCCCCTGGCGGCGTTCGGCCTGCTCAACCCGGTGCTGGCCGGCGCGGCGATGGCGCTGTCGAGCGTCAGCGTGGTGAGCAATGCCCTGCTGCTGAAAACCTGGAAACCCAAGGACCTGGAGGACCATCGCCCATGAACATCGGCCAAGCCGCACGCCAGAGCGGGCTCAGCGCGAAGATGATTCGCTACTACGAATCCATCGGCCTGCTCAAAGCCGCCCACCGCACCGACAGCGGCTACCGCGTGTACGGTGCCGACGACCTGCACACCCTGGCGTTTATCAAACGCTCGCGGGACCTGGGGTTTTCATTGGAAGAGGTCGGCAAGCTGCTGACCCTGTGGCAGGACCGGCAACGGGCCAGCGCCGATGTGAAAGCCTTGGCGCGCCAGCATATCGATGAGTTGAATCAGAAGATTCTGGAGTTGGGGCAGTTGCGCGATACGTTGCAGGACCTGGTGGAGCACTGCCAGGGCGATCATCGGCCGGATTGTCCGATTCTCAAGGAGTTGGCGTCGGGGAGTTGCTGCTCGGCCTGATGATCGTTCCCACGCTCCGCGTGGGAACGCAGCCAGGGACGCTCCGCATCCCCAAGAGCGGACGCAGAGCGTCCAGTGAGACATTCCCACGCGGAGCGTGGGAACGATCACATCACTGCATCCAAGGTGGCGGCGGTGGCTCGTCCGGCACTTTGCTCTGCGGTGCATCATCCGCCGCCCGAATCGCCTGCCGGCGCTCTTCATCCAGCCGCGCCGCTTCAATCTCACGGATCACACCGCCGACATCCGCCAACTCTTCCGGCTCATCGAACTCGCCGGTCAAGACGCTGGCCGGGTGCAAGGTACCGGCTTCGTACAACGCCCACATTTCCTTGGCGTACTTGGTCTTCTTCAACTCCGGGGCAAAGCGCCCGAAGTACGAGGCCATGTTGCCCACATCCCGCTCCAGCATGCTGAACGCG
Organism: Pseudomonas sp. B611; assembly: GCF_055407965.1. NCBI lineage: Bacteria > Pseudomonadati > Pseudomonadota > Gammaproteobacteria > Pseudomonadales > Pseudomonadaceae > Pseudomonas > Pseudomonas sp. B611. Next base: position 21,735 of record NZ_JBUZST010000004.1, read on the forward strand.
TGGTTGTTGCCCGCCGCATCCACCGCCTGGGGCAGGTCGATAATCACCGGGCCTGTCGGCGTCAGCAGTACGTTGAACTCGGACAAGTCACCGTGCACCAGGCCGGTACACAGCATCAGCACAATTTGCGAGATCAGGAAGGCGTGGTACTCACGCGCCTGGTCCGGCTCCAGCACCACGTCGTTCAGACGCGGCGCCGCATCGCCGTACTCGTCGGCCACCAGTTCCATCAACAGCACGCCTTCCAGGAAGTCGAACGGCTGGGGCACGCGAACGCCCGCGCCGGCCAGGCGGAACAACGCCGCCACTTCAGCGTTCTGCCAGGCGTCTTCGGTTTCTTTCTTGCCGAACTTGGAGCCCTTGGCCATGGCCCGGGCCTGACGACTGTTACGGACCTTGCGGCCCTCCTGGTATTCGGACGCTTGACGAAAACTTCGTTTATTCGCCTCCTTGTAAACCTTGGCGCAACGCAATTCATTGCCGCAGCGCACCACATAAACAGCTGCTTCTTTACCACTCATGAGTGGGCGCAGCACTTCGTCGACCAGACCGTCTTCGATCAGGGGTTCAATGCGTTTAGGAGTCTTCATCAGCTTTTATTGTGGGTCCTTTATTACCAAATACGCGTATGGCACTCGTTATACGGCAATCGGCTCGCCGGTGGGAGGGGCTACCGACCGTTGATCACTTAAGAATGCATTCAATAGGCCAGTTTCACCGTTCAATGATCGCGGTGACCCCCTGCCCGCCCGCCGCGCAGATGGAAATCAGCCCGCGCCCCTTGCCTGCCGCATCCAGCAACTTGGCCAGGTTGGCGACGATACGCCCACCCGTGGCCGCAAACGGATGCCCCGCCGCCAGGGAACTGCCTTTCACATTCAAGCGGCTGCGGTCGATGCTCCCCAGGGGTGCATCCAGCCCCAGGCGCGTCTTGCAATAGTCCGCATCCTCCCATGCCTTGAGCGTGCACAACACCTGAGCCGCGAAGGCTTCGTGGATCTCGTAGTAATCGAAGTCTTGCAGCGTCAGAACATTCCTCGCCAACAAGCGCGGCACCGCATACACCGGTGCCATCAGCAGGCCTTCGGCACCGTTGACGAAATCCACCGCCGCCGCTTCACCATCGCGCAAATAAGCAAGGATCGGCAAACCGCGCTCCTTCGCCCAGGCCTCGCTGCCCAACAGCACCAACGACGCACCATCGGTGAGCGGTGTGGAGTTACCGGCGGTGAGCGTGCCCTTTTCGCTGCGTTCGAATGCCGGCTTGAGCGCGGCGAGTTTCTCCAGGGTCAGGTCGGGGCGCAGGTTGTTGTCACGGGTCAGGCCCAGGAACGGCGTGAGCAAATCGTTGTGCCAGCCCTCCGCGTAAGCCGCCGCCATTTTCTGATGGCTTTCCAGGGCCAACTGATCCTGCTCGGCGCGGGGAATCTGCCAGGTCTGTGCCATCAGTTCGCAGTGTTGGCCCATGGACAACCCTGTACGTGGTTCGCCATTGCGCGGCAGTTCCGGCTTGAGGTGATGGGGGCGAAGTTGTAACAAGACTTTCAGCTTGTCGGCCATGGATTTGCTGCGGTTGGCTTGCAGCAGAATCTTGCGCAGCCCTTCATTCACGCCAATCGGCGCGTCGGACGTGGTGTCCACACCGCCGGCAATCCCACACTCGATCTGGCCCAAGGCGATCTTGTTGGCTACCAGCAAAGCGGCTTCGAGCCCGGTGCCGCAAGCCTGCTGTATATCGTAGGCCGGGGTTTGCGGCGACAGGCGCGAGCCGAGCACGCATTCGCGGGTCAGGTTGAAGTCACGGGAATGCTTGAGCACCGCGCCCGCCGCCACCTCGCCCAGGCGCAGGCCATGCAGGTTGTAGCGTTCGATCAGGCCTTCCAGCGCCGCCGTCAGCATCGCCTGGTTGCTCGCCGTGGCGTACGGACCATTGGAGCGGGCGAAGGGAATGCGGTTACCGCCAATGATCGCTACGCGGCGCAATTGAGTCATGGAAAGCTCCCTGAAGGTTGTGGGTGGAATCATTCAGCCTAGCCTAGGCTGATCGAACGACTACCGCCCCGGGGTGGTCAACCCTTTGAACCCCAGCTTTCGGAGAGCGTTCCATGTCTGACCGTTATATCGACTTCGCCAACTCAAGCCTCGGCCATCGCCTGGTCGCCGCCCTTGGCCTGCCGTCACCGGTACGCCTGGAACGCTGGCAAGCCGGTCGCCTGCGCCCGGTGGAAGGGGCGCTGCTGCTGGGCGGCGGTGCGCTGGTGGGCAAGGTGCAGGCCTTTGCCCACAAACTCACCGACGCTATCTACACCTACGGCGACGAGACCTCGACCTGGATTCCCGGCCACGGTCCCAAGCTCAAGGCGGTGGTGTTCGACGCCAGCGAGTTGCAGCACACCGACCAACTCAAGCAACTGCGCGAATTCTTCCAGCCGCTGCTGAAAAACCTCGATAACAGCGCGCACCTGGTGATCCTCGGCCGGGCGCCGGAAAGCCTCGACGACCCCTTCGCCGCCAGTGCCCAACGTGCCCTCGACGGTTTCAGCCGCTCCCTGGCCAAGGAGCTGCGCAATGGCGGCGTCCTGCAATTGCTCTACGTCGGCGACGGTGCCGAGGACCAGTTGGAGGGCGCGCTGCGCTTCTTCCTCTCGCCCAAAAGCGCCTACATCTCCGGGCAGGTGATTCGCCTGGAGACGTGCGCAACCCAGGTCGAGGACTGGACTCGCCCGCTAGCCGGGCGCAAGGCGCTGGTCACCGGTGCCGCCCGTGGCATCGGCGCGGCCATCGCCGAAACCCTGGCCCGCGACGGTGCAGATGTGATCCTGCTCGACGTGCCCCAGGCCAAAGCCGACCTCGACGCCCTCGCCGCCCGCCTGGGTGCGCGCAGCGTGGCGCTGGATATCTGCGCCGCAGACGCCGCCCAGCAGTTGATCGACCACCTGCCCGATGGCCTCGACATTCTCATACACAACGCCGGCATCACCCGCGATAAAACCCTGGCCAACATGACCCCGGAATACTGGGACGCGGTGCTGGCAGTAAACCTCAATGCCCCGCAAGTACTGACCCAGGCGCTGATCGACAGCGCCACCCTGCACGACAACGCCCGCGTGGTGCTGCTGGCGTCCATCAGCGGCATCGCCGGCAATCGCGGGCAAACCAACTACGCCGCGAGCAAGGCCGGTTTGATCGGCCTCGCACAAGCCTGGGCACCGTTGCTCAAAGGCCGGGGCATCAGCATCAACGCCGTGGCGCCGGGGTTTATCGAAACCCAGATGACCGCGCATATCCCTTTCGCCCTGCGTGAAGCCGGGCGCCGCATGAGCTCGCTGGGCCAGGGTGGTTTGCCCCATGACGTGGCCGAAGCCGTGGCCTGGCTCGGCCAGCCGGGCAGCGGTGCCGTCAGCGGGCAGGCGCTGCGGGTGTGTGGGCAAAGTCTCTTGGGAGCGTAGGCATGGACTGGCAAACGTTGCACAGCACACCGTCGCTGCTGCCGCTGTATTGGCGCGCGGCACTCAAACGCAAAATCACCGGCAACACGTTGCCCGAGCGCGGGCTGCGCTGCCGGGTGACCGTCAACCCTGACGCTGTCGCCAAATACCGCAAAGTCTGCGGGTTTGCCGACAGCGCTATGCTGCCGGCGACTTATCCCCATGTCCTCGCGTTCGGCTTGCAGATGCAGTTGCTCACCGACAACAGCTTCCCTTTCCCGCTGCTGGGGCTGATTCACCTGAGTAATACCATCCGTATCCACCGGCCCCTGGGCGGTGTCAGCGAGCTGACCCTCAGCGTGCGCACGCGCAACCTCAAGCCGCACCCCAAGGGCGCGACCTTCGAGCTGGTAACCACCGTCGAAGATGCCCTCGGCCTGCTGTGGGAAGCCGAAAGCCGCATGCTTTGCCGAGGCGTAAAGCTCGACGGCGAACCCGAGGACGCGGCGCAACCGAGCCCCACCGACGTCAGCGAGCTGATGCGCTGGCAAGCCCCCGCCGATATCGGCCGGCGTTATGCCCGGGTCAGCGGCGACTACAACCCGATCCACCTCAGCGCCCTGACCGCCAAGCTGTTCGGTTTTCCCCAGGCCATCGCCCACGGGCTGTGGAACAAGGCGTACACCCTCGCCGCCTTGGGTGAACACTTGCCCGCCGCCAATGTTGAGATCAGCGTCGAGTTCAGGAAACCCGTGCGTCTGCCCAGTGAAGTGACGTTGTTTGCCAGCGCCGCCGGTTCAGCGGGTGAATGTCGCTTGAGCGGCGCGGGCGATATTGAACATATGGTAGGCAAATGGCAGCCGATCGCCTGAAACACACTGCTTAATTGTATATATACACCCTAAGTTATAGCGGACTTTATAAAGTCCGCTATTTCATTCAAGCCATTGATTAAAAACAAATATACATCTTGATACATCCACATCTTATATCCTTGGCATTAGTCCCTAAGCAGAGACTTTACGACCGTATATAAATCGTTAATACCAAGTTGAGCATTGTCAGAAATAGCCCCCTGGCCTGTTATAGCCACACGGACAAACGCATCGCCTTCCATAGAAATGGCGAGCGTTTGAAGACAACCAAGGTTGTACAGGTGCAGGGAACTCAATCATGAAAACTCAAGTAGTGTTTTGGAAAGCAAGTACCGCGCTGGCACTGGCGGTAGCATTGACGCTCGGCGGTTGCAGCAGCGGTGGTGGCGGGCATCACAGTGGTGGTTCGTCCTCCACTGACGATACAACGGCCGGCACCGGTGGCACAGATGGTGGTACCGGTGGCGGCACGGGCGGTGGCACTGGCGGCGGAACCGGTGGTGGCACGGGCGGCGGCACTGGCGGCACTGGCGGCGGAACCGGCGGTGGCACGGGCGGCGGCACTGGCGGCACTGGCGGCGGAACCGGCGGTGGCACGGGCGGCGGAACCGGCGGTGGCACGGGCGGCGGCACTGGCGGCACTGGCGGCGGTACGGGCGGTGGCACCGGTGGCGGTACCACCACCCCTCTGGTCACCGCGACTGTCGTGGACACCGTAGGCGACACCGTCACCGGCGTAGGCACCGCTGTCGGCAGCCTCGGCACTACCCTGGGCAGCTTGCCGATTGTCGGCGCCACCACGGGCGGCCTGGTCACCGCGACCGGCAACGCCGTCGGCAGCATCGGCACTGGCCTGTCAGACGGGCTGGGCACTATCGGCACCAACAGTAATGCCGTGGGCACCACCCTGGCCGGTGTGGGCAACGCGGTCTCCGACCTGGGTGATGGCGTGAGCACCACCGGCGGCAACGTCGCCACCTTGCTCGGCCAAGTGCCGGTGGTGAGTGGCGCCGCGCCAGTGGTTGGCGGTGTGGTCGATAAAGTCGGCAACGTCGTGACCATGCTCGGCGACACCCTGAGCACCGCCAGCACCACCGGCCCATTGGGTTCGCTCACCAATACCGTGGGCGCCAAAGTGCTGGTGCCAGTGGTTTCCCTGGTAGAAAAAACCACCGGCCAAGTCGGCAGCGCAACTGGCCTGGGCAGCCCGGTTGGCGGCCTGCTGAACAAAGTCGGCAGTACCGTCGACGGCCTCGGCGATAAAGTCGCCGGCGCGGGCGGCACCGGCAACCCTGTAACGGGCGCCGTGGGCGGCGTGCTGAATGGCGTGGGCACCGTGGTCGGCAGCGCCGGCGGCTATGTCAACCCAACCACTGGCACTGGCAGCGGTTCCGGCGGCGGCATTGGCACTGGCAACCTCGGCCTGCCGGAACTCGTCGGCGGCGTGATTGCTGGCGCCGGCAACGGCCTGAATGCAGGCAACACCAATGGTGTGGTCAGCGCAGCAGGCGTCACCGGTGGCAGCGTCGGCGGCACGGTTGCATCCCTGGGCACTCTGCTGGGCGGCAGCGGCGTACCGAACACCGCCGCAGGTGCTCCGGTCGCAGCACTCACCACCAGCCTGGGCAGCGCACTCAACCCAGTCACCAGTGGCGTCACCAGCCTCACCCAAAACGTCGGCAACACTACTGGCCTGGGAGCTCCGGTCAATGGCCTGGTGACCAACGTCGGCAGCGCTGTCAGCGGCCTGGGCGGCAAAATCACCGGCACCAATGCCAACCCGGTCACCAATGCCCTGGGCGGCACCGTCAGCGCAGTCGGCAACACCGTCACCTCGGTGGGCGGCCTGGTCACCGGTGGTACCAGCGGTAGCGGTGGCGGTTTGCTCGGCGGCGGCCTGAGCCTGGGCGGCAGCGCATCTGCCGGCGCCAGTGCAGGGGCCAGCACCAGCGGCGGCCTGGGCGGTTTGCTCGGTGGCCTGACCGGCACAAAATAGAATTGCACCTGGCCGATTAGACGGCCTCCCCTACAGCGCCTACGCTTGGTTGAGACGAGAGACCCAATAAGTCTCTCGTCTTTTTTATGCGCCAATGAAAGGCACCCGAACCGCGCCCCAGAGCCCGGCGGGAATCTGCGAAACGCTGCTGCAGTTTTGACCATGGAGTGTCCTATGCGCGCTTTGACGCCGCTGTTGTTGCTTACCCTCAGTGCTTACGCCCACGCCGAAACCCTACCCAGTTTCCTCAATAGCAACGACACCATCCGCAACCTGCCCGTGCCCAACCTGCCCGCCGACGCCTACCGGCCAAACACCCCGCAAACCCAGCTGCCAACGCCTGCGGCCGGCGAAGCCCAGCCGCTGCTGATGGACACCAAAGTGACCATCAGCAAACTGCAGATCGACGGCGGCACGGTCTACCCGCTCAAGGACCTGGCGCTGGCCTTCGAACCGCTGATTGGCCATGAAACCAATATCGCCCAGCTGATCGAGGCCACCCGCAGCATCACAAAGCGCTACCAGGCGGACGGCTACCTGCTGTCCTATGCCTTCCTGCCGGAACAAAGTTTCGAGGGTGGCCTGGTCCACGTGGTGCTGGTGGAGGGCTATGTGCGCGATTACCAGGTGCAAGGCGATATCGGCTCGGTGTCGGCCTACGTGGAGAAACTCGCCGACAAGCTCAAGGCCGAACGCCCACTCACCCGCAAGACCTTCGAGCGCTACACCACGCTGATGGGCGCGATTCCCGGCGTGACCTTGCAGGCGCAAGTGCCGCCGCCGCGCACCACCGATGGCGGCACCCACATGCAGATCACCGCCAGCCGCAAGCCCTTCACCACCAGCATGAGCCTCAACCAGGCCAGCCGTGGCGGCCTGCAAGCGCTGCTCAGCGCCACCAGCAACTCGCAGACGTCGATGGGTGAACAGTTGAGCGTCAGCACCCTGGCGCCGCCGGGCAACGACAAGGAACACTACTACCGCGCCGCCTACAGCCAGTTCGTCAACGCCGAGGGCACCCAGCTGGCACTGTCGGGGGAACGCTACCGCGCGGACCCTGGCACCAACGTGCAACTGGACGGCGGTTTCCAGCTCAAGCCGCACCAGGCCATCGACCGCTTCTCCATTGGTGTAAGCCACCCCGTGATTGCCTCGCCAACCGAATCCCTGAGCCTCGGCACACGCATTTATGGCGTCGACCAGAAAACCCGCTATCAACTGGTGGGTTTCCCCAACCGCTTCGATCTCGAAACCAACCTGCGCGCCCTGGCCTTCGAAGGCGACTGGCGCAAGGCCGACACCGACCAACTTCGCATCCTCAGCGCCGGCCTCTACCAAGGCATCAATGGCCTGGGCGCCAAGACCCACAGCGACTTCGACGGGGTAAAACCCGACCTGGATTTCTTCCGCCTGCGCCTGTCCGGCGTGCAAAGCAACAAGCTGTTCGGCAGCAACTTCCAGGGCGTGCTTTCCGCGGCGTTCTACTGGAGTGACGACACCCTGCCCGACAGCGAGCGCGCCACCTTCGGCGGGCAGAATTTCGCCCGCGGCTACCCCGATGATCAGGGCTCGGGCGACAAGGGCTGGGGCTTGGCGTACGAGATCAACTACAGCTACAACCGTGCCGGCGACTGGGTGCGCATCCTGCAACCGTACGTGGTGCTCGACCGCGCCAAGACCTGGTTCAACGTGCTGCCGATCAGGGGCAACGACCTGTCGTCCGCCGCCGTGGGCCTGCGCTTTGGCGACAGCCAGTACTACAACATTGCGCTGGAGGCGGCCAAGCCACTGTCGGACGTCGCGCTGGACAGCTTTGACCGGCGGCCGCGGTATACGCTGAGTTTCAGCTACCAACTCTGATCAGGCCGATGTGTGTAGGAGGACCTCTGCGGGAGCTGGCTTGCCTGCGATAGCCATATGTATCTACACAACGACTGGACCTGACAAACCCCGAAGCTCTGGCTTTTCAGCTTTTGATCTTGATCTTAGGCGCCCCGTTAACCACGCTGGCCGAACGCAGGCTTGAATCCGTGGGTAACCCGGCAGGACGCCGGGTTAGCCGTCCTGGGCCAGGGATGGCCCATGACGGCGGCCCACGGATTCAAGCCGGAGTGAGGGAACACCGAGCCTAGGCGAGGTGCCGAGTGGTGGGGCAAGAGCCCTTTTGGTTACTTTTGGGACTCTTTTCCAAAAGTGACCCGCCGTAAGGGCGGAACCAATGTCAGCCGTTACCTAAATAACGGATATGTACTCCGACCAAAAAGCCTCAGCGCCCAGCACATAGCTATCGCAGGCAAGCCAGCTCCCACAAAAGCCTGCTCCCACAGTGAGCCCAACTAGCTGCTAGAACTGGCGTTTTTGCAGGGGAAACAAACTGTTGAGGGTATCGATCAACCGCACCAGGTAGATGGGCTTGCGAAACAGGTCCAGCACCTGCAAGCGCAGCATGTCGCTGACGTCATCCATCTCGGCGTGGCCCGACATCACGATCACCGGCAAGTGCTGGCGAGAGGTGTGTTCGCGCAGGCGCTTGATCAGGGAGATACCACTTTCCTCGGGCATGCGCAGGTCAGTGATGATCAGCGCGATGTCCGGGTTGAGGGTCAATTCCTGCAACGCGTCGGTCACGGAGGTGGCGGTAAAACACACAAATCCCTCGTTGGAGAGGGATTCAGCAAGTTCAATCAGGGCGTCCTCTTCGTCGTCCACCAGGAGAAGTTGTTGCCGCGAAGCAGGCGCAGAGGGGCTCATGGCGAAAGATCCTGACACTAAGAATGCACTCAGGTTAGTCGTGTCGCGGGATTGATCAAGTCGATGCGATGCTCGTCTGGACCAGCTCGAACAGCGCCTTCACACGGTCACTTATCGGAGTCATGAAGATCCCGATCACCGCCGCGCACATCGCCGCCACAATGGCGTATTCAATGCCGGAGGCGCCGTCCCTGGCGCTCACCATGACCCACGCTTTCACATAGATAAAACGAATGCGTTCTTCGAGTTGCATGTAGAGCTCCGTCAAAAGAGGAGAAAGCGCTTCGCTAAAACATCACGTGCCGATACCGGTTTGAATCGAGGTGAAAATGGCTTTTACCTTAGTGCTGATCGGCGTCATGAAAAGCCCGATCACCGCCGCACACATGGCCGCGACAATCGCATATTCAATACCTGAGGCCCCCTCTCTTCCATAAGACAGAATCTGGATTTTGATAAACACTTTGCGAATGGCATCAAGGAACATATGACTTCTCCTTTGCGCTGAGAGCGCCGATGTAGCGGGCTTGCAACATGATCTCGCTATGCCACTAGAGCATTGTCGGCAAATTCACTCCCCACAAGTGTAATAACCGACTAATCACAAAGTATTAGTCAGAAGTCTGACGTCAAAGCGCCAATGTTTGCGCGCCGATACACAATATTTCCATGCAGTAATGGCATTTTGTCCTAGCTCAACTACCTTCAAATAGCGAAATAGTTGAATACCCAGAACGAACTGATTGCGTAGTCGCTGGATGGACCCGTTGAAAGGTCTGGCAGTAGGAAAGGGAGAGCCTTCATGAGCAGTCGTATCAGCATGATTCTGGCCGGGGTACTGTTACTGGGGGCGTTGATTGCCGGGTACTGGGGCCTCGTTCTCAGCCGTCCGGAACCGGTTGTCGCCGTTGCACCACCTGTCATTAATAACGGCCCTGTCGCTGCCATCGAAGACCCGACCCGCCAACCCGTGGTCGTGCTGGCCCATGACGTGCCGCCCTTTGTCGCCCTCACCGCCGCCGACCTGACGGTGGAGAAACTCAAGACCGTCCCCGCCGGCAGCCTCACCTCACTGGAGCAGGCGGTCGGCCGCACGCCATGGCGCGCCCTGCAAGCCGGCACCTGGCTGACCGAAGAAAGCTTCAACGCCGGCGGCAACCTGTCGCGCATGATCCGCGCCGACGAGCGCGCACTGGCGGTCGCGGTGGATGAAGTGACCGGCGCCGGCGGCCAATTGAACCCCGGCGACTATGTGGATGTGATGCTGTACCTGCGCTCGGAAAACGGCAACCCGCAGCCCTCCGCGCAAACTGTCGTGCCGGCCCTGCGCCTGCTGGGCGTGGGCGATCAACTGGGGCTGACCAACGACGGCACGCCTGGCTCAGCGGTGGCCGTCACCGCCGAGGACAAAGCCCGGCAACAACAAGGCCGTGCCAGTGCGCGCACGGTGTTGCTGGCCGTGCCCGAGCAATTGATGAGCCGCCTGGTCCTCGCGGTGCAGGCCGGCAGCCTGCGCCTGGCCGTGCGCAGCGCCGACGAACAGCGCCTGAGCCGCTACTGGGCCGGCGACAGCGACTCGGCGCAGAACCTCGACACCGCCAAGCGCGACCTCTACCAGTTCAATCAACTGGCGCAAACCGCGCCACCCATCAGCAACTTCAACCCGACAGCCACCAAAAATGCCGCCCCGCGTCGTTCGGGTGTCGAGGTGATACGCGGTAACCAGGTCACTCAACAAACGCCCTGATAGCGCTAAGGATGCCTTGAATGAGCAGTCGTTCCATGCCGAAGTTTTCGCGAGTGTTCTGCGCCCTGGTCACCCTTGCCCTGCCCGTCGGCGCGGCACAGGCGGCACCGGGCAATTGCGCCAGCCTGGGGCAGTTGCCGGCGACGCTTGAGGTCGGTGAAGGCCTGCAACAGGCCATCCAGTCCCCGGTCGCCATTACCCGGCTGGCGGTCGGCGACCCGAAAATCGCCGATGTGCACGTCAACGGCACCCAGGCCTTCCTGCTTACCGGCGTCTCGTCCGGCGCCACCAGCCTGATGATCTGGACCGCCTGCTCGCCCAGCCCGCGCCAGACCATGGTGTTCGTCAAGGGCAAGGCCACGTCGGCGCTGACCAGCCTGTCGCTGTCGCCTTCGGAAGACCCGTCGCTGCCCAGCCAGGTGCAGACCGATATCCGTTTTGTCGAAGTCAGCCGCACCAAGCTCAAGGAGGCGAGCACCAAATTTCTCGGGATCGGCACGAACTTTTTCGTCAGCAGCCCGAGCATCGTCTCCCCCTCAGAGAGCGTGTTCAAACTGCCGGTGAGCACCGATAACTTCAACGTCGGTTTTGGCGGCGGCCGCGTCAAGGCGATGATCAACGCCTTGGAAAGCAGCGGCTTCGCCTACACCCTGGCGCGTCCCAGCCTGGTGGCCCTGAGCGGCCAGAGCGCGACCTTCCTGGCCGGCGGCGAAGTGCCGATTCCGGTGCCCAGCGCCGGCAGCGACACCATTTCCATTGAGTACAAGGAGTTCGGCATTCGCTTGACCCTCACCCCCACGGTGATCGACCGCAACCGCATCACCCTCAAGGTCGCGCCGGAAGTCAGCGAGCTGGACTACAGCAACGCCATCGCGATCCAGGGCATCCAGGTGCCCGCGCTCACCGTGCGCCGCACCGACACCAGCGTGTCCCTGGCCGATGGCGAGAGCTTCGTGATCAGCGGCCTGATCAGCACCAACAACCGTTCCACCATCGCCAAGTTTCCAGGCCTGGGGGACATCCCGATCCTCGGTGCGTTCTTCCGTGACTCCAACATCAGCCGTGAAGAAAAAGAGCTGCTGATGATCGTCACCCCGCACCTCGTCCAACCCCTCGCCGCCAATGCGCAACTGCCCTCGCTGCCAGGGGAAAACCTGCGCAGCTACGACCCGAACTGGTACCGCCTGTTCTTCCTCGAAAACGGCAATTTCGACCGACGCACAGGACTCTCCCAATGAGCGAAAGCCTGAGCCAGACGTTCCTGGCAATCACCCGCAACAGCACCGACCTGGAATGGCTGCAAGGCGCCCTCGCGCCTCTGGGCCAAGTGGTCAGCGCCGGCAGCGGCAGCCTCGACGAGCTGCTCGCACTGGTGGACGTGACCTTCGCCAACCTGGTGTTCATCGGCCTCGACCGTGAAAACGTCACCAACCAATGCGCCCTGATCGAAGGCGCCCTGGAGGCCAAGCCGATGCTGGCTATCGTGGCCCTGGGCGACGGCATGGACAATCAGCTGGTGCTGAACGCCATGCGCGCCGGCGCCCGGGATTTTGTCGCCTACGGCTCGCGCTCCAGCGAAGTCGCGGGGCTGGTGCGGCGCCTGAGCAAACGCCTGCCGGCCGTCGCCCACACCAGCCACCTGGGCGGCCTCACCGTGTTGTATGGCACCCAGTGCGGTACCGACGGTGCCATGGTCGCCGGGCACCTGGCGCATGTGGTGCAGAAAAGCGGCCAGCAAACCCTGGTCCTCGACCTCGGCCTGCCCCGGGGCGACAGCCTGGCGCTGCTGGGCCTGGAAAGCTCGTTTCACTTTGGCGATGCCTTGCGCCACCTGCGCCGCCTCGACGCCACCCTGATCAACAGCGCCTTCACCGCCACCGAGGCGGGCCTGCGCATCCTCGCCTACACCGACAGCGACGAGCCCCTGGAACACACCAGCGCCGCCGAGCTGTACATGTTGCTCAGCGCCCTGCGCCAACACTTCCAGCACATCGTGGTGAACCTCACCGGCCAACCGGACAGCGAAGCCCTGCGCACCTTCGTCAGCCACTGCGACAAGCTGTTGTGGTGCACCGACCAAAGCGTGCTGGACTGCCGGCGCAACCTGGCGGTGCTCAATCGCTGGCGCGAAAAAGGCATGAAACTGGAACACGGCCGGTTGCTGATCGACCGCTACATCAAAGGCGCCGCGCCCGAGGCCGACGCCCTGGGCAAAACCTTTGGCCTGGAAGTCGCCGCCGTGTTGCCCCTGGCCGCAGAACTGCGCCTGAACGCGAAGAACCAGGGCCAGAGCCTGTTTACCCTGGCCCCGCGCGAACCCCTGAGCCAAGGCTTGCGGATGCTTGGCGAGCGCTTGGCCAAACGTTCCGAAGGCCTTGAGAAACCCTCGGCCAACTGGCTTACCCGCCTGTGGGGCACCAAGTGAGCGGCGAAAAGCTGTTCGGCGTGCCCGGCGCAGGCGGGCGCGGTGCGGTCGGCAATACCGATCACGACGGCCTCAAGCTGGTGCTGCACCGCTACATCATCGACGCCATCGAAGAGTCGGGGAAAAACCTGCTGGAAGGCACACGCCAGTCCCTCGCGCAGTTCGTGATCGACAAGGTCAACGAATACATCACCCGTATGCACCTGGCGATTTCCCGCTATGAGATGGAGCGCCTGGCCGAAGAGATCGTCGACGAGCTCACCGGTTTCGGCCCGCTGGAAGTGCTGCTGCGCGATGCCTCCGTGACGGAAATCCTGGTCAACGGCCCGCACCGGGTATTCGTCGAACGCGATGGTTTGCTGCACCAGAGTGACCTGCGCTTTATCGATGACCACCATGTGGAGCGCGTCATGCAACGCATCCTCGCGCCCTTGGGACGGCGCCTGGACGAGTCCTCGCCGATGGTCGATGCGCGCTTGCCCGATGGCAGCCGGGTCAACGCGATCATCCCGCCGATTGCCCTCGACGGCCCGTGCCTGTCGATCAGGAAGTTCCGCAAGGACATGCTCAAGAGCAGCGACCTGGTGGCCATGCAGACCATCGACCAGCCGATCTTCGAGTTCTTCCAGGAGGCCGTGGGCAAGCGCTGCAACATCCTGATCAGCGGCGGTACCGGCACCGGTAAAACCACGCTGCTGAACATTCTCAGCCAACTGATCAACCCCCACGAACGCCTGGTCACCATCGAAGACGTGGCCGAGTTGCAACTGGGCCATCCCCACGTGGTGCGCCTGGAAACCCGCCCGCCGAATGCCGAGGGGCACGGTGAAGTGAAGGCCAGCGACCTGATCCGCAACGCCCTGCGGATGCGCCCCGACCGCATCATCCTCGGCGAGATTCGCGGCGTGGAAGTGCTCGACGTGCTCACCGCGATGAACACCGGTCACGATGGCTCCATGAGTACCGTGCATGCCAACAACGCCCAGGATGCGCTGCTGCGGCTGGAAACCCTGGTGGGGCTGACCGGGCGCACCGTCGCAGAGAAAACCCTGCGCCAGATGATCTGCGCGGCGCTCGACGTGATCATCCAGTTGTCCCGTATGCCCGACGGCCGCCGCTGCGTCACCGAGGTGGTGGAAGTGGTGGGCGTGCGCGATGACGTGTATGTCACCAACACCCTGTTCCGTCTCGACAAACGCACCGGCTACGGTTTTTTGCGCGAAGCCATCAACCCCGCCGGCGACAAACTGCGCCGCGAAAGCCACCTGCCGCAGTAGGAGGCGCCGCCCATGTTTGCTCCGATTCTGCTCGCGCTGATGTCCCTGGCCATGCTGTTGCTCGGCCTGCACCTGATGCGCCGTGGCGTGCGCCAGGCGCAGACCGACCGCGTGCTGGAGCGCCTGGCCCACGGGCAACCCGACAGCCCGGAGCACAACCCGGTACTGACCAGCCTGGAACGCACCTTCATGCGCGCAGGCCTGGGCAAGCCGACCGAGCGCCTGGGTCTGTGGCTGACCCTGTGGGCGCTCGGCGCGCTGCTGGGTTTGCTCGCCTTCGAATGGCTGGGGTTGCTGGTGATGCTGTTGACGCCGCCGCTGGCGCTGCGTTTCTACATCTCGCTGCGTTATCAACGGCGGTTGCGGCGCATGATCGAGCAACTGCCGCAATTGCTCGACCACGCCGTGCGCAGCCTCAAGTCCGGGCGCACCTTGGCCGATGCGGTGCTCGGCGCCATCGATGCCAGCGAAGACCCGTTGCAGACCGCCATGGGCCGCATCAAGCGCAACGTGTTGCTGGGGGTCAGCCTGCCGGAAGCGGCGCACGATTTCGCCGAGCTGTATGAACAGGATGAACTGCGCCTGTTTGCCCTCGGCTTGAAGGTCAACCATCGCTATGGCGGCAACGCCAGCGATCTGCTGGAAAACCTGATCAAGATGATCCGCGAGCGCGACCAGGGCGCGCGCCAATTGCGCGCCATGACCGGCGAAACCCGCGTTACCGCCGTGGTGCTGGCACTGCTACCGGTCAGCGTGGCCGGCTATTTTTTGCTGACCAACCCGACTTACCTGGTGGGCATGTGGGCCGATGGCAGCGGCCAGTTGCTGCTGATCGGCGCCTTCAGCATGCAGATCATCGGTTGTGTGGCGCTGTGGCGCATGCTGAGGAGTATTTGAGATGGCCGTGCTGATCAGTATCGCGCTGTTTCTCGCCGCACTCGCCCTGGTGGCCGTCAACCTGATCGGCCAGCGCCGCCAGCAACGCCTGGTGACCCAACGGCTGCAAGGCGACACGGTGCGCAACGACAAGGTCGGGCACCTGCTGCGCCAACTGGGCAACACGCGGATCGGCCAGCGCACCATCAGCCTGGACAACGAAACCCAGGTCCTGCTCAACCGCATCGGCTGGAGAAAAGCCAGCCAACGCTCGCTGTTTGCCGCCTGCCAGGTGGGCACGCCGTTCCTGTTCCTCGGCTTGACCATCCTCTTGCAAAGCCTGTTTTTCCCGGATGTCACCCATGCCTGGCTCGCGCCGTTACTGGGTTTTGCCACCGGCTATCTGCTGCCCAAGCGCGTGCTGGCGTCCGTGGCCAAGCGGCGCCAGGAGCAAATTTCCCAGGAGGTTTCGACCTTTATCCCGCTGCTGCGCATCCTGTTCGAGTCGGGCATGGCCGTGGAGCAAACCCTGCGGGTCATGTCCAACGAAGCCCAGCAGTTGCTGCCGGTGCTGACCTCGGAGCTGCGCCTGGTGCTGGCACGTGTGGACTCGGGCCTGGAGCTGGGCGAAGAGCTGAGCAAGACCAGCCTGATGCTCAGCGTGGATGAGTTCAGCGACACCTGCGCAATCCTGCAACAGCTGCTGCATCAGGGCGGCGGCGCGATGAAGTCATTGCAGGCGCTCAAGCAATTGCTGGATGACCGGCGCCTGACCCGCATGCAGGAATTCATTTCGAAGATGTCGGCCAAGATGTCGGTCGTGATGATGGTCTTTCTGTTTCCCGCGCTGCTGATTGTGTTGGCCGGCCCTGGGTTTATCGCCATTTCCAAGGCCATGGGGCCTTGAGAGGACGCACCATGAAATTACTGATTGCCGCCTGCAGCGTGTTGTTGATGAGCGGTTGCGCGAACATGGGCCAGACACCCTGGTCCGGTTTTGCCGGCGCCAGCAGTTGCTCCAAGCCCAGTTCGGACCAGGAGTTGTCACTGAACCTCGCCGATGACCTGGCCAATGACGGCAAGCTGCACGCCAGCCTGGCCAACCTGCAGAACCTGGCGGACAACCTGCCTCAGGTGCGCCTGCGCAAGGCCAAGGTGTACCGGCTGCTCGGCCGCAGCGAGGCCGAGCCGATGTACCGCAGCCTGCTGGGCACGTGCCTGGCGGCCGAGGGCGAACATGGCCTGGGCCAATTGGCGGTGGCCAAGGGCGATAACGGCCAGGCCCTGGAACATTTGCAACGGGCCGCCAAACTGTCGCCCATCGATGAAAAAATCCGCAACGACCTGGGGGTGGTCTACCTCAACCAGCTACGCATGGACGACGCCCGCTTCGAATTCCTCACGGCGATGGAACTCAATCAGAGCAACTCACTGGCGGCGACGAACATGGTCACCTTGCTGATCTACCAGAACAACTGGAAGCAGGCGTCGCAGTTCGTCAGCCGCTTCAACTTGAGCCCCGAGCAGTTCAATCAGGCCCAGACCCGCGCCGAGCAGCTCAAGGGCTTGGCAACCCGCGCCAAAGGCCAAGTGGCGACCGTCAAATAAGGGAGTGCCCGCGATGAAACTCAAACCCCTCGCCCACCTGCTGTTGGCCACCCTGCCCCTGACCGCGCTGGCGATCGAGCCCGGGCCGTCATCGGTGTACCAGAGGCAGACCGAAGGCTGGCTGCAAATGCAGATCAAAGGGCAGTTGGCGACATCAACGCCGCAAAAGGCCTCGCCGGCTGAGCGCGAGCAGGCCCTGCAACGTTTGATCGAAAGTTACAAACACCCCATTCCCGAATACTTCGACCAGAAACAGGGCGGCGCCGCGAAGAGCAGCGGTGACTAGTGGGCGGTGACGCGCTGGCGTATCGACGAACTGCTCGGTGACAGCGCCAGCGCCAGTTGCGTGCGGTTGTGCATATGGGTCAGGCGCAGCACCTGGGACACGTAGAGTTTGACCGTGTTCTCGGTGATGCCCAGCTCACAGGCGATCTGATAGTTGGTCTGGCCTTTGCCGACCAAGCGCGCCACGTCCAATTGGCGGGGGGACAACTGCTTGAAGATGGCCGGCATTTCACTGCTGTCGGCGTCTGCCAGATCGTCCGGCGCAGCGTGGCCGGCGGATTGCGGGCTGCTGCGCACTTTGTCGAGGTCGTGGTACAGGTCATCGATCGAGGCCGATAGAAACTGCAGCTTCTGATTCAGCTGCCCCAGCTCCACGCCTTTTTGCCGCTCACGCAACGCCGTCTCCTGGCGTTGCAGGCCTTCGAGCAGTTCATCGAGATTGATCGGTTTTTGATAGTAATCGGCAATCCCGGCACGCAACGCCTTGATCACATCCTGTTTGTCAGCGCGACCGGTCAGCATGATCGCCTCAAAGGCGCGCTGTTTGCCGGCGATGCGTTGCAGCTCCTGGACCAGTTCGATGCCGTCCATGTCCGGCATGTGCAGATCGCACAGCACCAGGCCGATCTCGGTGTCTTCACGAAACCGCGCAACGGCTTGCGGGCTGGAATGGCAGGGCACGCAACGGTAACCACTGCTTTCGAGAAATTCGCACAACTCTTCCACGATCAACGGCTGATCGTCGACCACGAGCACTTTCATTTGCGGGGTAAGCTTGTTCACGCGCTACTCCATGCCTGGGCAAGCCAAAGTCAGATCAATCCGTGCCAACAGCGTCTATTTCGCACACCATAGCTATAAACGTAGACGCACTTTCCTACTATGTACATAGCGATAGCCTACGTCGCGACTAAAGGGATCCAAAACCAGGTGAGGGTAAACCCGACCAGTAAAAACGGGGCGAATGGTTGTTTTTTTGACTGCTCTGGCCCCAGGTAGTGAAGGGTGTTTCTAACCCCTTGATTCATCAGCGGCCACAATTTTGGCGCCAGCAGCAACCAGGCTGCACTGGCCAATCCAGCGCCGATAAAAGTGCCCAGCAAATACTCGCAATTGGTCGCCAGCGCGAGGGCCGCCAGCAGTTTTACGTCCGCAGCACCGAGGCGCCCCAACGCGTAACCGGGCAAGGTGAACAGCACGGCCAGGGCAAACGCCCAGCCGCCCTCGGCCGGCGTGGCGCCCAGCCAGGTGGTGCCGCTCCACAGCAGGTAGACCAGGGCCAGCAGGAACGCACCGAGTGTCAGGGGATTGGCGATCTGGCGTTGGCGGATATCTTGCGCGGCGCACAGCGCCAGCCAGGCGAACAGAAAGAGGCTCTGAATCACGTAAAAAAAATCCCTTTTTGCTGAATGATTCTATGCTGATATCAGGTAGTGGTAGTCAGGGTAGACGCAGTCATGAGAAAGGGCCTCCCTAGAAAACAGAAAGGTGCCGCCGCGATTGAATTCGCGCTGGTGTTCATGCTTTTTTTCGCCGTGTTCTACGGCCTGGTCAGCTATAGCCTGCCGTTACTGCTGTTGCAGTCGTTCAACCAGGCAACGGCCGAAGGCGTGCGGCGCAGCGTCGCGCTGGACCCCACCACCCCCGGCTACGCCGCCGCCGTGCAAGCACGCGCCGTGGCGGGCGCCCAGGCCCAATTGCAGTGGCTGCCGCCCGCGTTCAAATTCGTGCCGGCCTACATCACCACGAGCTTCTCGGCGAACCTGCTGACCGTGCAGATCAACTACCCCTCCAGTAACCTCAAAAACGTGCTGCCGTTCCTCGTGCTGCCGGGCTTTGGCACCGTGCCCAACCTGCCAACGACGCTCTCGGCCCAAGCGAGCCTGCAATTTTGACCTCGGGGGAAAAGTTCTTCGACCGCCTCCTCGGCCGCCCGCCCGAGGTCCCAATACAACCGACCCAGGTGCCCGCCTACGCGGGGTTGCAAATCGACCTGGACGCCCTTGGCCGCGTCCTGCACGTCCACGGTGCCCTGCGCCATCGCCTGGTCAAGCACACTACCGCGCAACAACCCGTCCCATTGCTGGACTACCTGTGTGCCCACAGTGCCGTGGTGATCGAAGGCAGCCCCGCCGACTGGCAGGGGCAGGTCCTTGACCTGGACTTCCACGGGTTTGCCGGCAGCGCCCTGCACACCCGTGGCTGGCTACAACCCCAAGGCGATGGCTGGCGCTTGCAGTTGTTGGATATCGGCGACTTGCTCGCCCATCGCCAGCACGCTGACACCCGCGAGCGCCACCAGTTGCTCAGCGCGCAGATCAGCGAACGCCTGCGCGTGTGCAGCCTGACCCGCCTGCCGGAGGTCGTGCAGGACAACCTGCACAGCATCGCCCAGCACTTCCAGGTGCCCTGCGTTGCCATCGCCCTGCTCGACGAACAGGACCAGGGCTGGCAAGTCCACAGCCAGTACCGCGCCTTTGACGCCCCGCTGCTGTGGCGCGATGGCCAACTCCTCGGCGGCGCCCTGGATAGCCTCGGTGGCACCGCCCCTGTGCACCTGACCCACAACCACGGCCACAGCGAGCATCCACGCCTGCAGGGGATTTTCGGCAATGCCGAAGGTTTCCTGGTGCCCTATCGCGATGACCATGGCGTCGCCGCGTGGCTGTTGTGCGGCTTCTTCCACGCTGAAGACACCTTTGCGCGGGACTGGCTGCAACTGGCCGCCGCCCTCGCCGCGCCGCTGCTCAGTCGGCTGCGCGAACAGCGTCACCAGCAACAACTGGATCGCCTGGAAGCCCTGCAAGGCTTGCTCGGCACCGGTTGGTGGGAGTTGCCCAACCACAGCGAAGACATCCAACTGGCGCCGCAACTACAGCAACACCTCAACCCAGACACCCCGGCCACACGCCTGGCCGTGACCGACTGGCTGCTGCTGTTCCACCCCGCCGACCGCCAGGAACTCGCCAGCCGCCTGCAAGACTTGCAGACCCTGAGCAAACCGCTGTCCACCAGCGTGCGCCTGCACCGCCTCGACGCGGCACACAACCCGGTGTGGTATCGCGTGCAGGGCCAGGCGCTGGGCGTGGGCAATAACCGCCGGCTGATCGGCTTCATGCTGGACATCAGCGACATCAAGAACCAGCAGCAACAAGCCGCCGCCGCCCATGCGCGCCTGGACAACCTGATCGCCAGCGCGCCAGCGATCATCTACGTGCAACGCTATGTCGAAGGCACCCTGCAACCCCTGTTTTTCAGCGACAGCCTGCTGCCCTTGCTCGGTCGCACCCTGGCCGAATGCACCCCGGCCAGCCTGATCGAATGGCTGCACCCCGACGACCGCGACCTGTATTTCGAACGCACCCGCCAATTGCTGCGCGAAGGCAGTGTACGCAGCCGCTACCGGGTCCTGGACAAACTCGGCAACTATCACTGGCTGCTCGACGAAGCCAAATTGCTGCGCGACGACCTCGGCCTGCCGGTGGAAGCCGTGGGCCTATGGCTGGACGTCACCGAGGCGACCCTGGCCGCCGAGCAGGTCAAGCAAAGCGAAGAGCGCTACCGCATCCTGGTGGAGGACTCGCCGGCGATGATTTGCCGCTACCGCCCCGACTTGACCCTGACCTTCGGCAATACCCCGCTGGCCAATTACCTGGAGTGCCAGCCCGAACAACTGCCCGGGCTGAACCTGGCGGACTGGCTGTCGGATGAGCAACGCGCAAGCTTCGTGCAGCGCATCGGCCAGCTGACCCCGGAGTTCCCGGTCAGCACCGCCGAAATCAGCCTGCAACTGCCAGGACGTGCGCATGCCTGGTGGGTGTGGTCGGACCGTGGCGTCTTCGATGAGAACGGCGCGCTGGTGGAAGTGCAGGCCGTGGGCCGTGACAACACCGAAGTGCGCCGCTCCCAGCAGCAACTGACGCAAAGCGCGAAAATGGCCACCCTTGGCGAAATGGCCACGGGCCTGGCCCACGAGATCAACCAGCCGCTGAACGTGATGCGCATGGCCATCGCCAATGTGCTCAAGCGCCTGAGCAGCGGCGAGGTGCAGATCGACTATCTGAGCGAAAAACTCCAGCGTATCGACACCCAGGTGCAGCGTGCGGCGCGGGTGGTGGACCATATGCGGGTGTTCGGCCGGCGCTCGGAAATCGAGCAACAGCCTTTCGACCCGGCGCAGGCGGTGGAAGGCACCTTGTCGCTACTCAGCGAAGGCCTGCGCGGCAAGGGCGTGGATGTGCGCCTGACCCCGGCGGGCTTCACGGTGCAGGTCAAAGGTTACGTCGATCAGCTGGAGCAAGTGCTGATCAACCTGATGGTCAACGCCCGCGACGCGTTGCTCAGCCAACGGGAAAAACAGCCGGACCTGCGCCCCTGGATCGCCGTACACAGCGAGCATGACGCCAGCCATGTACGCATCTGGGTCGAAGACAACGGTGGCGGCATCGACCCGCGGTTGCTGGAGCGGATCTTCGAACCGTTCTTCACCACCAAGCCGATTGGCGTGGGCACCGGGCTCGGCTTGTCGGTGAGCTACGGCATTGTAGAAAACATGGGCGGACGCCTGAGCGTCAGCAACGGCGAGCACGGCGCGCAGTTCTGCGTGGAGTTGCCGCTGGCCTAGTTCACCAACGCTGCCTGGCCGTGGGGCTTGCAACTGAGGTTGGCGCCGACTTCAACCTGGTTCAGGTTGATGCCCAGGGTCGTCAGCAAACCATTCACCAGTGGATCGACAACCGGGCCGAGCACGTTGCCAATCACACCGCCCAGTGTGGACGTCAAGTTATTGAGCAACGTGCCGCTGGTGGCCAACAGCGAGCCCAACAGGTTGAACCCTGTGGGTTGGTAGACCTGGAACTTCAGCCCGGTTTTCAACGCGGTGCCGAGGGACGTCACCAGGTTGGTGGTCGATAGCGAATGATACAGCGGTGGCTGCTTGATCTCCGGTGGCTGGGGGAAGGTGTAGGCCGCGCCGGACGCGGTTTGTGTGCCCACGGCAGGGTCGATGGTCACGCCTATGCCGCCGCCATAAAACGGCTTGCGGGAGGCTGGATCACAGGTGGTTGGGCCGAGCCCGAGCAGCGGTTTGAGGCAGGTAATCGCACCGATGTCGATCACCGGCAGCGGCGGCACCGACGCCAAGGGCGGGCTCGCGCCTAGCGAATCGCTCAGCGTCGGGCTCTCGCCGACCTTGATGGTCACCACCGAGGCGTTGGTTTGGGTCGTAAGGGTTTTGGTCGCGTCGCTGGCGCAGGTGAAGCCGGTGACATAGCTTTCCGCGCTGCCCAGTTCGAGGATCACATCCACACTGGGCACCGACGGGTTGGTCGCGGATGACAGCAGCCTCAAGTCAGTGCTCTGGCAAGGGGTGCCGCCAATCGCGCAGAAGACTGAACTGAGCGTCCCAGCCAGGTTCAGGCTGAGCAAATTGTTCAGTACGTCGGAAAGCGGGCTGACCAAGCCGTTCAAAGCCGTGTTGACCAACGGGGTTGCGAGCAGCGGCAAGGACACCGTCAGGCCCACGCTGACCTGGGCGGTGCGCACGTAGATGCGCGTGGCCGCATCGGTTTTATTCTTGGCGTAAGTGGGGTCGCCAATCGACGACAACTGCGGCGGCTGAATGACTTTGACCTTGACGCTCACATTGACCCCCGGGATCGTCACCGGTATCTCGGCCACCACGCCGTTGGTCTTGTTGGCCAACTGCACAAAGGCTTGCGCCAGCTGCAAAGCATTCACCGTGGTGTTGAGCCCCGAAGACACCGCCCCGGCCTGCAATTGCACGAGGGTGCCCAAGGTCACGTCGGCGGGGCCCACCAATGCCTTGATCTGGCCCAGCGCCGTCGCCGCCGCCACCGAAGCCGTCCCGCCACCGGCCTGCAATACCGTGACGGCGGCGTCGATCAATTGGCCGATCTTGAGGTTCTTTGCCAGCAGCTCATCGTAATTGCCCGCCTGCACGTTCACGTTCAGCGCCAGCTGGTTCAGGTAGCTGAGCAGATTGATATCGCTGCCCGCCAGGCCTTGATAGCCCACCAGGCCCAGCGACAGGTTGCCGCCCAGCAGCTTGCCAAACAGCAGGTCCAGCGCATCCGACTTGGTGCTATCAACCGTCGCCAGTGTTGTTTTGATCGTCAACTGCGCCTGCGGCGGCAGGATCTTCGGCGCGGCAACCGCCTTGGCCGTCAACTGGGTCATCAGGTTGTAGGAATTGCCATTGAACAGCGACCACACGCCCCCGGCGACACTGGTCAGCACCGGGCGCGAGGCGATCACCTGGATGGCATCGGTCTTGGTCGCGTCGGCACTGAACACGCGCAGATTGCTGGCGTTGGTGGTCAGCGTGCCGCAATTCACGTTCAGGGCATTGCCGGGGGGGATGACATAGCCGTTGCGCGTAGCGCTGGCACCCGCATAGACCGGCGCGGTGTTGGTGGCGGGGATGCAGTTGCCATTGCGCTGCACCGCTTCCAGGGCGGCCATATCGGCAATGCCTTGCAACTTGCGCTTCTCCAGATACAGCCGCCCGCTGTCGATGACCAACAACAGGAAGACCAGCGCCAGCCCGAGGGTCAGGGCCGCCGTCAAGCCAATCGCACCACGCTGCCTGGAACGAAGTCGGGGAGACATCGAGCACTCCTTTAGCGCTTACTCTCCGTAGTTGCAGTGGAGTGTAGACAAGGCTTGGCGGGTGCGCTGGCCAGTCGCCATAAAGGCGACTGATGGAGATCTTTGTACACTGCAAAAGCCCGCTCCCACACAAGCCCGCTCCCACAGGGGAGACTCAGTGCGGCGGGTAGTTGGAAAGGATCTTGGTGACGGTGCTACGGATCGCACTGCTGCGATCCTGCGGGTTCGGCGTGCTGGCCATCATCTGTTCGTCACTGCCGCGCCACACCAGCTTGCCGTCCTTGCCGTCGAGCAGGTCGATCTGGATGGTCGCCACCTTGTAGGTGATGTTGCGCGTTTCGTTGTACATCGGCGCGCCCCAGTAGCCATTCCACGGCCCGCCCCAGGCGCCGCCGTAGTTGGTGGTGACTTGTTGCTGGCGGTCTTCGACGATCAGGTAGGCCTGCACGTTCAGGTCCGCCTTGGTGCCTGGCGCCGCCGGGCGCAGGCCGCGCTGGTCGAGCTGCTCGCCGACGGCCTGGCGGATGCGTTGTTCGGTGAGGTCGCTCTTGATCCGCGGGTCATCCGGGCGGTATTGCAGCGCCGGGTCTTTCCAGGCCCAGTTGCGGTAGGCGCCGAAGTCGCGGCTGGCATCAAAATCGTGGTTGACCTGATTGCTCTGGCAACCGCCCAGCAGCACTAAAAAAGCGAGCGTTGCGATACGACGAAACATGGGTTTTCTCCAAAGTACGACCTGAGCTGGGGATGAGAATAGCGCTTAACTCGGCGGATAGGCGCTCAGCGCCTTTTGTACGGCTTTGCGCAACGCGTCGGCGCGTTCGCTGAGGCTGCCCTGGCTGGCGGTTTCCGCGCTGGTGCTCCAGACCGGCTGGCCACTGCGCGCATCGAACAGGTTGACCCGCACCACCGCCACCGTCACTTCATACGTGCGCACGATCGGTGCCGAGTTGTACATGCCGTAGCCATTGCCATAGCGGTTGTAGCCGCCGTATCCGTAGCCGTAGTCATCCTGGACTTGCTTGAGGCGCTTCTCCAGGCGCACATCGGCGCTGACCAGCAGGTCGGCGGGCTGGTTCGCGCGCTGCGGGCGCAAACCGCGCTGGTCGAGGGCGCCGCCGACCGCTTCGGCAATCTGCGCCGAATCTGCCCAAGCGGTGCCGGGCGGGAGCTGGCCATTGCGCCAGGCCCAACTGCGATAGGCGCCGTAGTCACGCACCGGCGCAGGGTAAGCGCTGGCATCGAAGGTATTGGCCGCCTGCGCGGGCGCGGGCGGCATCGGCGCCGAGGCGGCCACGTAGGGGTTGGGGCTGGAACACGCGCCCAGACCGAGGGACAACAGGATCAAACAGAGACGACGCATTTCGACCTCCGCAGACTGGGCCGCTTAAACCGGACGGCAGATCCAGTGCAAATAACGCCCAAGTCCGGCAAAGCTTGGGTGACGACGGTGAGCGAGCTCCATCTCCAACAAGTCCTGTAGATTCGCGCGGGCCTGGAACTCCACCGGCATATAGTCGTGGAATACCCGCACGCCGCTTTGGCTTTCGACCTGCCAAAGGCCATCGAGTTGCGCCGCCAGCTCACGCGGGTCGAGCGGCTGTTGCGGGGTAAGGCTCTGCTTCTCGCCGGCCATGTCGTTCTTGCGCATCTTGCGGAAGTGACCTTTGAGCAGGTTGCGATAAATCAGCGCATCGCGGTTGTAGAACGCCAACGACAACCAACCGCCGGGCACCGTGAGTTGGTGCAGGACCGGCAGGATTGCGTGGGGTTCGGCCAGCCATTCCAGCACGGCGTGGCACAGCACCAGGTCGTAGGGCTCGGTAAGTTGACCAAGCAGGTCTTGCCAGGGCGCATGGATAAACGTCGCCGTCTGCCCGGCGTCGGCGAAGCGTTGGCGCGCGCCGTCGAGCATCGGTTCGGCGGGTTCGGCCAGGGTCACCTGATGGCCTTGCTCGGCCAGCCACAGTGACATATGGCCCAGGCCCGCGCCGATATCCAGCACGCGCAATGGGCGCTGGGGCAGCGCCTCGGTCAGGTCGGCCTGGAGCACGGCCAGGCGGATGGCGCCTTTGGCCCCGCCATAGATCTTCTCGGCGAAACGCGTGGCCAGTTGGTCGAAATGACGGTCACTCATGGGCAAACCGCCGTTCACTGTCGGCCAGTTTGGCGCGCACCACCTCGTTCATGTCCAGGCCCAATTCGCTGCACAGCAACAGCAGATACAAGACGATATCGCCGACTTCCTGCCCGGCGTGGGCGAGCTTTTCAGCCGGTAGCTGGCGGGACTGGTCTTCGGTGAGCCATTGGAAGATTTCCACCAGCTCGGCCATCTCGACGCTGGCGGCCATGGCCAGGTTTTTCGGGCTGTGGAACTGCTTCCAGTCGTTGTTATCGCGGATGCGGTGCAGGCGTTCGGTGAGGTGTTCGAGGTTCATGCGGGGGCTCCTGAAGGTGTGTAGCTTACCTGATCGTTCCCTCGTTCTGCGTGGGATGATCGTTCCCACGCTCTGCGTGGGAATGCATCCCCGGACGCTCTGCGTCCCAAAGGCTGACGCGGAGCGTCTAGGGCGGCGTTACCACGCGGAGCGTGGGAACGATCAGTCGACAACACTGAACTCAAGCCGGGCAGTTTGCCCCGCCTCATCCAGCACACTCAATTGATAGCGCCCCAGCCGCTCGAAACTGGCATTGATAAAGTCCTGATTGGCACTATCCCCCAACGGTTCGCCATTGAGAAACCACCAGCGCCGCCCACTGCCGCCCAACGCCGAGATTTTCAGGCGCAGCGCCTGTTGGCTGGCGGCGGGCAAGCGCAGTTGATCACCCTCGCGCACTCCCACGATCGACAGCGGCGAAGACGCCGCCAGCGCCGGTGGCGGGCAATCGGGATCGGCGGGCGGGATGCGTGCTTCGCGGCGTTCGACGCGCGGCAACCACGGCTCCAATGGCGCAGGCCACAGGGCGATGTTTTTCAGTTCTGCGCCCGCGCAACGGGCGTCCACCCGCAGGCCCTTGGCGTTCACCCATACGTTCTCCATCAAGCCCACGCTCAACGGTTGATCCAACGCCTGCAAGGTCGGCGGCGTGGTGTTGTCCAGCGTCCACGCGAAGCGCTGGCGGCGGCAATTGGGATCGCTGCGATTCATCGGCTGGCCCAAGGGCCAACAGATCGCCGCCACGCCCACATTCGCCGGCACCGCCCTGACGGGCGCGCTGATGCCGCGCTGGCTGTCACGGTTGGTCAGCACGTCATGCACCTGCAACATCAACGGCGCCGCCGAAGCCAGGCCGAACTGGCCGGGCACCGGCGTGCCGTCCGGGCGGCCGATCCACACACCGATCAAATAGCGCGGGCCCACGCCAATCGCCCAGGCATCGCGAAAACCGTAGCTGGTGCCGGTTTTCCAGGCCAGCACCGGGCGCTGGACCAGTTCGGCACGCGGGTCGCGGTCGGGTCGCGCCTGGCCACTGAGGATGCGCCGCACAATCCACGCGGCGCCTGGGGATAACAGTGGGCGCTCCCTGAGCACGTCATCTGGCTGCAAACGGATCGTCGCGCTCTTGCCGTCCCGGGCGAAGGCGCTGTAGCCGCTGACCAGGTCTTCCAGGCGACTGCCCGCGCCACCCAGGATCAAGGCCAGGTTCGGCTCAGCCAACGCGGGCAACGCCAGGGGCACGCCAGCGATGCGCATCTGCGCCGCGAAGCGCTTGGGCCCATACGCTTCCAGCAACTGCACCGCCGGCAGGTTCAGCGAGCTGGACAGCGCCGTGCTCGCCGGCACCGCGCCGGTAAAGCCCATGGAGAAGTTGCCCGGCCGATAATCGCCGTAGCGCCGGGGCACGTCTTGCAGCAGGGATTCGGAGTGGATCAGGCCGTCGTCCAGCGCCATGCCATAGAGAAAGGGTTTCAACGTCGAGCCCGGCGAACGCAACGCGCTGATCATGTCTACATGGCCAAAGCGCTTGGCGTCGTTGATATCCACCGAGCCGAGGTAGGCCCGTACGGCCATGCTTTCTTCGTCCACCACCAGGATGGCCGCCGAGGTGTGTTCCGGCAGGCGTGCGCGCCAACCCAGCAGCAGGTCTTCGAGACGCCGTTGCAAGGTCGCGTCCAGGGTGGTGCGGATCAACGGCGGGCTGTCGGGGCGGTTCAGGCGGCGCGCGAGCAAGGGCGCCAGGCTCGGCTCCAGGCGGGGAGCGAGCAGCAGCGGTTCTTCCAGGGCTTCATCGACGGCGGCTTGCGGCCACACCTGGAATTCGGCGAGGCGGCGCAGCACTTTGTCGCGGGCTTGCTGGGCGCGCTGCGGGTGGCGGTCGGGGCGCAGGCGGCTGGGGGCCTGGGGCAATACCGCGAGCAACGCGGCTTCGGCGTGGGTCAGTTGGGCCGGGGATTTCCCCAGGTACGCCCAACTGGCCGCCGCCACGCCTTGCAGGGTTCCGCCAAACGGTGCGCGGTTCAGGTAGAGGTTGAGAATTTCGTCCTTGGACAGGTGCCATTCCAACTGCGCTGTGCGCCACAACTGGCGCAGTTTGCCGTGGAAAGTGCGCGAGTGCGGGTCAAGCAAGCGCGCGACCTGCATCGACAAGGTGCTGCCACCGGACACCACCCGCGCGCCGGTGAGGTTTTGCCAGGTTGCGCGCGCCAGTGCCAGCGGGTTTACGCCGGGGTGCGAGTAGAACCAGCGGTCTTCGTAGGTGAGCAGCGCATCGAGGTAATAAGGCGAGACTTCGCTGGTTTGCACCGGGTAGCGCCAGACGCCGTTGGCGTCGGCGAAGCGCCATAAGGGCGTGCCGTCTTCGGCGAGGACGACGCGGGCCAGATCGTCCTGGGGGAGCGGCAACGGCCAGATGCGGTCGGCCAGCCACAACAGCGCCAACAGCAACACCACGATTCCCAATGCGCAGCGCAATAAATGTGGGAGCGGGCTTGCTCGCGAAGGCGGTGGGTCAGGTAATAAAGAGGTCACTGACCCACCGCCTTCGCGAGCAAGCCCGCTCCCACATTGGACCGAGTACACCTGTGATTAAGCAAACCCATTATTTAACCTGCAAACCTCTATGCTTATAGGGAACTAGCCTGGCGCAATCACAACCAAAGGCAAACACACGCCCACCTTCTTATCAGGACACACACATGCAGGTAGAAAGCTTTTTCGAATGGTTGGGCCAGGCGCTCGGTGCTGTCATCCGCTTTATCGTCGATGGACTCAGCGGTTTGTTCGGTGCCTTGACCAACGCGGGCGGCAATTTTGTCGAAGGCCTGTCACGCACCTTGGGCATGGACACGTCGATCATCAGCATTCTTACGCTGATCATTGGCCTGCTGTTCCTGTATTCGGCGGTGCGGGCATTTATGCGAGCGTCGATCATCTTCGGGATTATCTGGTTGATGTTGGGGCTGTGGCTGCTGAGCTGGGTCGTACACTAATCCCCCAAACACCCAAGATCCCCTGTGAAAGCGGGCTTGTGTGGGAGCGGGCTTGCTCGCGAAGGCGGTGTGTCAGTCAACACATTTGATACTGATACACCGTCTTCGCGAGCAAGCCCGCTCCCACATTTAGGCCTCATTTCAAGTTGAGGTTTCAGCGGCCTTTGATCACCAGGTCTGCTGGAGTTTCCCCGACGGCCTGCCAGTTCGGCCGGTACATCGACTCCACTTGCGGCGGCGGTACGCGGTACGTGCCCGGCGTCACCGCACGCGCCAGGTAGAGCAGGTGCGTGGTGCCGGAACCGTCCAGGTTCAGCGCCGCCACATAACGGTCATCACGGAACTCCTGGTGCTTGAGCGAGGCGTTCTGCATCGACTCACGCCATTCCTTCACCTGGCTGCTGGCGTTCTCCAGGCTGGCCGCACTTTGCGCCAGGTTCTGGTTTTCCAGTTCCAGGCCGGCCGGCAGCAGGTCCACCACCAGGGCATCCGGCACGCGCTGCTTGGCGCTGACGGCCAGATGCACCAGCACCAGGTCGCCGCTGTTGAGGTTGCGCAGGTTCAGCGGCTGGCCGTTCATGCCCAGGTATTCGCGGCGGATAGCCAGGTTGTCGCCACCCGGCGCAGGTGGCACCTGTGGATAACCGGAAATGGTCAGTTGCTGGTACACCGGCGCCTCACCCTGATTGCTCAGGCTCAGGTCGCTGGACAACAGCTTGCCCTCCAGTTCCAGCGTCGGTTGTTGGTTGTTCAACTCCTGCACACCGCCACTGCCGGTGAGCGTCACTTGCCAGTTCGCGTCAGGTTTGGCAAAGCCCAGGCGCCCGGCGAGGAACAGCGAGTTGCGCTCTTGGGTCGACAAGTACGGGCTCGCCGCCAACTGATCCGACAAGGTAAACAAGCGTTCCTCACGCTTGCCCTTGGCCAGGTCATTCTCTTCCAGCAGCGCCAGGATCATCGCCTGATCGCGCAGCGGGCTGCCGTAGTCGGCCAGCCATTCATTGGCATTGCGCTGCGCCGCCAGACCGGCCAGTAAAGCCTGGTCCGCACGCGGCTGGTCGCCCATCTTTTGCAAGGCGATGGCCAACTGCACCAGCGGCAACCCCGAGCGCGCATCGCTGCGCCGCTCGAACAGGCTGCGCAGCGCGCCCAACGGTGCCTGTTGGCTGCGCGCCAATACCATGCCGGCGTAGGCCTGCACGGCAAAGCGGGTGTGCTCGGCGTTGTCGCTGTAATCGACCTCGATCAGGTTGCGCTCCTGCACATAACGCAGCAGGCGTTCGCTGGCCTTCTTCAAGGCTTCAGGCGGCACGGCAAAGCCTTGATCGCGGGCGCGCAGCAGGAAGTCGGTGACGTAAGCCGTCAGCCAATATTCTTCTTCGCCATCGGCGCCCCACAAACCAAAGCTGCCGTTGTAGCGCTGCATGCCCAGCAGGCGCTCGATGCCCAGCTCGATCTTGCGTTTGCGCTCGGCATCCGGCTCGCCCTTGATTGCCAGGCGCTTGAGCAAGGCATCGTCGGCGTACAACGACGGGTACAGGCCGCTGGCGGTCTGCTCCAGGCAACCATACGGGTAGGCCTTGAGCGCGTTGATCTGCGCGCCGAGGTTCAACGGCGGCCGGCTCGACAGGCTCAACAGCGCTTCACGCCCCGACGCATCGAACTGATCCAGGGTGCCCGCTGGCAGGCTCCACGACTGATCCTTGAGCACCGCGCGGTAATGCTTGAGCAGTGCCGGATACGCCGGGCGCACGCCCAGGGTCCACTCGCGGCTGAACGGCGGCAGGTTCTCACCCGGCAGGTCGAGGCCGTTCACCGTGACCTTGACCTTGCCCTGCCCCAGGCCGCCCCAGGCTTTCACCGGGATGCGCAGCGTGGTGCGCTGGCCCTGTTTCAACTCGACGGTTTGCGCGCCCGCGCTGACCAACTCCAGTTGCCCTTCGGCGGTCAATTGCACATCGAGTGTCTGCGCCTTGCCCGACAGGTTGGACAAGTCCAGCGCCAACGTCGTCTGGTCGCCACCCGCGAGGAAGCGCGGAGCCGACAGCTCGGCAATCAGCGGCGCGGCAATCACCGTCTTGGCTTCGGCCATGCCGTAGCGATCATCGCTCCAGGCCTGGGCCATCAGACGCAGTTCGCCGTTGAAGTCGGGAATGTTGACGCTGACTTCGCCCTCGCCCTGGTCATTCAAAGTCACCGGCGCGCTTTGCAGGGCGACGATGGTCACGCTGGTGTCGGGGCGCTTACCGCCCTTGGCCAGCGCCGCATCACCACCAAACGCCAGGCTGGCCAGGCGGCCTTGGCCGGCTTCGATCAACTGGCCGTAGATGTCGAACTGGTCCACGCCATAGGCCTTGCGGCCGAACAGGCTGGAGTAAGGGTCGGGCGTCGGGTATTCGGTGATATTCAGGATGCCCACATCCACCGCCGCCACCAGCACATGCACCTGTTTCGGCACACTGCCGTCGGCATTCTTGGCCGCGACTTTCACCGTCAGCGGTTGTTTGGGGCGCATTTTTTCCGGCGCGGTGAGGGTCACGCCCAGTTTGCGCTGGGTGCGATCCAGCGGCAGGTGCAGCAAGCCCACCGCGCGTTTTGGGGTGATATTGGCTTTGCGCTCGCCGGGACGGATCACCAGGGCGCTCACGTACAGGTCATGGCGCGACCATTTCGGGTCGAGTTTCACGGCGAAGCTTTTGCCTTCGGCCGGCACCTCGATTTCCTGCCACCACAACGGGCCCTCGGCGGATTCCACCAACAGGTAGCCTTTACCGGCAGCGGGCGGAGTGACCGTGACGTTGGCGGTATCGCCGTCGCCATACGCCGGTTTATCCAGCG
This sequence comes from Pseudomonas sp. B611, assembly GCF_055407965.1. Taxonomy (NCBI): domain Bacteria; kingdom Pseudomonadati; phylum Pseudomonadota; class Gammaproteobacteria; order Pseudomonadales; family Pseudomonadaceae; genus Pseudomonas; species Pseudomonas sp. B611. Next base: position 53,899 of record NZ_JBUZST010000004.1, read on the forward strand.
CCAGCTTGACCTGGTCGGGGCGCACGGCGCCGCCTTCGGTGTTGTCCTGGGCCTGGTAGCCGGCCCAGAAGCGCAGGCTGCTGACCAGCCCGGTCTGCGGGTCTTCGACCTCGACACGGTACGGGCCCCACTCGACCTGGAAGCTGACCTTGGCGGTGTCGCCGGCCTTGATGTTCAGGGTCTGCTCATCGAGGTTGAGGAATTTCTCGTTGAAGTGATAGCTCCAGCCATCGTTCTCGGAGTAGTTCCAGTAGTAGTCGCGGCGCTCGCGCACCAGGCGTACCTTGAGGTTTTGCGCGGCGAGTTTCTGCCCGTCCTGGTTGGCCAGCAGCACTTCGAATTCTGCCGGGCCGTCGCCATTGGTTTCCTTGCCGTCAAACAACCCGCGCAGGCCCGGCAACTGCTCGGCTGGCCAGATCGGCTGCACCAGGCGCCGGGTGATCGGCCGCCCACCGGACTCTTGCAGGCTGGCTTGCACGATCAATTGCAGCGGCGACTTGGCGTCGGCCCATTTGCTTTCCAGGGTCAGTTCTTCGTGGCCCTTGGCGTCGAGCACGCTTTCGTCCAGCTCGAAGTCCTGGCTCAGTTCTTCTTCGGTAACGGAGCCGAACTGGTAGCCCGGCAGCGATTTGACCGCCTCGCGCAACGGCCGCACATAGACTTGGCCGCTGACCCGATTGCCCGACGCCGGTGCACCGTAGAGGTAACGGCCGTTGACCTGGATCACCGGGTTATCCGCTGGGCTCAATGCTGTGTCGCTGCCCTTGAGTTCCAGCGCCAGGCGCTCGGGCAGGAAGTCTTCGACGAGGAATTCATACAGCTGCGGCTTGCCATCGCCGAGGTCGAACACCAGCTGCCAGCGCCCGGTCGGCGCTTCGCCAGCCAGTTGCAGTTGGTATTGATAGAGGCCGGAGGCGTCGGCATCCCAAACGAATTTGCGGCTGACCTGCTCGTCCGGGCGGCGCACTTCGACGCTCACCGGCTGCGGTTTGACCGCGTGGCCATCCTTGTCCCGCAGCAGCGCGTTGAGCAGCACGGTTTCGCCGGGGCGGTACAGGTCGCGCGGGCCGAACACAAAGAACTGCAATGGATGGGACGGCTGCCCGCCGATGTCGAACTCCGCCAGGTCCAGGGCGGCGCTGTCGAGGCGCAGCATACTGGTCTGCTCGCCTTGCTTGGCCAGCAGCACCTGGGCCTTTTTCGGCAACGGCAACTCGGCGTGGCCGCCCTTCTCGGTCTTGCCCTGGCCCAACACGCGGCCGTCGGCATCGAGCACTTCCAGATCGACGCCATCCAGCGCCTTGCCGCCTTCCAGTGCCTGGGTAAACACGTCCAGGCGATTGGCGTAGCGGTGCACCGACAGGCCGATATCACTCAGGGTGAACAGCGTGGCCGGCTGGGAATAGTTGTAGGTGCCCGACGCGCGCATCACTGCCAGGTACACACCCGGCTGTTGCAGTTGCTTGAGGCCGGCGATGGGCAGCAGCAGGGTTTCGCGGGTATTGCGCGCCGGGTTGAGGTCGAAGCGGCCGCCGTAGACCAGGTCGGCCAAGGGCAGCAGTTCACGGGATTCATAACTTTGCAGGCTGGTGTTGCGCCCCCACTGCGCGAGGAAGGTGGGCAGGGATTCGGGCTTGATGCGGAAGAATTCGACGTCGATCTTGTCGACGTTCAGCGCGATCACCGGCAGGCCTTCGGCCAGGCGCGTCGGCAGCAAAGTGCCGCGGCTGGCGAAGCCGACGGTGGCCTGCAGGTCGCGGGTTTCCAGGCGGGCGATGTATTCGGCGGCAAGCTTGTTGTCGTTGACCGCCTTCACGCCGGCATCGACCGTCAGCACGAGTTTGCGCTGCGGCTCCAGGTGGCGCAGGCGCAGTTCCATCAGGTTGTCGGAGATTTCCCAGGCGCCGTCGACCTTGCCGGACTTGCTGTCCACCAGGTGGAGTTTGTCGGCGAATTTCTGCTCGGGATCCAGGGGAATGGAAAAACTCACGGAGAGCGTGCTGGCCCCGTCGAGCTGCACCTCGGACACATCCACCACGCTCAGCTCACGCCCGGCATAACGCTGCTTCAGCGCTGCCACGTCCACGGCGGCTTTGGCAGGCTTGGGCACAACCGCCGCTGCTGCAGGAGCCGTCGGGACAGCCGGTTTATCGGAAGAATCGCAGGCGCTCAGCAGGGCCAGCGCGCAGGCCAGGAACAATCCTTTGTTAAGCATGGGGCACTCGTAGTGGGAGGGGCCGAGGGATGAACTATATATCAGCCTGTGTGGGGCCGATGAGGTGCTGGTCACATTGACCGACGGAGGGTGGTTTGGTTCTTGGTGGGGCGTGATGCCAAGAAAAATCCCACAAACACAGATGAACTCATGTGGAAGCCAGCTCCCACATTGGCCCTGCGGTGTCATGGAGGGACGGTTACAATGGCGCTCCCCGAGGAGCCCGCATGCCCACCCTACTCACCGACTGGCGCCACCGCCCCACCCACCACAAGGTCTGGGCCCTGGCCGCGCCGATGATCCTGTCGAACATCTCCGTACCGCTGGTAGCCCTGGTAGACAGCATGGTCATCGGCCACTTGCCCCACGCCCACCAGTTGGGCGCCGTGGCTGTTGGCGCCAGCCTGTACACCTTCCTGGCCTGGGCCATGGGTTTCCTGCGCATGGGTTCCACCGGTTTCGCTGCCCAGGCCGCCGGGCGTAATGATGGCGCGGCGCTGCGGCAAATCCTCCTGCAAGGGTTGCTGCTGGCGGTGGGGCTGGCGATGTTGCTGGGCACGGTAGGCATTCCCTTCAGCCATCTGGCCCTTGAATGGATGCAGCCCTCCCCCGAGCTCAATCAACTGACCCAGGACTTTTTCCACACCCGCCTGTTCGGCCTGCCTGCGGCGCTTGCAAGCTACGCGCTGGTCGGCTGGTTCCTCGGCACGCAAAACGCCCGCGCGCCGCTGGCGATTCTGCTGACCACCAACCTGGTGAATATCGCCCTGAACCTGTGGTTCGTCCTCGGACTGGATTGGGGCGTGGTCGGCTCGGCACGCGCGTCGGTGATCGCCGAATGGACTGGCGCCCTGCTCGGCCTGGCCCTCACGCGAAAAGCCCTGCGTGCCTACCCCGGACATATCGCCTGGGCTGCGCTGAAACTATGGGAGAGCTGGCGCCCGCTGCTGGCGGTGAACCGCGACATCTTTATCCGCAGCCTCGCGTTGCAGTCGGTGTTTTTCATGATCACCGTGCAAGGCGCGCGCTTGGGCGATGCCACCGTGGCGGCCAACGCTCTGCTGCTCAACGGCCTGTTGCTGACCGCCCATGCGCTGGACGGCCTGGCCCATGCAGTCGAGGCCCTGTGCGGCCACGCTATCGGCGCCCATGACCGCCAAGCGCTGCGCCGTTCACTGGTGGTGGCCGGCGGTTGGTCGTTGATCGCCAGTGTAGGCTTTGCCCTGCTCTTTACTGTCGCCGGGCACCTGTTTATCGCCATGCAGACCGACATCCCCAGCGTGCGCGAAACGGCGGACCGCTACCTGCCGTACCTGGCGGTACTGCCGTTGATTGCAGTGTGGAGTTATTTGCTCGATGGCCTGTTCATCGGCGCCACCCGCGCGCGGGAGATGCGCAATGGCATGTTGCTGACGGTGTTGCTGACGCTGCCTTTCGCCTGGGCGTTGCAGGGTTTGGGCAACCACGGGCTGTGGCTCACCTTCCTGCTGTTCATGGCGTTGCGCAGCCTCACTTTGTGGGCGATTGCCTGGCGCTTGAACCGGCAGGACCAGTGGCTTGGATAAACGCGGTGACGCGGTCCAGCACCGGCGCCAGCCAACGTAGTGGCCTGGAGAGCGAGCCAACCAATGTCGCGTGGCTGGTTTTGTCGAAGTAAAACGCTTCCACCGGCACGCCTGCCGCCCGTAGCTTCTGCGCCAGCCCGCCGGTGTTGCGCGCGGGGTTGACCAGATCGTCATCCGTCGAGGCGATCAACAGGCTCGGCGGCGCGCCGGCAGTCACATGGTTGATCGGCTGGGACTCAGGCGGCGAATCCGGGAAGAAAAACACCGGCCGCACGTCGCGGTTTTCAATCGGCAGGAAGTCATAGGGCCCGGCCAGGCCGATCCAGCCTTTGAAGATAGCCGGCGACAAGCCCACTTCATTCAGCCAGCGTGCATCCAGCGCCAGCATCGAGGCGTTGTAGGCGCCGGAGCTGTGGCCCATCACGTAGAGCTGCCCGGGGTCGGCGCCGTAGTCGGCGATGTGCTGATAGGTCCAGGCCACCGCTTGGGCGCCGTCCTGGAGAAAGGCGGGGTAACGCACTTGCGGGTAGAGGCGGTAATCGGCGATGACCACGACGATGCCCCGCGAAGCCAGGGCTTCGCCGACAAAGCCGTAGTCGTCCTTGGAGCCTGAGTTCCAACTGCCGCCGTAGAAAAACACCACCACGGGGGCATGGGAAATCGCCGGGGCAGGTCGGTAGATATCGAGCTGTTGCCGGGGATCGGCGCCGTAGGCGATGGAAGAAGTTTTGGTGAAGGTACTGGAGGGGGTGAGTGCGTTGATCACGTTGATGGGTGAGCAGGCCGCGAGGAATGCGGTGAGTGCCAGGGTGAATGCTTGCAGGAGTTTGCTCGACATCGTTCAGTCCCTGCGAAAATCTACCGCCAAACAAGGATCCAAATGTGGGAGCGGGCTTGCTCGCGAAAGCGGTGGGTCAGTTAACACATGTGTGACTGATGTACCGCTTTCGCGAGCAAGCCCGCTCCCACAGGGGATTTGCATCAACCCGACTTACGAGGACAGGTACGAAGAACGGGTCAGCCCCAGACGCAACGCGTCGAGGAACTGGGTACGCTCCGCTGCACTGATCTTCGCGCTCGCGCACTTGTCACGGTAGTGGGTCATCAATTCCTCCGGCGACAAGTGCACATAGCGCAGCATGTCTTCGATGGTGTCGTGGGTCTCGATCCCGGCGCTGTACACCGAACCGTCTTCACGCTGGTAGATGTTCACCGAGTCGGTGTCACCGAACAGGTTGTGCATGTCGCCCAGGATCTCTTGGTAAGCACCCACCAGGAAGATGCCCAGCAGGTAGTCTTCACCTTCGTTCAAGCCGTGTACTGGCAGGCTGGTCTCGATGGACTGCTCGTCGACGTACTGCTTGATCTTGCCGTCGGAGTCGCAAGTCAGGTCTTGCAGCACGGCGCGGCGCAGCGGCTCTTCGTCGAGGCGGTGCAGCGGCAGGATCGGCAGGACCTGGCCGATGGCCCAGGTGTCCGGCAGGCTCTGGAACACCGAGAAGTTGCAGATGTACTTGTCGGCCAGCTTGTCGTTGAGTTCGTCCAGCACCTGGCGGTGCGAGCGCTGGCGGGCTTTCAGCGAGTTGTGCAGGCGGCGGCACACGGCGAAGTAGCACTGTTCGGCCAGGGCTTTTTCCGCCAGGGTCAGTTTGCCGTCGGCGTACTGGGTGGCCACGTCGCTCATGTAGTGCGTGGCGCGCCAGTAGGTTTCGGTGACCATCTCGATGTCGGTCGGACCCAGCAGGTCCACCAGCCATTGCACGGTTTCCGGCAGGCTTTCCTTGTTCTCGATCACCGGCACGTCGTCGTTGTGTTTCTCGACGTCGGTGACTTGCACCACCAGCATGGCGTGGTGGGCGGTCAGGGAACGGCCGCTTTCAGAGAAGATGTTCGGGTGCGGCAGGCTCTGCGCGTCGCAGAATTCCTTGAGCATGCCCACGACCACGCCGGCGTAGTCGTCCATGTCGTAGTTGATCGAGCTGGCGTTCCGCGAGTGGGTACCGTCGTAGTCCACGCCGAGGCCGCCGCCGACGTCGATGTGGTCCACCGGCAGGCCGAGGTTGCGCAGTTCGCCGTAGTAACGAATGGCTTCCTTGAACCCGTGCTGGTAGTCGGCCAGGTTGGCGATCTGCGAACCCATGTGGAAGTGCAGCAGGCGGATGCCCTGGTCCAGGCCGGCCGCGCGGAAGCGCTCGACCACAGACAACAGTTGCGCCGCCGACAAGCCGAACTTGGACTTCTCGCCACCGGTGTCCGCCCACTTGCTCGACGCCAGGGACGACAAACGCACGCGCAGGCCAACCTGCGGCTTGACCTTGAGGTTGGCGGCTTCTTCGATCACCAGCTCAACTTCGGATTCTTTCTCGATCACGATGAAGACGTTGTGGCCGAGCTTCTGGCCCATCAGCGCGAGGCGGATGAACTCACGGTCCTTGTAACCGTTGCAGACAATGGTGCCGCCCTTCGGCGCCAACGCCAGCACGGCCAGCAGCTCGGGCTTGGAGCCGGCTTCGAGGCCAATGGAGACGTCCTGGGTGGCGATGATGTTTTCGATCACCGCTTCCTGCTGGTTCACCTTGATCGGGTACAGCGCGGTGTACTTGCTCTGGTATTCCAGGCGCTCGATGTTTGCATCGAAGGCGCCGGTCAGTTGGCGTACACGGTCTTGCAGGATGTCGGGAAAACGCACCAGCAGTGGCAAGGACAGGCCGCTTTTGCGCAGCTCGTCCACTTGCTCGTACAGGTCGACCGGCGTGCTGTTCGGGCCGTTCGGACGGACTTCAACGCGACCGGCATCATTGATCGCGAAATACCCGGCCCCCCAATGGCGAATCCCATAAACACTGCGGCTGTCCGCAACTGTCCATTGGCTGCCATCGTCTTTGCGTGTGCGTCGTACGGACATCGAAGTCCCCTATAAATGAAGTCGAAGGCGCCGCCCCTATCAGAGGCTGGCGCAGTCTAAAGAATGAAAATGACGATTTGCCTGCGTGCGAGGTAAGACCCCACACGCAGGACAGAGTTTAGACACAGGTCGGAAAGAGGCTTTCAGCCGCCGGACTTCTTGGCCTTGTAACCGAGCTTGATCAGCTCGGCCAACAGCAGCTCGACGTGATCACCCTGGATCTCGATGACGCCGTCTTTCAACGCGCCACCGGTGCCACAGCGCTTTTTCAGCGTGGTGGCGAGTTCCTTCAGGGCTTCTTCGGCCAGCGGCACGCCGGTGATGGTGGTCACCGTCTTGCCGCCACGGCCTTTGCTCTCGCGGCGTACGCGGGCAATACCGTCGCCTTCAGGAATCAGGGTCTGTTTGCAGGTACACGAATCCACGGGCTGACGACAGTCCGGGCAGTGGCGACCTGCGTCGGTGGAAAATACCAGGCCACCAAGGGCGGCGAAGGATGCGGCTTTTTTGGCCACCGGCAATCCTCTTGGGAGGACAAAGACAGATCGGTACCCGCAACGGGACTACCGACCGCGAAGCCCCACTCAGGCAGGGGCAGCGCTACCGAACCGCCTTGCTCCTAATAGCAGGGCGGCTCGGGTGAAAAGTCGCGCAGTGTAACGGCAAAAAGCCGACTTGCTAAGGGCCAAAACGCGCCAATTTATGCAACTTTAGCGACGCAGGGCCAGATAGCGGCGCAAGCCTTCCTGGGCGTCCGGGCAGTAGGGCTTTTGTTCAGCTTCCTGAAGGACCGTTTCGAGGGGCAAAAAGCGTGCTTCCATGACTTCTTCGGGCTGCAAACGCAGGGGCCCGTCCCACACGGCAGAGTAGGATCGGCACCAGAGCCGGCTATCGCCGTCGGCGAAGTAAAAGTGGTCATGCTCGACCAACTCGACCCCAGCCACGCCAAGCTCTTCTTCCAGTTCGCGGGCCGCCGAATCGGCATAACTCTCCCCCGCCGCCACCATCCCACCCGCCGCCGTATCCCAGGAGCCCGGGTACATGGCTTTGCTCAGGGTGCGCCGATGCACACACAGCTCGCCTTGGGAGTTGAACAGGAAGATAAAGGTGCAACGGCCGATAAGGCCGCGCTGGCGCAGGTCGGACCGGACCAAGTGACCGAGGAGCTTGTCCTCCTCGTCCACCCAGCAGATCAGTTCGGCATCAGAGGCCGCACGGTGCGCGGCCTCTTTTTGAGTAGCGTCCATCATCAACCCTGGTTGAGGAGCTGACGCAAGTCGATCACTGCAGCGTTGGCCCGGGAAATATAGTTGGCCATCACCAGCGAATGATTCGCCAGTACACCGAAGCCACTGCCGTTAAGAATCATAGGACTCCATACCGGTTCCTGCGAGGCTTCCAGCTCACGAATGATCTGGCGCACGCTGACCGTGGCGTTTTTCTTGGCCAGCACGTCGGCAAAGTCGACTTCGATGGCGCGCAACAGGTGGGACAACGCCCAGGCCTGGCCACGGGCTTCGTAGAACACGTTGTCGATCTGCATCCATGGGGTTTCCACCACTTCTTCATCGACCTGCGGCACTTCACCCGGCGCCAGGGCTTCGGTTTTCAGTGCCGTGTTCAATTTGACCCGGCCGACGCTGGCCGACAGGCGCTGCGACAGCGAACCCAGGCGGGTTGCCACATCACCGAGCCAGTTGTTGAGGTTGTCGGCGCGGGCATAGAACAGCGCGCCGCGCTGGTTCGGGTCGGACAGGCGCGCTTCATAGCGGCTCAGGGAATTGATGCCTTCCTGATATTCCGACTCGCTGGACGGCAGCACCCAGCTCTTGTTGTCGAAGTTGAAACGCGGCTCGGCCTTGGCCAGGTCCGCGTCTTCGGCCGACTGCGACTGGGAACGGGCGAAGTCTTTACGCAGGGCGCGGGTCAGGTCGCGGACCTGCACCAGCACGCCGTATTCCCAGCTCGGCATGTTGTCCATCCACAGGCCAGGCGGGAAACGGTCGTTGGAAATATAACCACCGGGTTTGTTCAGCAAGGTGCCGACGACGGTCTTGAGGGTTTCGACGGTGGTGTAGCCCACTACCATCTGCTTGCCTTCCTTCTCGGCGGCAATCTGCGCATTCTGCTGGACGGGAAACAACGCCGGTTCCTGGCTCCAATACCACCCCAGGCCGCCGGTGACCAACAGGTACAAGCCCAGCAGGCTGAGCACGGCGCGGCTCATCAGCAGGGTGCGAAAATAGCTGCGGTTGGCCGACTTGGGCTCAGGAGCGGGGCCTTTGGCACTGTCTGCACGGTTTTTCCAGTCCAGCATGGCGATATCCTTTCAATCACTTGAGTTCATGCACGTCTATTGTCCGGGTGCGTTCAAACACTCCGACCACAACCCTACCCCATCGTGCCCGTCGGCGCGGGGCTTTTAGCGCAAGCACTATAAAGGATGCACGCTTTTCGCGCTGCGCGACCCTTGAGTCAAAAATTGAATGCATAAGTCTCGCAGTTAATTGACGCATGACACTCATGTAACAGAAAAGAGGTGCTAGCATAGAGCCATCAGTTCGACCTCAGCATGCAGCCTAACTAGTAGTCAGGATATGACCGAGCCAGAAGACCCCAGCCGTGAGCGTCTCAAGCACCATTTTGCCCAGCGGGTAATTCATCAGGCACGTCAAATTCTTGAGATCTGGCAGCGCCTGCAACGCAGTGAATGGTCCAACGCCGACCTCTCCGAACTCAGCGAAGCCAACTTGCGCCTGCTGCGTTTTGCCGAGCGTTTCGAACAACCCGAGCACGGCCAGTTGGCCCGGCATATCGGCGAGTCGCTCAAGCTGGTGGACGAAAACCGTGGCCGCCTGAGCAGCCAGTTGATCACCGAACTCAACCGCTTGATGCAGCGCCTGTCGCGCACCGGCCTGCGCCAGGGCGACCAGTTGGAACAAACCTTCCTGCCGCCGATGCGCAAGCCGATCTACGTGATGCTTGCCGATCACGACCGCGCCGAGCGCCTGGCCAAGCAGCTGGAATTCTTTGGCATGAGCGCCCAGTCCCTGGACAGCGTGGCGGCGTTTCGTGCCTCGATGGCCGAACGCTTGCCGTCGGCCATCGTCATGGACGTGGACTTCTGCGGCCCGGGCCTGGGCCTGCAACTCGCCGCCGAAGCCCAGGAAGGCCTGGAGCAAAAGCTGCCGCTGCTGTTTTTCAGCCTGCACGAAACCGACACCCCGACCCGCCTCGCCGCCGTGCGCGCCGGCGGCCAGGAGTTCCTCACCGGCACCCTGGAAGCCTCCAGCCTGCTGGAAAAGATCGAAGTACTCACCTGCGTCGCCCAGTACGAACCCTATAAAGTGCTGATCATCGACGACTCGCGGGCCCAGGCGCTGCACACCGAGCGGCTGCTCAACAGTGCCGGCATCGTCACCCGCACGCTGATCGAGCCGATCCAGGCCATGGCCGAGCTGGCCGACTTCCAGCCCGACCTGATCATCCTCGACATGTATATGCCCGCCTGTACCGGTACCGAACTGGCCAAGGTGATCCGCCACAACGACCGCTACGTCAGCGTGCCGATCATCTACCTGTCGGCCGAAGACGACCTGGACAAACAGCTGGACGCCATGAGCGAAGGCGGCGACGACTTCCTCACCAAGCCGATCAAGCCGCGCCACCTGATCACCACGGTGCGCAACCGCGCTGCCCGTGCCCGCCACCTCAAGGCGCGGATGGTGCGCGACAGCCTGACCGGCCTGTACAACCACACCCACATCCTGCAATTGCTCGAAGACTGCAGCTTCCGCGCGCGCCGCGAGAACAAGCCGTTGAGCTTTGCCATGCTCGACATCGACCACTTCAAGCGGGTCAATGACAGCCACGGCCACCCCATGGGCGACCGCGTGATCAAGAGCCTGGCGCTGTTTCTCAAGCAGCGGCTGCGCAAGACCGATTACATCGGGCGCTACGGCGGCGAAGAGTTTGCCATCGTCATGCCGGACACCGACCTGGAATCGGCCTGCAAGGTGCTGGATGAAATCCGTGGGCGCTTTGCCGAAATTCACTACCCGGCCCAGCCGCAGGACCTGTGGTGCACCTTCAGCGCCGGCCTGGTGGAGCTGTGCGACGATTCCGACAGCCTGATGATGGCCGCCCAGGCCGACGAGGCGCTGTACCGCGCCAAGCACGCCGGACGCAACCGGGTACAGGCCGCGCCCACGTCAAAGCAAAGTGCCATCTTTTCACCAGAATCCACTGATACCGTCATAACCCTGTAATGAAAACGCAATAACTTCAGGCACTTACCTTTTGCTGTCGGTTGAAACCACGCATGCGCCTGAAGCTGCTGACCAATCTCAATACCCTTCTGCTGGTGGCCGTGTGCCTAGCGCTCGGGGCGACACTCTGGTGGTCGCAACGGGCACTGGAGCGCCCGTATTTGTTGATGGAACGCTACCTGGGCCTGTCCCAGACCTTCCAGAACCAGGCCGCACGCAATATCGACGACTACCTCGCCAGCGGCGACGCCCTGCGCTTGAGCAGCGCCAGCCAAAGCCTGGAAAGCCTGCTGCAGCATCTGGATGAACTGCCCGCCGACCTCGCGCAAAACCTGCGCCCGAGCCTTGCCGACCTGGACACCTTCGGCAAGACCGACCTGCTCGCCGCCGGCAAGCTGGCTGGCGACCCGCAAGCCTTGCTGCTGCAAGCCGAGCGCGAGCTGGGCGCTAACCTGGAGCAACTGAGCCAATACGCCCTCGGCGTGAATTCCCCCGACGCCGCGCGTTACCTGCCGCCGCTGCTGGCCGCGTCGCAGCACCTGGGCAAGCTGTCCCTGGCCCGCGACAAGCTGGTCAGCAGCGGCCGCGCCGAGCTGGCGGATGATGTGGAACGTGAAGTCGGCAATATCCGCAGCCAGGCTGATGTGCTGGAGCAACTGCCGCTGCTCGGTGTGAAGGCCAGCGCCGAGTCCAGTGCCGACGACTTTTCCGCCTTGATGGGCTTGGAAAACAGTGAAAAAGCCGAAGCCCAGGACACCGCCGTCGACCTCAAGCGCGAACTCAACAGCCTGCTGACCCGCTACCCCGCCGAACTCAAGCGCACCCGCGAACAAATCCAGCAACGCGCCGACCTCGCCGCCAGCACCCACCTGAAAATCAACGCCGTGCAGCAAGCCATCGCCGGCCTGGAGCCGGTGGTGCGTGCGCAACACGGCAAGATCCAGGGCGAAGTGCGGGTGATGCAAGGCGTGATGATCGGCCTGATCCTGCTGATCGCGCTGCTGATCGACACCCTGCAACGCCGTTTGGCGCGGGTGCTGACCAATCTGGCGCCGGCACTTTCCACCTGGGCCGAAGGCGACTTCAGCCAACCGATCGCCCTGGGCAAGACCAACCGCGAATTGCACGACATCGAAGCCTCCCTGAACCGCTTGCGTGCCTACCTGGTGGCGTTGGTGGGCACTATTCGCGGCAATGCCGAGGAAGTCGCCGGCAGCAGCCGCGCCCTCGCCGAGCTGAGCAGTGGCCTGCACGACGGCGCCGAGCGCCAGGCCGGCGACACCGCGCAGATCCGCGACTCCCTGGGCGAACTGGAAGCGACCATTCAACAGGTGGCCGGCGATGCCAGCCAGGCCGCAGGCGCCAGCCGCAGCGCTGGTGACGCCGTGGAACAGGGCCAACGGGTGATCGGCCTGAGCCTCACCGGGTTGCACGCCCTGGTGGGTGAAGTGCAGCAAAACGCGCAGATGATCGAGAAACTCGCCGAAGAATCCGCCACCATCGGCGGCGTCCTGACGGTGATCCGTTCGATTGCCGACCAGACCAATCTGCTGGCGCTCAACGCCGCCATTGAAGCCGCGCGCGCCGGTGAAGCCGGACGTGGCTTTGCCGTCGTCGCTGACGAAGTGCGCTCCCTGGCCCAGCGCACGGCGGGCGCCACCGCCGAGATCCAGACCCTGATCGCCGGCCTGCAAACCGCCGCGCACCAATCGGTGCAAGGCATGCGCGCCCAGGTCGAACACGCCGAAGCCACTGCCCAGCAAGCCCAGGCGGCCGACGGCGCGCTGGATGAAATCGTCGAGGCGATCCAGACCATTTCCGACACGGCGGTGCGCATTGCCGATGTCACCGCGCAGCAGAGTGGCGCGGTGAGTGAGATTCGTGACAACAGTGAGCGGATTCATCAGCTCGGTGAGGACAACCTGCTGCGCATCGGCCAGGGCCGTAGCCAAGGTGAACATCTGTTGGTACTCGGCGGGCAGCTCAACACCGCTGTCCAGGCTTTCCGCGTCTGAGCCGATCTCTCACTCAATGAAGATTGGAAATCATGTGGAGATCAAAAATGTGGGAGCGGGCTTGCTCGCGAATGCGGAGTGTCAGTCAACACATCCATTACTGACACACCGTATTCGCGAGCAAGCCCGCTCCCACATTTGATCTCCATTGGATTAAAGACTGTGTTTCCAATGACCAGATCCGAGGCCCTAGTCACAAATTTTGCGCTATCCTCGCTAATCGTGCTGCCTACTGCATAGAACTGGACAGTCACAAAGGCTTTGCGGCATAGTCGCCGGGTTCTGCCGTACCCCTATCAATAACAAGGAACAGCCGATGGCGACCTTTCTGGTTCTGCACGGACCCAACCTGAACCTGCTCGGCACCCGCGAACCGGGCGTCTACGGGGCAGTGACCCTGGAACAGATCAACCTCGATCTGGAACGCCGGGCCCGTGAAGCCGGCCACCATCTGCTCTACCTGCAAAGCAACGCCGAGTACGAATTGATTGATCGCATCCATGCCGCGCGCGGCGAAGGCGTGGACTTTATCCTGATCAATCCCGCCGCTTTTACGCATACAAGCGTTGCATTACGTGACGCGCTGCTGGCGGTGAGCATCCCATTCATCGAAGTGCATTTGTCCAACGTGCACAAACGCGAAGCTTTCCGCCATCACTCCTACTTCTCCGATGTAGCGGTAGGTGTGATCTGCGGCCTTGGCGCCAGCGGGTACCGACTGGCCCTGGAGGCCGCCCTGGAACACATTGAACAACCGGCCAAGCGCCCCTGACCGACCCTTGGGAGTTGATGATTCATGGATATCCGTAAAGTTAAGAAACTGATCGAGCTGCTGGAAGAGTCCGGTATCGACGAGCTGGAAATCAAGGAAGGCGAAGAATCCGTACGGATCAGCCGCCACAGCAAGACCCCGGCCCAACAGTTCTACGCACCGCAAATGCAAGCACCGGCTCCAGCCGCTGCCGCTCCGGCTGCTGCACCTGCCGCCGCTGCTCCTGCTGCGCCAGCTGCACCTGCGTTGAACGGCTTTGTGGTCAAGTCGCCAATGGTCGGTACGTTCTACCGCACCCCGGCACCGACCTCGCCAGCCTTCGTTGAAGTCGGCGCAACCGTGAAAGTGGGCGACACCATCTGCATCGTTGAAGCGATGAAGATGATGAACCACATCACCGCTGAAAAAGCCGGCGTGATCGAATCCATCCTGGTAGAAAACGGTCAGCCGGTTGAGTACGACCAGCCGCTGTTCACCATCGTTTGAACCGCGGAGCGCCTTCGATGTTGAAACCTGCGAAGAAACTGCAAAAAGTCCTGATCGCCAACCGCGGCGAGATCGCGCTGCGGATCCTGCGCGCCTGTAAGGAAGAGGGCATCAAGACCGTCGCTGTTTACTCGACGGCCGATACCGAATTGATGCACGTGAAACTGGCGGACGAAAGCATCTGCATCGGCCCGCCACTGGCCACGAACTCGTACCTGAAAGTCTCGAACATCATCGCGGCCGCTGAAGTGACCGGCGCTGATGGCATCCACCCGGGCTACGGCTTCCTCGCGGAAAACGCCGATTTCGCCGAACAGGTGGAAAAATCCGGCTTCGCCTTCATCGGCCCGAAAGCCGAAACCATTCGCCTGATGGGTGACAAGGTTTCGGCCAAGGACGCCATGATCGCAGCCGGCGTGCCAACCGTTCCTGGTTCCGACGGCCCGCTGCCGGAAGACGAGGAAACCGCTCTGCGCATTGGTCGTGAAGTCGGTTACCCGGTGATCATCAAGGCCGCCGGTGGCGGTGGTGGTCGCGGCATGCGTGTTGTGCACAAGGAAGAAGACCTGATCGAAGCGGCCAAGCAGACTCGCTCCGAAGCAGGTGCCTGGTTCGGCAACCCGATGGTCTACCTGGAAAAGTACCTGACCAATCCACGTCACGTGGAAGTGCAAGTACTGTCCGACGGCCAGGGCCACGCCATTCATCTGGGCGACCGCGATTGCTCGCTGCAACGTCGTCACCAGAAGGTACTGGAAGAGGCTCCGGCACCGGGCCTGGACGAAAAAGCACGCGAAGAAGTACTGGCTCGCTGCGTCAAGGCGTGCATCGACATCAACTACCGTGGCGCCGGTACCTTTGAGTTCCTCTACGAGAACGGCCGTTTCTACTTCATCGAGATGAACACTCGTGTGCAGGTAGAGCACCCGGTTTCGGAGATGGTCACCGGTATCGACATCGTCAAGGAGATGCTGAGCATCGCCGCTGGCAACCCGCTGTCCTTCACCCAGGACGACGTGAAGATGCACGGCCACTCCCTGGAGTGCCGCATCAACGCCGAAGACCCGAAAACCTTTATCCCAAGTCCAGGCCTGGTCAAGCATTTCCATGCTCCAGGCGGCAACGGCGTTCGCGTCGATTCGCACCTGTACAGCGGCTACAAGGTTCCGTCCAACTACGACTCGCTGATCGGCAAGCTGATCACCTGGGGCGCGACCCGCGACGAGGCCATGGCCCGTATGCGCAACGCCCTGGACGAAATCGTGGTAGACGGCATCAAGACCAACATCCCGCTGCACCGGGACCTGGTCCGTGATGAAGGCTTCTGCGAAGGTGGTGTGAACATTCACTACCTGGAACACAAGCTGGCCAACCAGTAAGCGTTCCACCAGACAAAGCCGCCTTCGGGCGGTTTTGTTGTTTGTGGGATAGCAAAACACAGCCAATCCTCTGCGGGAGCTGGCTTCTGTGGGAGCTGGCTTGCCTGCGATGCAGGCAACTCGGTTTGTCAGCCAAACCGAGTCGATGCTATCGCAGGCAAGCCAGCTCCCACACAAGCCCGCTCCCACATTTGTTATGTGTACACCCCTCCCGCCGCTCGCGTAAACTTGCGCCCTTTCGCGGCCCACCCGTCGCACATTCAATTTTTTCAAAGGTGCCCGCCATGCCTTGGCTGCAAGTCCGTCTCGCCATCAGCCCAGAACAAGCCGAAACCTACGAAGACGCGTTCCTCGAAGTGGGCGCCGTGTCGGTGACCTTCATGGACGCCGAAGACCAGCCGATCTTCGAACCCGAGCTCAACACCACCCCGCTCTGGTCCCACACCCATTTGCTGGCCCTGTTCGAAGACGGCACCGATGCCGCCGCCGTCCTGGCCCATATGGAACTGCTCACCGGCGGCCCGCTGCCGGAGCATCACAGCGAAGTCATCGAAGACCAGGACTGGGAACGCAGCTGGATGGACAACTTCCAGCCCATGCGTTTCGGCCAGCGCCTGTGGATCGTGCCGAGCTGGCACGCCGCACCTGAGCCTGACGCCGTGAACCTGCTGCTGGATCCGGGCCTGGCGTTCGGCACCGGCACCCACCCCACCACCGCGCTGTGCCTGGAATGGCTGGACGGCCAGGACCTGGCCGACAGCAACGTGCTGGACTTCGGTTGCGGCTCGGGCATCCTGGCGATTGCCGCCCTGCTGTTGGGCGCCAAGGAGGCCGTGGGCACCGATATCGACGTGCAGGCCCTGGAAGCCTCCCGCGACAACGCCGGGCGCAACAACATTCCTGAAGGCAAATTCCCACTCTATCTGCCGCAAGACCTGCCGCAGGTGCAGGCCGACGTGCTGGTGGCGAATATCCTCGCCGGGCCGCTGGTTTCCCTCGCTCCGCAACTGTCGAGCCTGGTCAAGCCGGGTGGCCGCCTGGCCCTGTCGGGCATCCTCGCCGAACAAGGTGAAGACGTGGCCGCCGCCTACGCCAAGGATTTCGAACTGGACCCCATCGCCAACCGTGATGGCTGGGTACGCATCAGCGGGCGTCGGCGCTAGAATGAGCGCTTGTCTGAATCGGATGACCGCATGAGCGACAGTTTCGTCACCCAGTGCCCACATTGCCAATCGCGCTTTCGCGTCAACCACGCCCAACTGAGCGTGGCCCGCGGCGTGGTGCGCTGTGGCTCGTGCCTGCAAGTGTTCAACGCGGTGCGCCAGCTGCTGGAGCAGCGCGCCAGCGCTACGGCAGCGGAACCCGAACTGCCGAACAGCGTTGAACAGCCCACCGAGGCGCCCCGCGCCATCAGCCAGAAGCAGTGGACCGCCGAAGAGCTGGACCTCGACAACCTGGACCTGGACCAGGAACTGGCCAAGCTCGAACGCCGCGAGATTCAGCACACGCAACCGTTGGGCGCAGAACGTCGCCAACCGGGCACCGACCGCCGCCAAAAGGACGAACCCCTCAGCGCCAGCCGCGACACCGTCAAGGCCGAGGAAGAGAAATGGGCGGCCAGCCTGTTCAGCGAACCGCCGGCAGAACGCCTGCCGGCCGCCGAAGATGACGCCGAACCGACGAACGCACCTGCGACCAGGCAGCGCACCGAACCGTCCATGTCGTTCCATACCGACGACCTGGACGACGAGCCGCCACTGCGCTCGACGCCGGATGAGGACGACATCGACCCGCCGTTCACGCCGCTGACCCAAGCCGCAGAGGAACAGGACACCGACGAACGCCCGGCCCCGCGCCGCAAGCGCCCGCGCGCCTCCACCAGCGTGCACGACGAAGTGCTGCAGGACCTGGAAGACGACCCGCTGCACCTCTACGCGCAAAAACGCCCGCAGGGCTGGGGCCGTCGCCTGATCTGGATCCTGCTGGTTTTGATCGCCGCCGCAGGCCTCGCCGGCCAATACATCGCCTATCAATTCGACGACCTGGCCCGCCAGGACGCCTATCGCCCGTGGTTCCAGCAACTGTGCCCGACACTCGGCTGCACCGTGCCATCACGGGTCGACATCGCCCACATCAAGAGCAGCAACCTGGTGGTACGCAGCCACCCGGAATTCGCCGGCGCGCTGGTGGTCGATGCCATCATCTATAACCGCGCCACTTTCTCCCAGCCCTTCCCGCTGCTGGAGCTGCGGTTTGCCGACCTCAACGGCAGCCTGATTGCCAGTCGTCGCTTCAAGCCTGCCGAATACCTCAGCGGCGAGTTGGCCGGGGTCAGCGAAATGCCCTCGCAAACGCCGATCCATATCTCCCTGGACATCCTTGATCCAGGCAACAAAGCCGTGAATTACAGCCTGAGCTTCCACTCGCCCGAGTGAATTGGCTGGCATACAAAGCCTTGACGGCGGTTTGTTGACTTTTCGCCGCGCAACCAAACCGGCGGCGATAAAGAAATAACTGTTCAGATTTTATCCAATTCAGCCTTTATCCAGTCATCGAGAGCGGGTATCATGCCAACCCTTTTTCGAACTCTAATGATCCGGCCCCACAACAGGGAAGTCCTATGTCGGCGGTACGCATCGGCCCATACACATTGCACAACGGCTTGATTCTCGCCCCGATGGCGGGCGTCACCGACCAGCCCTTTCGTCAGCTGTGCAAGCGTTTGGGCGCAGGTCTTGTAGTCTCGGAAATGGTCACCAGCGACATGAGCTTGTGGAACACCCGCAAATCGCGGATGCGCATGATCCACGAAGGTGATCCCGAGCCACGCTCGGTACAGATCGCCGGTGGTGATGCACAGATGCTGGCGGATGCGGCCCGGGCCAACGTGGAGTTGGGGGCGCAGATCATCGACATCAACATGGGCTGCCCGGCCAAGAAGGTCTGCAACAAGGCCGCCGGGTCTGCACTGTTGAAAGATGAGCAGTTGGTTGCCGAGATCCTGCAGGCCGTTGTCGCCGCAGTGGATGTGCCGGTGACCCTGAAGATCCGTACCGGCTGGGACCGGGACAACAAGAACGGCCTGACGGTGGCGAAGATCGCCGAACAGGCAGGAATTACAGCGCTGGCGGTGCATGGCCGCACCCGCGCCGACCTTTACACCGGTGAAGCCGAGTACGACACCATCGCTGCGATCAAGCAGGCGGTGTCGATGCCGGTCTTTGCCAATGGCGACATCGATTCAGCCGAGAAAGCCCGGCGCGTACTCCACGCTACCGGCGCCGATGGCTTGTTGATTGGCCGGGCTGCCCAGGGGCGGCCATGGATTTTCCGTGAGATCGACCATTTTCTGCGTACCGGCGAAGTGTTGCCGGCACCGGAGTTGATCGAGGTGGAACGTATTCTGCTAGAGCATCTGGCCGCCCTGCACGCCTTCTACGGAGACGTGATGGGAGTACGCATTGCTCGCAAGCATGTCGGCTGGTATCTCGCAACCCTGCCGGGCGCCAGGGAGTTTCGCGCCCACTTCAATCGTTTGGATGATACGGAAGCACAGTGCGCCAACGTTCGTGAGTTCTTCAGCGAGCGTTACAAGAGCCTGGGGACAGGGGACGGAGAGGGGGTGGCCGCATGACGATGATGACCGAGACTTTAGTGAGTGGAACAACACCCGTGAGCGACAACGTCAATTTGAAACAGCACCTGAACACGCCAAGCGAAGAAGGCCAGACCCTTCGCGGGAGTGTCGAGAAGGCGCTGCACAATTATTTCGCCCACCTTGAGGGCGCTTCCGTCACGGACGTGTACAACCTGGTGCTCTCCGAAGTCGAGGCGCCCTTGCTCGAAAGCGTGATGAACTACGTCAAGGGCAACCAGACCAAAGCCAGTGAGCTGCTGGGCCTCAACCGTGGCACCTTGCGCAAAAAGCTCAAGCAGTACGATTTGTTGTAAGCATTCAATCAAACCAGAAAGGCGCCCGCGTAAAAAACGGTCGCCTTTTTTGCTGACTCCTTTGCTTTTGATGGAAATTGAAATGACCGACCAGACTACCCGCCTGCCGATCCGCCGCGCCTTGATCAGCGTTTCCGACAAGACCGGCATCCTCGAATTTGCCCGGGAGCTGGAAGCCCTGGGCGTGGAAATCCTCTCCACGGGCGGGACCTTCAAACTGCTGCAGGACAACGGCGTGGCCGCAGTGGAAGTGGCGGACTACACCGGTTTCGCAGAAATGATGGACGGTCGGGTCAAGACCCTGCACCCGAAAATCCACGGCGGCATCCTCGGCCGTCGCGGCACCGACGACGCGATCATGGCCGAGCACGGCATCAAGCCGATCGACCTGGTGGCCGTTAACCTGTACCCGTTCGAAGCCACCATCAACAAGCCAGGCTGCGACCTGCCGACCGCCATCGAAAACATCGATATCGGCGGCCCGACCATGGTGCGTTCGGCAGCGAAGAATCACAAAGACGTGGCCATCGTGGTCAACGCCAGCGACTACGCCAACGTGCTGGAAGGCCTGAAAGCCGGCGGCCTGACCTACGCCCAGCGTTTCGACCTGATGCTCAAGGCGTTCGAACACACCGCCGCCTACGACGGCATGATCGCCAACTACATGGGCACGGTTAACCAGGCCGCTGAAACCCTCAGTACCGAAGGCCGCAGCCAGTTCCCGCGCACCTTCAACAGCCAGTTCATCAAGGCCCAGGAAATGCGCTACGGCGAGAACCCGCACCAGAGCGCGGCGTTCTACGTGGAAGCCAAGCCCGCCGAAGTGGGCATCGCCACCGCGACCCAACTGCAAGGCAAGGAACTGTCCTACAACAACGTGGCCGACACCGACGCCGCGCTGGAATGTGTGAAGAGCTTCGTCAAGCCGGCCTGCGTGATCGTCAAACACGCCAACCCGTGCGGCGTGGCCGTGAGCCCGGACGCTGAAGGCGGTATCCGCCAGGCGTACGAACTGGCCTACGCCACCGACACTGAATCCGCGTTCGGCGGCATCATCGCCTTCAACCGTGAGCTGGATGCCGAGACCGCCAAGGCGATCGTCGAGCGTCAGTTCGTGGAAGTGATCATCGCCCCAAGCGTGAGCGAAGAAGCCCGCGCCATCGTTGCCGCCAAAGCCAACGTGCGCCTGCTGGCCTGCGGCGAGTGGTCGGCTGACCGCGCTGCGGCCTGGGACTACAAGCGCGTCAACGGTGGCCTGCTGGTGCAAAGCCGCGACATCGGCATGATCGGCAGCGAAGACCTGAAAGTCGTGACCAAGCGCGCACCGACCGAGCAAGAGATCAACGACCTGATCTTCGCCTGGAAAGTGGCCAAGTACGTTAAATCCAACGCCATCGTCTACGCCAAGAACCGCCAGACCATCGGTGTCGGCGCGGGCCAGATGAGCCGCGTGAACTCGGCGCGTATCGCTGCGATCAAGGCTGAGCACGCGGGTTTGCAGGTAGTGGGTTCGGTGATGGCTTCCGATGCGTTCTTCCCGTTCCGCGATGGTTTGGACAACGCCGCGAAAGCGGGCGTGACTGCCGTGATCCAACCGGGCGGTTCGATGCGCGACGCCGAAGTGATCGCTGCGGCTGATGAAGCCGGCATCGCCATGGTCTTCACCGGCATGCGCCACTTCCGCCACTGATTGATCGTTCCCACGCTCCGCGTGGGAACGCAGCCCGGGACGCTCCGCGTCCCTGGGACGCAGAGCGTCCGTAGAGGCATTCCCACGCAGAGCGTGGGAACGATCATCCACACGAGGTTTTTGAAATGAATGTTTTGATCATTGGCAGCGGTGGCCGTGAACACGCCCTGGCCTGGAAAGTTGCCCAGGACCCACGCGTCCAGAAGGTTTTCGTCGCACCCGGCAACGCCGGCACCGCCATTGAAGCCAAGTGCGAAAACGTCGCTATCGACGTGCTGGCCCTTGAGCAACTGGCCGATTTTGCTGAAAAGAATGTCTCCCTGACCATCGTCGGTCCGGAAGTCCCGCTGGTCGCCGGCGTCGTGGACCTGTTCCGCAGCCGTGGCCTGGACTGCTTCGGCCCTACCGCTGGCGCTGCCCAGTTGGAAGGCTCCAAGGCGTTCACCAAGGATTTCCTCGCGCGCCACAAGATCCCGACCGCCGACTACCAGAACTTCACCGAGATCGAGCCAGCCCTGGCTTACCTGCGTGAAAAAGGTGCGCCGATCGTGATCAAGGCCGATGGCCTGGCCGCCGGCAAAGGCGTGATCGTCGCCATGACCCTGCAAGAAGCCGAAGACGCCGTGCGCGACATGCTCGCGGGCAACGCCTTTGGTGAAGCCGGTTCGCGCGTGGTAATCGAGGAATTCCTCGACGGCGAAGAAGCCAGCTTCATCGTGATGGTCGATGGCAAGAACGTCTTGCCGATGGCCACCAGCCAGGACCACAAACGCGTCGGCGACGGCGACAGCGGCCCGAACACTGGCGGCATGGGGGCGTACTCCCCGGCTCCGGTGGTGACCGCTGACGTGCACAAGCGCGTCATGGACCTGGTGATCTGGCCAACCGTGCGTGGCATGGCCGACGAAGGCAACGTGTACACCGGTTTCCTCTACGCTGGCCTGATGATCGACAAAGCCGGTAACCCGAAGGTCATCGAGTTCAACTGCCGCTTCGGCGACCCGGAAACCCAACCAGTGATGCTGCGCCTGCAGTCGAGCCTGGTATTGCTGGTGGAAGCCGCCCTGGCCCAGGCCCTGGACAAGGTTGAAGCACAGTGGGATCCACGTCCGAGCGTCGGTATTGTGCTGGCCGCCGGCGGTTACCCGGCCGACTACGCCAAGGGCGATGTGATTGAAGGCCTGGACGCAGCTGCTACGCTGGAAGGCAAGGTGTTCCATGCGGGCACCGCGCTCAAGGATGGCAAGGTTGTGACCGCAGGTGGCCGCGTACTGTGCGCCACTGCGATGGGTGCCAGTGTGGACGCCGCGCAACAGCAGGCGTACAAGCTGGCCGCGAAGATCGACTGGAAAGGCTGTTTCTACCGCACCGACATCGGCTATCGCGCGATTGCCCGTGAACGTGGCGAGAACAACTAATCAGTCGTAGCTATCCGTTCGGTTAGGCAAGGGCCCCTGGCCCTTGCCGTACACATGTCGCCCCGCGCATAGTTAACCCGTGCATCAACCTACGAAGGGATTTCGCCGTGCGCTGGCTCAGGATCGCCATAGGTTTCACAGTCAGTCTGCTGACACTGCTCTGCTTGTTCCCGGCCCAGGCTGCGGCACAAGGCAGTGGTTGGGCGGTATTGCTTGATGAACAGGCCGACCTGCAACTAAGCGACATCCGCTCCCCCCGCTACACCAATCAATTCAGCCCCATCGAACTCGACCGGATCACTGCTGCGCAGCCCGACGGTGCGTTGTGGGTACGCTTCAAGCTGCAACCCGGTAAACACGAGCAAGTATTGCGGGTGTTTGCCCCGGACCTGTCCCACCTGAGCCTCTACGTCCTGGACGGCGACACCCTGGTGGAACAGCAGAACACTGGCACGCGCCAGCCCCAGGCCGAGCGCCCGCTGCCCAGCAGCGATTTCATGCTGCCGATGCCTCAGAGCCAGAAACCCCTCGAGGTCTACCTGCGCCTGGTCTCGGAACACGAACTGCGCCCCTACATCACCCTGGAGCCGGCCGTCCTCGCCGCCGCCAACCAGACCCAGACGCTGATCTACGGCCTGCTGTTCGGCTGCCTGCTGATGCTGATCCTGCACAACCTCACACGCTTCGCCTACCACCGCTCGCGCAGCAGCCTGTGGCTGGCGGCATGCGAAGTGTTGTTGATGCTGAGCCTGGCGCTGCTGCTCAACGTGGTCGGGCCGTGGCTGCCGAACTGGCATGCGATCCAGACCCCAGGCGCCTACCTCGCCCTGTTGCTGACGGCGCCGTGCGGGCTGATGTTTGCCTATCGCTTCTTCATGCCACTCGGTCCCCACCCGCTGAACAAGCTGCTGATGGCCGACATCCTGTTTATCGTGCTGTGCGGCCTGCTGCTGTTGTTCGTCAACACCCTGCCGCTGAACATCATCACCTACGCCCTGGTGGCCCTGGCCGGCTTGAGCATGCTGTTTGTCTCGGCGTATCACTGGCAGAAAGGCTACCGCCCGGCGCGCCTGTTCGTCGCCGCGATGGTGGTGTTCAACACCGGTACGCTGATCATCCTCCCCGCCCTGCTCGGCCTCACGCTGCTGGCGCCGCAAGGCTTGATCATCACCCTGCTCGCCTTTATCTGCCTCAGCGGCTTGTTGATGAGCCTGGCCCTCGGTGAACGCCAGCGTGCCATCGTCGAGACCCGTTTCAGCCTCAGCCGCGACCTCGCTGCCAGCAACGCCGAAATCGCGGCCAAGGCCGAGTTCCTGGCGAAGATCAGCCACGAAATCCGCACCCCTATGAACGGCGTGCTGGGCATGACCGAGTTGCTGCTGGGCACGCCGCTGTCGGTGAAACAGCGCGACTACGTGCAGACCATCCACAGCGCCGGCAACGAACTGCTGACGCTGATCAACGAAATCCTCGATATCTCCAAGCTCGAATCCGGGCAGATCGAACTGGACGACGTGCAGTTCGACCTCAACGCCTTGATCGAAGACTGCCTGAGCATCTTCCGCGCCAAGGCCGAACAGCAGAACGTCGAGCTGATCAGCTTTATCCAGCCCCAGGTGCCACGCGTCATCAGCGGCGACCCGACCCGCCTGCGCCAGGCGCTGTTGAGCCTGCTGGAAAACGCCCTGCAAAAGACCGATGAAGGCGAAGTGCTGATCGTCGTCGCCCTGGACGAGCGCAGCACCAAGCCGCGCCTGCGCATTGCCGTGCAAGACAGCGGCCTGCCAATGGAAGCCGCCGAGCGCGACGCCCTGCTGCACAGCGAACTGCACAGCAAGAACTTCCTCTCGGCTACCCGTTTGAGCGGCCACCTCGGCCTGGTCATCGCCCGCCAACTGATCCTGTTGATGAACGGCGAGTTCGGCATCAAAAGCGGCAGCCACCAGGGCAGCACCCTGTGGCTGACGTTGCCGCTGGACCCGGAACGCCTGGAACACCCGACCTCCGACCTCGACGGCCCGCTCAAGGACGCGCGCGTGCTGGTGGTGGACGACAACGACACCTGCCGCAAAGTGCTGGTGCAGCAATGCACCGCCTGGGGCCTGAACGTCAGCGCCGTGCCTTCCGGCAAGGAAGCCCTGGCGCTGCTGCGCACCAAGGCGCACCTGCGCGATTACTTCGACGTGGTGCTGCTGGACCAGAACATGCCCGGCATGACCGGCATGCAGTTGGCGGCGAAGATCAAGGAAGACCCAAGCCTGAACCACGACATCCTGCTGATCATGCTCACCGGCATCAGCAATGCGCCGAGCAAAATCATCGCGCGCAACAGCGGGATCAAGCGCATCCTCGCCAAGCCAGTGGCGGGTTACACGCTCAAGACCACTCTGGCCGACGAATTGACCCAACGCAGC
This sequence comes from Pseudomonas sp. B611, assembly GCF_055407965.1. Taxonomy (NCBI): domain Bacteria; kingdom Pseudomonadati; phylum Pseudomonadota; class Gammaproteobacteria; order Pseudomonadales; family Pseudomonadaceae; genus Pseudomonas; species Pseudomonas sp. B611. The sequence goes on from NZ_JBUZST010000004.1 coordinate 78,977, forward strand.
AAGGGCAACACCCAGCCACGCGTGGTTCCAAGCGCGCCGGCCGCGGTGACCGTGCCCGCCGACTTCCGCATCCTGGTGGCCGAAGACAACAGCATCTCCACCAAGGTCATCCGGGGCATGCTCGGCAAGCTCAACCTCAACCCGGACACCGCCAGCAATGGCGAGGAAGCGCTGGAAGCGATGAAAGCCCAGCGCTATGACCTGGTGTTGATGGACTGCGAAATGCCGATCCTCGACGGGTTCTCGGCCACCCAGCAACTGCGCGCGTGGGAAGTCAGCCACCAGCGCATTCGCACGCCGGTGGTGGCGCTTACCGCGCATATCCTCTCGGAACACAAAGAACGCGCGCGCCAGGCCGGGATGGACGGGCACATGGCCAAGCCGGTGGAGTTGTCACAGTTGCGTGAGCTGGTGGAATACTGGGTGGCGCAGCGCCAACAGCGCCCGGAACACGCGCCGTCCTGACCTGACTGTGGAGCGGGCCCTTGTGGCGAGGGAGCTTGCTCCCGCTGGGGTGCGAAGCGCCCCCAAAAAGCCGGCTCCAGCTACGCTGTCGAGCGGGAGCAAGCTCCCTCGCCACAACAAGCCAGCTCCCACATTTGACCGGTTCCGCCTGATAGACTCTGCACACTTATCTCCCAACGAGCCGCCCCCATGCTCCACGTGTTATTCAGCGTCTACCTGAAAATGCTGGTGCTCTACAGCCCGTTCTTCGTGCTGTCCTGCTTTATCAGCCTCACCCGTGGCTACTCCAACAAAGAGCGGCGGCGCCTGGCCTGGAAAGTCGCCTTGGCGACCCTGGTATCGAGCGTGTTGCTCTACCTGTTCGGCCGCGTGATTTTCAGTGTGTTCGGCATCACCGTGGATGCGTTCCGTATCGGCGCCGGCAGTGTATTGTTCATCTCCGCCCTGGGCATGGCCCAGGGCAAGTCGGCGGTGCAGAGCGACAACGTGCAACAGGACGTGACCATCGTGCCGCTGACCATCCCCCTCACCGTCGGCCCCGGCACCATCGGTGCGCTGCTGGTGATGGGCGTCAGCCAGCCACACTGGGACGACAAGCTCACCGCCATCCTCAGCATCGCCCTGGCCAGCCTTACGGTTGGCGTGGTGTTGTACCTGTCCAACCGCATCGAGCGAATCCTCGGTGACCAGGGCTTGCAGATTGTCAGTCGGTTGATGGGCTTGTTCGTGTGCGCCCTCGCCGCACAAATCATCTTTACCGGGGTGCGCGGCTACCTGGTGCCTTAGATCCGGTATTTGGCGATCGCCAGCTGCACCTTGTCACCCGCGCTCTCGCGCATCAGCTGGATGGTTTTTTCGTTGACCACCGAGGTATTCAACACCAGGCAGGTCTGCCCGCTGAAAGCCTCGGAAGATGAGCTGTCCCACTCAAGAAACGGCAGGCCGACCTGCTTGCTCACGCCACGGGTGCTGTAAGTCACCAGCACCATCGTCACTTCGCCATCGGTCTGCGCGCAGGATGCCAGGCCGAAGTCACCGCCCTCATGCACCGTGCTGTTGCGCTTGAACAGCTCAAAGGACGCCGGTGTCTGCTTCATGGCTTCCAGCGCATCCGCCGCCAGCTTCGGCAACGCCGCCAATAGCGGCGAGGCCAATGACGTCGAAGCCAGCATCGCGGCAATCATGTTCAGCGCCGCCAGTTGCACCGTCAGGCCCCTGCCGGAACGGGCCACCCGCTCAAAGCTGCTGCGCAGCGGCAGCCAGCCCAGGCTGATCATCACCTTGATAAATTCGTCGTACCACGCCTCGGTCCCTCGATGGACCTTCAACACATCGCTGACGTAACTGCTCGCCAGCAGGTAGCTCTTGCGAATGTATTCCCGATTCAACGCCGACATACCCTCGACAAACGAGATCACGCCGTTGTTGACCACCGCCGCATTACTGTCATCCGCCGTGTCCACCGGCAATGAGCTATTCAATCCCGGCGAGCCTGGCAGCTTGTAGGCGGCAATCAACTTGCGTCGTTTTGCACTGATGATCCTTTTGTGATGTCGCTCCATTTTTCAGTTCTCCACAAGCACCCCACATGGGGCTTGCCCTCACACTAGTCCAGTGGCTGCCAGGCTTTCCACGCCACAAACATACCTTGGCGTCACCCGCGAAAAACCAGCGTCCAGCAATCGCGCGGGGTACCTGCTGGCCTTCCGGATTTCATCGCGTAAAAAAGAAAAAGCCCCGGACAACCGCAGGCAAATCCCTGGGTCATTCGGAGCTTTCCGGCAGCCGTGAAGGTGTTTTCAGGAGGCGGGTTTCTCGCCATACCAACGCGGCGTGTACACCCACTCACCACCACCGGCGCGCGGGAACACGCAAGTAGTGGATGAACCGATCAACACCATGGTGCGCATGTCCACTTGCTCAGGCGTCAGTTGCCCAAGGGTGGTGACACGCAGGGTCTGGCCCGGGCGCCCGATATCACGGCCCAATACCACCGGCGTTTCAGGCGTGCGATGCAGCGCGACGATCTCCAGGGCGCGCCCCAACTGCCACGGCCGCGAGCGCGAGATCGGGTTGTAGAACGCCAGCGCCAGGTCGGCCTGGGACGCGAGGTCCAGGCGCTTTTCGATGATCGACCAGGGCTTGAGGTTGTCCGACAGCGACATCACACAGAAGTCATGCCCCAACGGCGCGCCCGCCTGGGCCGCAGTGGCGAGGGAAGCCGAGACGCCCGGCAGGATTTGCAGGTCGACCTGATGCCATGTCGGATCACTGGACTCATGCAACGCCTCGATCACCGCCGACGCCATGGCAAACACACCCGGATCGCCGGACGACACCACCACCACCGAGCGACCTTGCGCGGCCAGCTCGAACGCGTGGCGCGCGCGCTGCATTTCTTCGCGGTTATCGGTGCAGTGCTGCACCTGGTCGTCACGGAACGGCCCGGCCATGCGCACATAGGTTTCGTAGCCGAGCACGTCGGTGCAGCGGGCCAGTTCGGCCTTCACCGCGGGCACCATCAGCTCGGCCGCGCCAGGGCCCAGGCCGATCACGGCGAGACGGCCGCGCACACGCCCTACCTGGGACAGGTCCAACGGCTGCTCGGCAACGTTGATCACGATGTCGGCGTCCTGGCTGACGCGGGTAAACCGCAGCGGCACACCCAGCTCCAGCGCAGCGTCATGCAACGCTGCTTCGGCCATCTGCGTATCGCTGGCCAACAGGCAGGCCAGGGATTGCACGGCGATGCCCGCGTCATGCAATGCTGCGCGCACACGTTCGGCCAACTGCGCGCCCGGCTTGCAGGTCACGCTGACGTTCTTCGGGTAGATCAACAATTCATTGGCGGCCGGCACACGCTCGGCACTGCCCACGTGAATCGCCAGGTGCGCCTGCTGGTCCTGGGGCAAGTCGGCGTGGTCCAGCCACGGCGCCGCGCCTTCGATGCGCACGCTTGCGCCGGCCAGCAGGTCCGAGACGAAGCGCTTGCCCAGCTCCAGGTCGGCCAGTTCATAACCGCTTGGAGGGTTGAGCAGGCAGGTGCCAAAACGCAGCTCGCCACTGGTGGTGATCGCAGCCGCCACGTTCAAGGCAGCGGCAATCTCCCGCGCCATCACGTTCACACCGCCCAGGCCGCCGAGCAGCGGCACCACGGCACTGCCGTCTTCGGCCACCGCGAGCACGGCAGGCTCTTCGCCTTTTTCCAGCAGCAGCGGCGCCAGGGTGCGGATCACGATGCCTGCGGCGCACAGCGCAATCAGCGGCGTGCCTTGTTGATACAGCTGACGCAGGGTCGCGCCGAATTCGCTGTAGGTCTGGTCGGCGCCTTCAACGCGGCCCGTCAGACCGTGGATCAACGCACCGGGGTAAACCTGCTGGATCGCGCGCGCAGTGGCCAGGCTGCCCTGGCCGAGGATGACAATCGCCGGGCTCATCAACCTTGCCACCGTTCACCGGGCACGATGATCAGCGAGAAGTATGGCGACGACGACGGATCCACCTGATCCAGCGCCACGATCTTCTGGTTTGCCATGGTGGCGCGCTCCACATACAACGCGCGCCCGGCCAGGCCGAGTTCCTCCAGCACCTGGCGCACTTTCGGGAAGTTGCGGCCCAGTTTCATGATCACCGCCGCATCGGCGTCCGCCAAACGGCGCTTGAGATCGTCATGGGGCAACACCCCCGAGAGCACCGACAGGCTCTGGTTGCGATACACCAGCGGCGCGCCGAGCACCGAGGCACCGCCGAGCATCGAGCACACGCCGGGGATGACTTGTGCTTCGTAACGCTCGGCCAGGCGGTCGTGCAGGTACATGTAGGAGCCGTAGAAGAACGGATCACCTTCGCAGATCACTGCCACATCGCGCCCGGCGTCCAGGTGCGCAGCAACCTCCACACTCGCCGCGTCGTAGAAGTCGCTGATCACTTGCTCGTACGACATCGGCGCCGGCAAGGCTTCGGTGGTCACCGGGTACACCAGCGGCATCAGCGTTTGCTGCGGCACCAGATGGTCCTCGATGATGCCGAAGGCGTTGCCTTTCTTGCCCTTGGCCACGAAGTACGCCACCACCGGCGACTCACGCAGCAGGCGCAAGGCCTTGAGGGTGATCAGTTCCGGGTCGCCGGGGCCTACGCCCAGGCCGATCAAACGTCCACGCGCCTGCATTATTCGACCTCCGTGGCCAAGGCATTCACCGCTGCGGCGGCCATCGCACTGCCGCCCAGGCGACCCTGCATGATCACGAACGGCACGCCACGGCTGTCGGCGGCGAGCATCGCCTTGGATTCGGCAGCGCCGACAAAGCCCACCGGAAAACCGAGGATCAGTGCCGGTTTCGGTGCGCCCGCATCAATCATTTCCAGCAGGTAGAACAACGCGGTCGGCGCGTTGCCGATCACCACCACACTGCCTTCCAGGTACGGACGCCACAGCTCCAGAGCCGCAGCGGAACGCGTGTTGCCCAACTCCCGCGCCAGCTCCGGCACGCTGTCGTCGCGCAGGGTGCAGATCACCTCGTTATTGGCCGGCAGGCGCGCGCGGGTCACGCCTTCGGAGACCATCCGCGCATCGCACAAGATCGGCGCGCCAGCGGCCAGCGCATCGCGCCCGGCCTTGCCTGCACCTTCGGAGAATTGCAGGCCGTCGATGGCGTCGACCATGCCGCAGGCGTGAATCACCCGCACCGCGAGTTTTTCCAGGTCGGCCGGGATGCGCTCCAACTTGGCTTCCGCGCGAATAATGGCGAAGGAGTTGCGATAGATCTCCTGACCGTCGCGGATGTAATCAATCATCGGTGTTGCTCCGTGGGCGGGCGCGCAGCAAGGCGCCCGTCGCTTCAATAGAAAGGGCATGCGCATGCAGCCGGCCGAAACCGGGCTGGGCTGCATCGCGAAAATAGAGGTCGTAGTGGCCGGGGCTCACGGCCAGCAAGGTCACCGGCGCGGTGTGCGCGGCGGCGCAGGAACGTGGGCAGCCGGACAGGTGTACGTCATGCGCCGATTGCAGGGCGGCCAGTTGCACCGCATCAGCCTTGGTGTCGGCCAGGGCCTTGCCGCAGCCGCTGGAGCCGGTGCAGGCGGTCATGCGCGCCAGGGGCTGGTCGATTGAACACAGAAAGCCCAACTGCATCAGGCGTTCGGTCACGGCGTGGGGCTTTTCGACGTAGGGCAGCAGCACGCCTTGCCACGGGGTGAAGCGCAACGTGCCGTCGCCGTAGTCGCTGGCCAGTTGCGCGGCGCCCTTGAGCATCGATGCGTCCAGGCGCCCCAAGGGCGCGAGGGCGGCAACATAGAACTGATTCTTTTGCGCCTGTGGATAAGTGCCGAGGTGCAGCAAAGCCCCGCTGGGCGGGCGTTTGAAGCCGTCGGCCGGTAGCAGCGGCAGGCTGAGGCGGCTCAGCAAGTTATCCACAACCAGATGACGCATGCGGGTTTGCGCTGGCGTGGCGAGGTCGAGAAATGCCTCCAGCACGGCCACCACCAAGGCATGGCCCTGCTCCAGCGGCACGGCGGCCAGCGGCGCATCCAGCCCCGGGCAACCGGCCAGGCCGAACGCGAGCAGCGTCTGGCCATTGCGTACGAACGCCGACAACCACAGGTCATGGTGATGCTCGAGCATCGCCAGGTCTTCGCCGCCATCCAGTTGCACGGCGAACTTGGCCGACAGCTCATGGAAACGCGGGTGGCTTTGCAGGGTATTGAGGATCTGTTCGGCCAGCGGGCGCGTATCGAAGAGCATCTGCAGGTCGATGCCGGCGCTGGGGCTGAGCATCAAGTTGCGCACATCGTCACCAGCGGCGTTGTTGGGGCCGAGGTCGGCGGCCAACAACAGGGCGATCAACGCGCCCTCCTCGCTGCCGATCCCGCGAATCTGCAAGTTGGCGCGGTTGGTCGCCTCGATCACCCCGCCCGCATAGGCCTGGGCCGCGTCTGCCACCGCATGGGCTTGCGCTGCGGTGATGGAACCGCCGGCCAGTTTGATCCGGCAAATGCCGCCGTCCAACGCCTGGACGATACGCAGCAACCCCGGACAAGCCGAGGGGCGCAAGGTATTCACAGCGGGCGTTGATTTCACGGGGCTACCGGTCGATGGGTAAAGGCGCGGTATTATGCCTGCTTTGTCCGGCGGCATGAAAAGCCTGCCCGTCGGATGTCGCTCAAGGAATCTTTATGTCGCCCTGGCTGACGGTTGTAGGCATCGGTGAAGACGGCTTCAAGGGCCTGGGCCGCAATGCCCGGCATGCCCTGTTGCGCGCCACGCGGATTATAGGTGCTCAGCGCCAGTTGGACCTGTTGCCGGTGTGTATTCGTGGCGCGCGTGAGTTGTGGCCGAGCCCGTTTTCCCTGGAACCGGTGCTGGCGCGGCGCGGCGAGCCTGTGTGCGTGCTGGCCAGCGGCGATCCGATGTTCTACGGCGTGGGCGCGAGCCTGGCGCGGCAGGTGGCGGCGGATGAGCTGCTGATCTTGCCGGCGCCGTCGTCGGTGTCGTTGGCGGCGGCGCGCTTGGGCTGGCCGTTGCAGGACGTGGTGACGCTGTCCGTGGTGGCGCGGCCGTTGGCGGCACTGAATGCCCATCTGGCCAGTGGCGTGCGGTTGTTGGTGTTGAGCAATGACGGGGGCAGCCCGGCGTTGATTGGCGCTTTGCTGGCCGCGTCCGGGTTTGGGCCGAGCCGCGTTTCTGTGTTTGAACACTTGGGCGGCGCGGATGAGCGGCGCATCGACGGACAGGCTGTTGATTGGCAACACGCGCCAGTCGCCGATTTGAATCTGGTTGCCATCGACTGCGTGGCCGACCCGCAGGCTCAGCGCCTGTCACGTCTGGCCGGCCTGCCCGATTCGGCGTTCAAACACGACGGCCAACTGACCAAACGCGATGTGCGCGCCATGACCCTGGCCCGCCTCGCGCCGATGCCCGGCGAATTGCTGTGGGATGTGGGCGCGGGCAGCGGTTCCATCGGCATCGAGTGGATGCGTGCGCACCCGAGTTGCCGCGCACTGGCAATTGAAGCCAATGAGGGCCGCCAAGGCCTGATCGAACACAATCGCGACGCCCTTGGCGTGCCCGGTCTGCAACTGGTTCGCGGCAAGGCGCCGGACGCACTGCAAGGCCTGGAAGCCCCGGACGCCATCTTCATCGGCGGCGGCGTCACCCGCGAAGGCGTGCTCGACACCTGCTGGCAACACCTGCGGCCGGGCGGGCGCTTGGTCGCCAACGCCGTGACCCTGCAAAGTGAAATGACCCTGATGGACTGGCGTGCGCGGCATGGCGGCGAACTGACGCGCATCCACGTGGCCCAGGCGCAGCCGCTGGGGGAATTTGATACCTGGCGGCAGGCGTTGCCGATTACGTTGCTGGAAGTGGTCAAGCCGCTATGAAACGTATCTTGCTGCTGGGCGGCGTGACTGAAGCGCTGGCTATCGCCCGCACATTGGGCCCGGAACATATCTACAGCCTGGCCGGCGTTGGGCGCGTGCCGACCGATCTTGCCTGCCAAGTACGGGTTGGCGGTTATGGCGGGGCAGAAGGCTTGGCACAGTTTGTTCGGGATGAGGGTATCAGCCTGATTCTCGATGCGACCCATCCGTATGCGGCGCAGATCAGCCGCAATGCGGCCGAGGCCGCGCAGTTGAGCGGCGTGCCATGCTGGGCCTTGCGCCGCCCGGCGTGGCAGCCGCAGGCGGGGGATGATTGGCGGGAGGTCAGTGATTGGGCTTCGTTGATTGACGCTTTGGAGCCGTTCAAACGACCGCTGTTCACCTTGGGGCGTGAGCCGTTGCAGCACCTTCATGAGATCCCGCCAGAGCAGTTCTGGACACTGCGCGCACTGGATGTGTATCCGGGCAATGAACGCTGTGAAGTGATCGGCGCACGCGGGCCGTTTTTGATCGAGGATGAGCGGGCGTTGTTCGAGCGGCGTGGGATTGATGTGCTGATCAGCAAGAACAGCGGCAGCACGGCGACGGAGCCGAAGCTGGAAGTGGCAAGGGCGTTGGGGGTGCCGGTGTTGGTGTTGAAGCGGCCCGTTCTGGCTCAGGTAGATCGAGAATTCACCACAGTACCTGCACTACTACAGGCAATCACCACTCTCTAAACACCACAAATCCCCTGTGGGAGCGGGCTTGCTCGCGAATGCGGAGTGTCAGCCAACACATTGGGTGGCTGACACTCCGCATTCGCGAGCAAGCCCGCTCCCACACTTTGGACGGTGTTGTCAGGCTGCAGTTGTCGCCGGGCCGCAACCCTTGTGCACACGATCCGCCAGCAACTGCGCCAGCTCAATCAACTGCGCAACGCCGAGCAATTCCTCTCGTTTCGAGCCTTCCGGGTTAAATGCCAGATCGCAGCTCCGTGCATTGGCTGAGGTAAAGGTTTCGCAGAGAAGCCGAATCCACCTACAAACACTTCCGAACCAACTGGCTGGCTCAGCCAAAAGCCCCCGCCCTAACCTTCCCCTTCGCGGTTTCGCATCAGCCAGCCGCAATGGGGATGCCTGCTTTGCAGCGCGTCGCAACTTGCCATCGTGTATCCCAAGGAATACGATAAAAATGATCCATTTCAAGAAATCCAAAGAGTTTCAGGAGTGGCTTGATTCGTTACGCAGTGAGTCCGCCCGTGCACGCGTATTGGCAAGGTTGAAAAATGCAAAGTCAGGAAACTTCGGAGACTGTGAAACAGTAGGAGATGGCGTATCAGAAATGCGCATTCACTACGGGCCTGGTTACCGGGTTTATTTCACACGCAGAGAAGAAGTGGTTTATCTACTGCTGATAGGGGGTGATAAATCAACGCAGAAACGTGACATCCAGCGCGCGAAGCAAATTGCAGAAGGTTTAGATAAAAGGAGTGACAAATGACCAAATTTACTGACTTTGATGTAGCTGAGCACCTCAAAACCCCCGGGGACATGGCCGAATATCTTGAAGCCTGCTTCGAGGAAGATACCGGCGATGGCTTACTTATCCGTTCAGCTCTCAACGATATCGCCCGCGCCCAAGGCATGACCCAAATCGCCCGCGACGCCGGCCTCGGCCGCGAAAGCTTGTACAAAGCCCTCTCCGCCACGGGCAATCCCGAATTCGCAACTATCATGAAGGTCATGAAAGCACTAGGCCTCAAGCTTCACGCCACAGCGATCTGATAGCACTGCGACACCAAACCACACCACCCCTTTTTACTTATCCCCTACGATCAGGCTAAATACCCACCTGATCGTTTAACCCTACGGATTGTCCGCCATGGCCCGTCAACGCTTTGCAATCGTCTGGATCGCCTGCCTTGCAGTGCTGTTCAACGCCTTTGCCATGCCGCTGGCCAGCGCGATGCAACAGTCGGATGACCCAGTCAAGCAACTGATGTGGGGCAGTTTCTGTTCCTCCAATGGCGCCACGCTCAAGACCATCGCCCTGGGCCAGCTGGAGATTCCGGCACCGCAGCAGGACGATCACTCCACCATGCAGCATTGCTGGTGTTGCTCAGGCTCCGCGCCACTGGTGGCGTTGCCGGGGCATGTGCCGCAGTTGTACCTCACGCAATTCAACACCGCTCAAAGCTTGCCGCCGCCCCAGCTGCAAAGCCCGACGCCGCGCCAGCAATGGCCGAGCCTCAATCCGCGCGCCTCTCCAACGGCCTGATGTCTTCGCAAGTGAACTGCGTTTAGAACCGTTCTGGAGAACTGCCATGCTCAAATCTTCCCTGCTTCTGGCCGCGTTGTTGCTGCCGGTGTTCAGTGCTGCCAATGCCGATGACTACAAGGCCGGCGACCTGCTGGTCAGCGACCCCTGGTCCCAGGAGTTGCCGCCGAATGCGCCAACGGTCGCGGCGTACTTTGTGATCCACAACACCGGCGCCAGCCCGGACCGCCTGCTCAGCGTCGAAACGCCCGTGGCCGACAAGGCCGAGCTGCATGAACACGTCATGCAGGGCGACCTGATGAAGATGCAACAAGTACCCAGCGTCGCCGTGCCCGCCAAGGGCGAGCTGACGTTTGCGCCGATGGCCTACCACGTCATGCTGCTGGGCCTCAAAGACCGCAGCCTGTTGGCCGACGGCAAGCAATTCCCACTGACCCTCACCTTCGAAAAAGCCGGCAAGGTCGAGGTGGAAGTGTCGGTGCAGAAGGTGCCGCCAATGGCCGCCCACGAGCATAAACACGCCCACTAGACCAACACTCGATGGGCGCCCCTCGCGCCAGGTTGTCGCCACACGCCCGCGTAACGCGCGGCAGTTGGATCAGCCTGTTCGCCATGCTGATGATTTTTATCGGTCCGCTGATTTCCCAAGCGATGCCGATGGATCATCACGCCGGTATGTCGATGAGCATGTCCATGGACATGCCGATGGACCACGGCGACGCCCATCACAAAAAGGCCCCTGACGAACACCACGCCCTCTGGGCCAAGTGCGGCTATTGCGACCTGCTCTACAGCTGCCCCGCCCTGCCCGGCGGCGTTTCCACGCTCACCCTCGGCGCCCCATCGCCGGCCACCGCCCTCACCCCCGCCACGCGCCTGGGACATGCCCGGCAGAGCATCTTCCCCGGCGCCCGCAGCCGCGCGCCGCCCATCGTCTCGTAGGCACTTCACAGCGTTACTTCACCCCGGCCGACTTTAGACAGACAGCCGCAGGCTGCTGGCCGTGTTGTTTACGATTGATTGATGGAATTTGTCATGTCCAGGTTTACTGCTGACTCCCGTTTGGGATGTACCCCCGTGTTCGCTGTTCTGTGCGGCGCACTCTTGGTGCCACTGGCTCACGCCGATGAAAACGAACTGAGCCCCACCGTCATCACCGCGATTGCGCCCAGCTCACCGCTGACCGTGATCACCAACCCCAAGGACCCGCGCCAGCCGGTGCCCGCCAGCGATGGCGGCGACTACCTCAAGACCATCCCCGGCTTTGCCCTGGTGCGCAACGGCGGCACCAACGGCGACCCGGTGCTGCGCGGCATGTTCGGCTCGCGCCTGAATATCCTCACCAATGGCAGCATGATGCTCGGCGCCTGCCCCGGCCGCATGGACGCGCCCACCTCGTACATTTCCCCGGAAACCTACGACAAGCTCACCGTGATCAAAGGCCCGCAGACCGTGCTTTGGGGCCCGGGCGCCTCGGCGGGCACGGTCCTGTTCGAACGAGAGCCGGAGCAGTTCGGTGAGTTGGGCACTCGCCTCAACGCCAGCGTGCTGGCCGGTTCCAACGGGCGCTTCGACAAGGTCATCGATGCCGCCGCTGGTGGCCCGTTGGGCTATGTGCGGGTGATCGGCAACCAGGCCCACGCCGATGACTACAAGGACGGCAACAACGACACCGTGGCCTCGCGCTACGACAAGTGGAACGGTGACGTGGCCATCGGTTTCACCCCCGACGCCGACACCCTGCTGGAACTCACCGCCGGCCGTGGCGATGGCGAAGCGCGCTACGCCGGACGCGGCATGGACGGCTCGCAGTTCCTGCGCGAAAGCCTCGGGCTGCGTTTCGAAAAATCCAAGATCGGCGAGGTGCTGGACAAGGTCGAGGCCCAGGTCTACTACAACTACGCCGACCACGTGATGGACAACTACAGCCTGCGCACGCCGTCGGGCACCGGCATGATGGCCGGGCCGATGGCGTCCAATGTCGACCGTCGCACCCTCGGCGCGCGGATCAAGGCCACCTGGCGTTGGGCCGATGTGCAGTTGATCAGCGGCCTCGATGCGCAGACCAACGAACATCGCCAGCGCAGCAGCATGGGCATCGACACCTACAAGAACCTGCCCCGGGTCAAGGACGCCAACTTCCACAACTACGGGGTGTTCGGCGAACTCACCTGGTACGCCGCCGACCGCGAGCGCCTGATCACCGGCGCGCGCCTGGACCGTGCGTCCGCCAAAGACTTCCGGCAAACCAGCGGTTCCGGAATGATGAAGCGTCCCAACCCGACGGCCGACAACACCCGCGCCGACACCTTGCCGTCCGGCTTCGTGCGTTATGAACACGACCTGGCTGACAGCCCCACCACCCTCTACGCCGGCCTTGGGCATTCGGAACGTTTCCCGGATTACTGGGAACTGTTTTCGCCGAACACCGGCGCAGCGGGTGCGGTGAACGCGTTCGACGGTGTGAAACCGGAGAAGACCACCCAACTCGACTTTGGCGCGCAGTACAAAAGCGCCGACCTCGAAGCCTGGGCCTCGGGCTACATCGGCCGCGTGCAGGACTTCATCCTGTTCGACTACAAGCCCGGGATGATGGGCACCACCTCCCAGGCGCGCAACGTCGACGCGCGCATCATGGGCGGCGAACTGGGCGCGGCGTACAAGCTGACGCGTCACTGGAAAACCGACGCCACCCTCGCCTACGCCTGGGGCAAGAACAGCAGCGACGGCAAGGCCCTGCCACAAATGCCGCCGCTGGACGCGCGCCTGGGCCTCACCTATAGCGAAGACGACTGGAGCGCCGGCGCCCTGTGGCGGGTGGTCGCGGCACAAAACCGCATCGACCAGAACAAGGGCAATGTGGTCGGCAAGGACTACGACAAGAGCGGCGGCTTTGGCGTGTTCTCGTTGAACGCAGCGTACCGCATCAATAAAAACTTCAAGGTCAGCACCGGTGTGGACAACCTGTTCGGCAAAGCCTATGCCGAGCATTTGAACCTGGCGGGCAATGCCGGGTTCGGCTACCCGGCCAATGATCCGCAGGCCATCAAGGAGCCTGGCCGCACCCTGTGGACCAAAGTTGATATGAACTTCTAAAAGCTTCGCGAGCAAGCCCGCTCCCACAGTTGGAATGCATTTCAACTGTGGGAGCGGCGGTGCGACGATTCGACTTGCTCGCGAAGGCGGCATAACAGACAAAAATTTCTAAAGCCTTGCGGAGCCCCTGATGAGCACCCCAAAAATCTCCTTCTACAACCTGGCCTGGCGCTGGCATTTCTACGCCGGTCTCTTCGTCGCCCCCTTCATGGTGCTGCTGGCCCTGACCGGTATCATCTACCTGTTCAAACCCCAGCTCGACCCGTTGATGTACGGCCACCTGCTCACCGTCCCGGCCACCGAACACGCGCTCACCGCCGACGAGCAACTGCAACGCGCCAAGGCCGCCTACCCCCAGGCCGCCATCGGCAAATACCTGCCGCCCGCGACTACCACCAGCAGCGCGCAGTTCGTGCTGCACGACAAGGGCCGTGAACTCACGGTATTCATCGACCCCTATCGCGGCACCGTCCTCGGTGAGCAAGACGCGAAATACAACCTGCAAGCCATCGCCCGCGCCCTGCACGGTGAGCTGATGATCGGCACCGTCGGCGACCGCCTGGTGGAACTCGCCGCCGGTTGGGGCGTGATGCTGGTGGTGTCGGGCGTGTACCTGTGGTGGCCGCGCGGCAAGTCGCCGGCCGGTGTGTTGTGGCCGCGCTTGAGCAGTCGCGGCCGCGTGTTCTGGCGCGACCTGCACGCGGTCACCGGTTTCTGGGGCGCGGCGCTGTTGCTGGTGATGCTGCTCAGCGGCATGACCTGGACCGGCTTCTGGGGCAAGCAATACGCCGACCTGTGGAATAAATTCCCGGCGGCGATGTGGAACGATGTGCCGCAGTCAGACCAGCAGGCCCGCGTGCTCAATACCGCGAGCCAGCAGACCGTGCCCTGGGCCATGGAAAACACGCCGATGCCGATGCCCGGCGACCACGCTGAGCACATGAACCACGGCGCCATGCATTCCGCGCCCGCCGCGCCGACCCTGCGTCTGCAACAGGTGGTGGACTTGGCCAACGCACGCAAGGTCGAGCCCGGCTACAGCATCACCTTCCCCACCACCGCCGAAGGCGTGTTCACCGTCGCGGTGTTCGCCGACGACCCGCGCAACGACGCCACCCTGCATGTGGACCAGTACACCGGCAAGGTCCTCGCCGATGTGCGCTGGGCGCACTACAACTCGGTCGCGCGCGCCACCGAGACCGGCGTGATGCTGCACGAAGGCAAGATGTTCGGCTGGATCAACCAACTGATCGTGCTGCTGATCTGCCTGATGATCCTGCTCAGCGCCGTCAGCGGCGTGGTGATCTGGTGGAAGCGCAAACCCCAGGGCAAGCTCGGCGTGCCGCCGTTGCGCCATGACCTGCCGAAGTGGAAAACCGCGATGGTGATCATGCTCGGGCTGGCGGTTGTTTTCCCGTTGGTGGGCGCGTCGTTGATCGCCGTGTGGGCCTTGGATCGTCTGATCCTCTCGCGTTTTTTTGGCCAACATGAATCCGTCTCAGGTTCGCCATGAACCCGGTGAGATGCCCTATACAGAGCACTTCTGTAGCCTTGCGCGACTTTTGTCTCGCAGCGAATAAGTGTTAACTTATAACACTTACTGCGTTATTGTTGCTCGCTGCTACACGCGGCGAGTAACCCTCCAAGAAGACTGATCGCCCCATGAACAAGTACCTCGCGTCCGGGCTGTGCCTGCTCGTCCTGCACACCAGCGCCCAGGCCCTGACACTGCCCGCCAGCCCCGTCACCGCACCGGCTGTGGACGATGAACACATCGACCTGAAGACCCCGACCACCGCCGGTTCGCGCCTGAACCTCACGGCCCTGCAAACTCCTGGCAGCGTCGAAAGCCAGACCGGCGCGCAGATCCGCGAGCGCGGCGACGCCAGCGTGCAGGACGCGATTTCCCGCGCCACCGGCATCAGCCGCACCGGCACCCCGGGCGACGGCGGCACGTCGTTGTCGGCCCGCGGTTTTACCGGCCAGGGTTCGGTGATGCAGCTCTACGACGGCAACCGCATGTACATGGGCATGGGCACCTCGACCTTCCCGGTGGACACCTGGGCGGTGGAACGCGTGGACGTGCTGCGCGGCCCGGCCTCGGTGCTGTACGGCGAAGGCGCCACCGGCGCGGTGATCAATACCGTGCCGAAAAAGCCGTTCGACGGCGAGATCGAAAACCATATCCGCCTCGGCTATGGCTCCTATGACCGCCAGCAACAGGCCCTCGACAGCGGCGGTTCGCTGACCGACACCCTGAGCTATCGCCTCAACCTCAACCGCCTGCGCAGCAACGGTTTCATCGACCGTGGCGACTCCAGCAGCGACTTCATCAGCGGCGCCCTGCGCTGGCAGGCGGCGGACAACCTCAGCTTCACCCTCGCCAGCGACTACGGCGACCAGCACCCGCAAAACTACTTCGGTACGCCGCTGATCAACGGCCAGTTGCACAAAGGCCTGCGCGAGAAAAACTACAACGTCCGCGACGACATCCAGCACTACAACGACCAGTGGACGCGCCTGACCAGCGAGTGGCAAATCAGCGAAAACCTCAGCGCCACCAACGAGCTGTTCTACCTGAAAAACCAACGCCGCTGGCAGAACGCCGAGAACTACAACTTCACCGACGGCCAGCTCACCCGCAGCGGCAATTACGGCATCAAGCACAACCAGGAACAGGTCGGCGACCGCCAGACCTTCACCTTCAAGCACACCCTGTTCGGCCTCGACAGCCAGACCGTGACCGGCGTGGAATACAACCGCATCCGCTTCCGCCTGGCCAGCAACTCGCCGTTCACCGATACCTTTGCCGATGGCCAACCCATCGACATCAACCACCCGGCACCCGGCGAGTTTGCAAGCAGCAGCGCGTTCCAACCGCTGTTCGCCACCACCACCAAAACCGTGGCCGGCTTCGCTGAAAACCGTCTGCAACTCAGCGATCAACTGGCGTTGGTCACCGGTATCCGTCGCGACTACGCCCACGTCGACCGCGACAACCTGCGCGATGGCAGCCAGTCCGACAAAACCCTCACCGGCAACAACTGGAAAGCCGGCCTGGTCTACGCAATCACCCCGGACACCTCGCTCTACGGCCAGTACGCCACCAGCACAGACGGCGTCGGCGGCCTGATTTCCCTGAGCCCCGGCCAGCAACAGTTCGACCTGTCCACCGCCAAGCAGACGGAGATCGGCATCAAGCAAGCCTTCTGGGACCAGCGCGGCGAATGGACCCTGGCCGCTTACCACATCGTCAAAAAGAAACTGCTCACCGACGTACCGGGCGACCCGAGCCGCCAGCAGCAAGTCGGCCAGCAATCCTCCCGTGGCCTGGAAGCCAGTCTCGACCTGCAACTGCCCCACGCCTGGGCCCTGCAAGCCAACGCGGCGCTGGTGCATGCGCAGTACGACGACTTCAAGCAGGACGTCAACGGCGTACAAGTCTCCCGCGACGGCAACTGCCCTGTGGACGTGCCGCGCCGCACCGCCAACCTGTGGCTGAGCAAGGCCGTGACCGACGACATCCGTGCCGGTGCTGGCGTGCGTTATGTAGATGCGCGGTATGCCGACATGGCCAACCAAAATGAGCTACCGAGCTATACCGTGGTCGATGCGACGGTGTCGTGGAAGGCCATGCGCAATACCACGCTGGGCCTGCAGTTGAATAACCTGTTTGATCGCACCTATGCCGTCAGCCAATACAATGACGGCCAACAGTGGATCCTGGGCGAGCCGCGCTCGTTCTTCGTGACGGCGGACTACACCTTTTAACTGATACAACACAGGTCAAAAATGTGGGAGCGGGCTTGCTCGCGAATGCGGTGGATCAGTAAAGAATTTCGCGACTGATTCACCGCATTCGCGAGCAAGCCCGCTCCCACACTTAGACCTGGTTTGACCTGAGAGTATTGATGACATCGCTAACCCTAACCGACCTCAACTGGTCCCCCGCAGGCCACTGCCATCACCAGTTCCACCTGCGTGACGCCAGCCTGCAGGTTGGTGCGGGAGAGTTCGTCGGGCTGATCGGGCCCAACGGCAGCGGCAAAACCAGCCTGCTGCGTTGCGCCTATCGCTTCACCCAGCCGGCACGCGGCGACGTCGTGCTCGACCACCAGAACGTGTGGAAACAAAGCGCCAAATGGTGCGCCCAACGCATCGCCGTGGTGCTCCAGGAGTTCCCCGATGCCTTTGGCCTGCGGGTCGATGAAGTAGTCGCCATGGGCCGCACGCCCCACAAAGGCCTGTTCGATGGCGACACCTTGCACGACCAGCAACTAATCCAAAAGGCACTGGAATCGGTCGGCATGCAAGGCTTCGAAGACCACGCCTTCGCCACCCTTTCCGGCGGGGAAAAACAACGGGTGATCCTCGCCCGCGCCCTGGCCCAGCAACCCCAACTGCTGATCCTCGACGAGCCCACCAACCACCTCGATCCGCGCTATCAACTTGAGCTGCTGCGGCTGGTCAAGCGCCTGAGCATCGGCACCCTGGCCAGCATCCACGACCTCAACCTGGCCGCCGCGTTCTGTGATCGCCTGTACGTGATCAACCACGGCCGCATCGTCGCCAGCGGCACGCCCCATGAAGTGCTGACCGCCGAACTGCTGCGCGAAGTGTTTGGCGTTGAAGCGCTGATCGACACCCACCCCTTGTCCGACTACCCCCGAATCACCTGGATAACTCAACCATGATCCTGCGTTCCCTGCTGGCTGTAGCCCTGTTGTCCGGTGCCTCTGTAGCATTCGCCGAGGCCACCCATTACCCGGTCACCGTCAAAAGCTGCAACCGCGACGTGACCTTCCAGGAAGCCCCCAGGCACGCCGTCAGCCACGACATCAACATGACGCAGATGATGCTCGCCCTCGGCCTCAAGTCGCGCATGGCCGGCTACAGCGGTGTGACCGGCTGGAAGTCGGTGACGCCGGAAATGGCCAACACCCTCGACGGTCTGCCGGAGCTGGCGAGCAAGTACCCGTCGGTAGAAACCCTGCTCAACGCCAACGTGGATTTCTTCTTCGCCGGCTGGGACTACGGCATGCGCGTCGGCGGCGACCTCACGCCGAGCACCCTGCAACCTTTGGGCATCAACGTGTACGAGCTGACCGAATCCTGCGCCTTCGTGATGAAGCGCCCGGCCGCGACCCTCGACGACACCTATAACGACCTGCGCAACCTGGGCAAGATCTTCGACGTGCAAGACCGCGCCAATACCCTGATCGCGCAGATGCAGGCCCAGGTCGATGAGGTGCAAAAAGACCTGCCCGACGACAAGCCCCGGGTATTCCTCTACGACAGCGGCGAAGACCGCGCCATGACCTCCGGACGCCTGGGCATGCCGCAAGCACTGATCGAGGCCGCCGGCGGGCGCAATATCCTCGATGACATCGACGCCAGCTGGACCCGCGTCAACTGGGAGACCGTGGTGGAACGCAACCCGCAGGTGATCGTGATCGTCGACTACAGCGAAATCACCGCCGAACAGAAGCAGCAATTCCTGCTGAATAACCCTGCGCTGCAAGGAGTGGACGCGATCAAGAACCAGCGGTTCATCGTGATCCCCTACGTGCAGGCCACGCCGGGGATCGACAACGTGCTGGCGGTGGAAACCCTGGCCAAGGGGTTCCACGGCGAATGATCTCCCGTCGCTACGCCTTGCTGCTGGTCGCCCTCGCGGCGCTGTTGCTGGCCTCGTGCGTGATCTCCCTGGGTTTCGGCCCGGCGCGGGTGCCGGTGGAAGTGGTGTGGCGGATCGTGCTGTACAAGGCCTTTGGCGTCGGCGAGGTGAACTGGCCGGCGGGGCAGGAACATATCGTCTGGCTGATCCGCGTGCCGCGCATGCTGCTGGGAGCACTGGTCGGCGCCGGTTTGGCGTTGATCGGCGCGGTGTTGCAGGCGGTCACGCGCAACCCGCTGGCCGATCCGCACCTGCTCGGCGTGACCTCCGGCGCCACGTTGGGCGCGGTGATCGTGGTGCTGCATGTCGGCGAAATCATCGGCCTGCTGACCCTACCCATCGCCGCGTTTATCGGCGCCCTGCTGAGCATGCTGGTGGTGCTGGCGGTGGCCAGCCGCAATGGGCGGCTGGAGAGTGATCGCCTGCTGTTGTGCGGGGTGGCGGTGTCGTTCGTGATGATGGCGGCCGCCAACCTGTTGCTGTTCATGGGCGACCACCGCGCGGCCTCGGCGGTGATGTTCTGGATGCTCGGCGGCCTCGGCCTGGCGCGCTGGGAACTGCTGGCGATCCCTTGCGCCACCGTGCTGCTGGGCCTGCTGGTCCTGCTCGGCATGGCCCGCCCGTTGAACGCCTTGATGGCCGGCGAGCAGACCGCCGTGACCCTGGGCCTGAACGCCCGCACCGTGCGGTTGAAGGTGTTCCTGGTGGCCTCACTGATGACCGGTGTGCTGGTGTCCATCAGCGGCTCCATCGGCTTTGTCGGGCTGATGGTGCCGCATATCGCCAGGCGCCTGGTGGGCGCCGAGCATCGCCGGTTATTGCCTGCATGCGCCCTGCTTGGCAGCCTGTTCCTGGTGTGGGTGGATGTGGCGGCACGCACCCTGATCGCTCCCGAGGACCTGCCCATCGGCGTGGCCACGGCCGCGATTGGTGGGGTGTTTTTTATTGGGTTGATGCGCAAGCGCTAAAGCCTGGCATTCAGAACTCGTCTTTTTCAGGGGGCATCGGCTGCACCTGGACCTGTGGCGTTTGCTCGCCTGGACTAAGCTTCCAATTCACTTTCAACACACCTTTACGTGTCCAGTAATCATCCGTATCGAGTACGTCGAGCACGCCATCCGTCGCTATTCGAGCCAACCACGCCGTCGGCGCGTAATCGTCCGGGCCGAAAAACAGCTGCCCGGTAAAAAGATCCTCCTCCTGCGGGTAGAACCTGGGTACATATTTGAGCAGTGCCCCTTGGCGCGTGGACAGATAACAAAAGGCACCTTTCACCCCGCCAACCTTCAACAGGTTTCGATAAAAGCCCAGTTCGTCCCGCGCAACAAAATGCTCGCCGAGTTGCTGGCCTGCAGGGGTCCACTCGCGACTTTCTCCCATCGTCTTGTAGAACAAATGCGCCGCCAGCAACTTGAAACCTTCTGGATACGCAGGCTTGCGCGGCGAGGGCCCCAGCAGGGTAGCCTCGTACAAAAACAGACGCTGCGGGACCGACGACTCAATGCCCTCATCCTTGAGGGGCTCGGCGGCGACATACAAGGTTTCCCCTTCATCGACCAACACCAGGCCCAGGAAAGCATGACGCTCGAAACGACGGACGCGATGTCGGGCATGCCGCGCGGCGTCGTCGGGGTGGGAAAACAATGGGCCAAACGTCAGCGCCGAGGCTGGGGAAATGGCAGTCCCAGGTGTCTGCATTTGCCATCGAGGCCTGACGGCGCCGAGCGTGTGCCAGAGGCTGCTGGTCACTATCACCGTCATTGGCCAGGCCGCCGCCACTTGCTGCACATAGGCCTGGGGCTTGAGGGTGCCTGCCTGCAAACGCGACCAAGCGGTACTCGCCTCTGGTACGAACGCCCTTGTGTCGCGCCGGTCGAACCTGAGCCAGGCGCCATCCGTGCAGCCCAGGTAGACCGACAGGTAGCCCTGGCCGTTTGGTCCCTTGAGCTCCACGACACGCGCCAGGTCCTGCGGGCTGACAAAATGGCGGTAGATCGGATCGCTGGCAAGTATGTCGGGCTGCGTGGGTGGGCAAAGGTAAAGGCCCAGTACGTCATACCCATGGGGCGCCAACCCCTCCACAAATACCTGGTTCAGCGTCAACGCAGCATCTGCGGCCACAAGCGGAAAACTCGCCAGGTAATGCTCGGCTTTACGCGCTTTCAAGATCAACCCAAATGTCAGGTGCTGGCGTTGAGCGACCTGGCGATGCAGGTAATGCAACAGGTCCGGCAGTTGCACGAAAACCGCACTGGTGCCTGTGTCCAACGACACCGGAGCGGATGCATCCAACAGCGCATTGGGTGCCCAATCCTCGATCTGACGGGGCCGTCCCCACAAGCCACTGCCCTGCACCACCCGAAGCACACCGGCACGCGCGACACGGTTGACGAACTCCGTCGGCGTCACTTGGCGATCACCCAAGGCCTGTTCCAATCGGTTGGCCTTGGGATGATTGCGTGAAGCGCCGACCACTAGATTGGCCAGTGAATGCGCCAGCGCGCCCCCCCTGACGGTGAAACAGAGAATGGTACCGTCGGCGCAGAATCGGTATTCGCAGCCCAGGGTATGCTTGGAGGGGACTGTCGAAGGCCGCAGCACCGCGCCGAGAAAATCGCTGGGGAACATGTCCAGGTACACCGCTCGCTGAACGTCCGTGAGGCCGAAGGGCGGCTCACACGCGACGACCGAGTGGTAGCGCGCCACAGCGGTGCTGGCTCCCATAAACTGTGCCTGGTTGACCAATTCGTCCAGGCGAATCCAGCTCGGCGCAAAGTCTTCCACGCCCACCGGCAGCGGCTCGGTGGCCGTGAACAAGCCATCGCTGCGGCGCAGGATCAGCCCGCCATAGACACGGTCACGTCGACTACCCAACGTAAACAGCGCATGCCGCGCGGCGTCGTCCTGAGTAATGAACACCGGCCCCAACAAGCGCCGGTCCACCTGCGCAAACGGTGCCCAAAGAGCGCCGACTGGCCCCGACACATCCCAATAGTCACTGATGCCCCACACCGACAACTGCCCACTCTGGGCGACCTGCTGCACCAGGCTATGGGGCGTCAGGGTCAAGGCGATTTTTTTTACCAGCACCTGTTCATCCACATGACCCGACTCATCCTTGAACAATGGGTGCGGGTCCTGCTGCGTGTGGTATTCCAGCAGCGCACCATCGAGTGTTGAAAGATACAACGGCAACGGCGCAAGCCCGCCACCGCGGCGGACACCTTGCTGGTCGTAAAGCGCAGCATATAAGTCCGTCGCACCGATAAAATGTCGGGCCAGCCAGGCCTCTTGTCCCATCAGTGCACCGGACAACCCACGTGCCGAGTAATAGACGGCATACACCTGGAACGACTCGGTGAGTAGCGTCGCACCAAAACGGCTGGTGTGATACAGCCTGTCCAGGTTTGATCCTGAGACAGTCTGCGTGGCCACGAACTCATGGCTCGCATGGTGTTTGAGCACCAGACCCAGGCCGCAATGGTCCAGGCCATAACGACTACGCCAATGAGTGCAAGCGGCCTCCACGGCCGTGCGGGCCGAGGCATGCACCGGGCCGAGTTGCGGCTGGCTGGGCACCACGCCCAGGTCAGGGGCATCCGCCGGCGTCCAACTGCTCTCGACCGGCCCGGGCGGGCCCCAGATACGGTTGCCGACCACCACGCGCAATACTCCGGACAAGGTCATTTCAGTGACCACGTCGCTGGGCAGCAGTGTGCCGTCATTCAATTCATGGAACAGGCGACTGCCACTCTCGCCGGTTTGTGCACGCTCCAGCAGGCGATGGGTCATATCCGGCAGATAGGGTTGATAAGCCAACAGGCAGTCCGCCGCACCTGACAAATAAGCCACCGGCAGGCCTGGCATCGTCAGGATGCGCTGGAGGTCGGTGTCCATGAACATCTGCGCCCCCACCCACGCCTCATCGCCTTCCCAATGGCCGTGGTAGTCATTTAGCCAGCGCGAACTGTAGACCCCATGCAGCATCTGTCCCGACGCCAGGGCAAACGGCAGCCCCGAACGTCCGGTGGGGAAATGCCGATTGAAGTCAAAGCGTTCACCGTTGAACGGTAGGGGTTCAGTCGCGACAAACCGCTGATCGTCACGTTTTAAAATCAAGCCGAGATAACCGCGCTCGCGACGACTGCCAATCCGTTCGTGCGCATGCCGTGCCGCATCGTCAGCCTGCACAAATGCCGGGCTCAAGGAGGGCCGACGCATACCCGCATAAGGCTGCCATGAACGCCCGACCCTGCCAGCAACATCCCACAGGCGGCTGGTCTTGAGCACAGACAACTGGCCTGCGCTACAGACCTGCCGCACAAAGTCGCTGGGGATCAGCGCACCTTCATCCAGATCAGCCTGCAAGCCATTGTCGATCGATTGGGTGGATGAATGGCGCGGGTTGAAAAACGGCAGTCTGGCCTGAGGGTCGGCCACGGTATAGCGCAACTGCGCACCGTCAAAGGTACTCAGGTAATACGTAAACCCCTTCCTCTTCAGCCCGTGTGCCAACCACACGGCCTCAGCCAACATCCGGGGTGAAAAGAAGCGTTCGTAAAGCCAGGGTTCCTTGGCCGTTGGCGGGGCTGATCTATCGGGGGCGAAGCTGTAGACACCGATAATATCGCAGGGGCACGAGTGGATCAGCCGGCCATCAGGTGCTGTCGGAAATACCGCTGACGGGTCAAAGGGTTTCGCGTCCACCGCAACGGGCTCGGTGGCCATGTAGTCCTCAGCCTGTTGAGGCTTGAGCAAAAAACCTATCTGGAGCACGGTCGGATTGCGCAGCATCAGCGGGTGTACAAAAGCCAGGGCCGACGTTGCATCCGCGAAAATCGGGCTCACCCACGGATCAGGGGTCACAGGGGCCGGGTCGGGCGCATACGCTTTCCATTTGGGCGTCAATTTGCCGCGCCATCCCGCCCAAATGGCAGACGTCACGATGACCCTGACCTCGGCTACCTCACTCAGATGGCGCACATACTCCTGCGCCGAAGCCTCCAGCACCGGTTCGGGCTCTGTCTGTAGCCGCTTGTACAGCCTGCGCAGGTACTCCAGCTCGCGAGGCTGTTTGATACGCGCGAACCTCACAAGTGAGCCCTCTGGCCCAATACTGTAAAACGCCAACCCTAGCTGGAGACAGGACACCACCCCACTGGCCGGCACAATACTTTGCTGCAATACGATGCTGTCCACTGACCACGCGGGGCGCAGCCTGGATATTTGCGCGTGCCGATCAATGTCGAAAAAATAATAACCGACATACCGATACCCTTCGGGTAGCTGGCGATTCCCGGCACTCTCCATGCTGACTGCATCGTTGAACAGCAACTCATCAAGCGCCCCTCCAAGGGGTGCCGAGGCATGGCAACTGCCATCGGCTGCACGAATAAGGTAGCCGCCCTGAGCATGGGCGGCCTGCCGATCGACCCGGGCCAGCGCATGACGCGCCGCGTCATCGCATGAAGCAAATCGTGGGCTTAGTGTTTGCAACAACCGCTGTGCGGTGATGGTCTTGAGGTTGTCCATGACCTTTTATCCTTGAGGTTTTTTTGAAAGAGCGTGATTGAGCGCCGTGTACACGCGGCAACTCGATTCAAAGTTCATCTTTTTCGGGCACTCCCGGTGTGGGATCGCTGGGCTGCTGCCCCCTGGTTTCCACTGCTCCGCGCCTCGTCCAGAAGCTGCCAGCGTGCAGCACCCGCAACTCTCCGAGGCGTGCCAACCCGGCGACAACCCAGGACGGTTCAGGCGCAAACCGCGTGTATCCGCCCTGCTCGGACCATTTGCCGGTGGTGTCCAACAGGTTGTATTCCACGTCGCTAAAACCCGGGGTGTAGCACAGCAGCGCGCCGTCGCGGGCGCTCAGGTAGAACGCGTTAATGGGCAGGCCATCGCGCGTCAATTGATAGATGTAGTGCGCCAGTTCGCGCCATGACACGAAGTACTCGCGATACAGGTCCTCTGCCACGGCGTGTGGCTGGTCGAGGCCGGCGTGAAACAACACATGCACGGCGCGGCATTGGTAGCCGTTTGGCCAGTCGATGTGCTTGGGAAACCAGCGCTGGGCTACCTGTGAAGGAAAGCCCTTGTCCGGCACGGGCAGCAGCGGCAGCCAGGCGCTGGCTTGCGGATTTTCCAGCACGGCGCTCAGGTACTGTTGCCCCGCATAGTCGCCGACCTGGCGCCGTGCATACCACGCAGCATCGTCGCCGTGGGCATGGATCGGCCCCAGCGCCAACACACGTTCGTCAACCGCCGTCGGCACATGCCCACGCCAATTGTCACTGGCCTGCAACAGGCGCAAATCACCGGCCGCTGCCATCCGGCGGATGTAGTCGCCGGCACTCAACGCACGGGTGCGCAGTTGAGCCAGGTCGTCATAGCGGGTGAAGCGCGCATCGCGCACCAGGAACTTGAGCAACGCTGCGTCGGCGCAGGAAATGTACAACGGCAATGCTGCAAGGGTGCGGGTGGCGTGCACCTGGTAGAGCGCCTCGATCAGGTCTGCTGGAGAAAACAATCCGGGTGGCAGACCACCGTCGGACGGCACGCTGCGCGTCGTCACCTGGGCATGCACGTGGCGCACGGCATCGTCCGGCTGCACGAAAATCGGCGTACAGGGTGGGTCATACCGAGCGTCACCAGCGATTGCCGGGGCAAACGGGCGCCAGCCCGACACGTGCCCGCGTCCGCCCCACAGACCACTGCCCTCCACCACGTTGGTGCGCACGGGATAGAGGCCACGGCTCACGATTTGATCGGGGAAGACCCACTTGATATCAAAGACTTCATCCGGCACTTCCAGCGGTTCGGTGGCCACGAACCAACCGTCGTCACGGCGCAGGATCACACCGCCGTAATAGCGCAAAAGCCCGGTGGGCACCCGCTGGCGCACATAGCGCGCGGCGTCGTCCTGGGTCAGAAAGGCTGCGCTCAAACGTCGGCGTGACAAATGTTCGTAAGAGTTCCACAGGCCCGGCACCAAGCCGCTGCGATCCCAGCAGGGGCTCGGTACGATTACCCGCAAATCGCCAGCAACGGCCACTTGCCGCATGAACTGCAACGGCTTCAGGGTGCCGGCATTCAGCTTGGCGTCGATGTCCTGGGCGCTCTGTTGTTCAAACAGACCGCCACTGGATGCAGGCTGATACTTGAGCAAGGCCCCCTCCGGCGGCGCCAGGTAGATGAGCTTGCCGCCTGACGCCTGCTGCGCGGCCTGCAAGTGGGCGGGTGCAACAAGGAAACGCTCCAGCCAGGCCGTCGAGCCGTTGCCGGCCGGTCCCCAAAACCGCGTGCCGATCAGCACGCGCAAGGTGCCGTTCACAGCGAGCCAGCGTACCCACTCGGTGGGTTGCTCGGGAGCGCTGGCGGGCAACCTATCGGGTTGATAGGCACTGATGAATGAGGGGCTGAGCCGGGGAAGGGGTTTGCCCATGGTGAGAGCCTCGAAACAAAGTTAAGCCTCCATCCTGCCCTCCCACCAAAAAACCGGGCGCTACATAGTTGCGCCCCGACGCACCAGCGCAGTGCCCTCGCCGCACCGCCGCCCCGATCAAGCGCCGTAACGGTGCAGCCACCCCCGCCCATCCCTGTGCACGCCGCTGTATTCAGGCACCTGCTTCAAGCAGGCACAGCCTTTGCAAACACCTGCTCATCTGTCCAACAACAACACTTGGGTTCACGGAGATCGCACCATGAAGCGTCGCAGCTTGATCAAGGCTTTCACACTGTCGGCATCCATTGCCGCCATGGGCATGACCTGGACGATCCAGGCCGCCGAGACCATCAAGGTCGGCATCCTGCATTCGCTGTCCGGCACCATGGCCATCTCCGAAACGTCGCTCAAAGACATGGCGCTGATGACCATCGACGAGATCAACGCCAAGGGCGGTGTGAACGGCAAGATGCTTGAACCCGTTGTCGTGGACCCCGCTTCCAACTGGCCGCTGTTCGCGGAAAAAGGCCGGCAGTTGCTGACCCAGGACAAGGTCGCCGTGGTGTTCGGCTGCTGGACCTCGGTGTCGCGCAAATCGGTGTTGCCGGTGTTTGAAGAACTCAATGGCCTGCTGTTCTACCCCGTGCAATACGAAGGCGAAGAGATGTCGCCGAACGTGTTCTACACCGGCGCAGCGCCGAACCAGCAGGCCATCCCGGCGGTGGAATACCTGATGAGCGAAGAAGGCGGCAGCGCCAAGCGCTTCTTCCTGCTGGGCACCGACTATGTGTACCCGCGCACCACCAACAAGATCCTGCGCTCGTTCCTGCACTCCAAGGGTGTAGCGGATAAAGATATCGAAGAGGTCTACACCCCGTTCGGCCATGCCGATTACCAGACCATCGTCGCCAACATCAAGAAGTTCTCCGCTGGCGGCAAGACCGCGGTGATCTCCACGGTGAACGGCGACTCCAACGTGCCGTTCTACAAGGAACTGGCCAACCAGGGCCTGAAAGCCACCGACGTACCGGTGGTGGCCTTCTCCGTGGGTGAAGAAGAACTGCGCGGCATCGACACCAAGCCGCTGGTAGGCAACCTCGCGGCGTGGAACTACTTCCAGTCGGTGGAAAACCCGGTGAACAAGAAGTTCGTCGCCGACTGGAAAGCCTACGCGAAGAAACACAACCTGCCGGGCGCCGACAAAGCCGTGACCAACGACCCGATGGAAGCCACCTACGTGGGTATCCATATGTGGGCGCAGGCGGCGGAGAAAGCCAAGTCCACCGACGTCGACAAAGTGCGCGAAGCGTTGGGCGGCCAGACGTTTGCCGCGCCGTCGGGCTTCACCCTGACCATGGACAAGACCAACCACCACCTGCACAAGCCGGTGATGATCGGCGAGATCCAGGCCGATGGGCAGTTCTCGGTGGTGTGGCAGACCCAGGAGCCAATCCGCGCCCAGCCTTGGAGCCCGTACATTCCGGGCAATGACAAGAAGCCGGATTACGCCGTGAAAAGTAACTAAGCCCCACCACGGATCAAATGTGGGAGCGGGCTTGCTCGCGAATACAGTGTGTCAGTCAATCCATCTGTTACTGATCCACCGCATTCGCGAGCAAGCCCGCTCCCACAGTTTTGACCGCGCATGATCAGGACACTTTAGTTATGCCTACTGCCCTTCATCGCTATTTCCTGGCTTTGCTGCTGTTGCTGCCTTTCGCCGCACACGCCAGCGACGCCGAAGACTTCCTCGCCGCCAACCCGGCCCAACAAGCCAAGCTCCTCCAGGACTGGGCCGCCCAGCCCGACCCGGCACGCATTGAGCTGGTGGATGCCCTGCAACAAGGCCAACTCACGCTCAACGGTGAAACCAAGACCGTGCGCCTGAACAACCGCCTGCGCGGCCTGATCGACAACGTCCGAGCCAGCCAGCAATTGCTCGCCGCCGACCCCAAGGTGCGTTTGGCCGCCGCGCAAACCCTGCAAAAAACCGCGCAGCCCGCGCAGTTGAAATTCCTCGACCAGCAGGTCGCCACCGAGACCGATGAGGATGTGCACACCGCCCTCAGCCTGGCCCTGGCCAACCTGCAACTGGTGGACACCGACCCGGCCGTGCGCCTCGCCGCCGTGCGTTTGCTCGGCAACACCGGTGACCCGCTGGCCCGTACGCGCCTGGAAGCCTTGCTCGCCCCCGGCGTAGAAACCGATGCCACCGTGCACACCGCCGCCGAAACCAGCCTGGCCCAGGTCAAGCGCAAGCTGATGTTCGGCGAGATCCTCGGCCAGGCCTTCAGCGGCATGTCCCTGGGCTCGATCCTGCTGCTCGCGGCCCTGGGTTTGGCGATCACCTTCGGCCTGCTCGGCGTGATCAACATGGCCCACGGCGAGATGCTCATGCTCGGCGCCTATTCCACCTATGTGGTGCAAATGCTGATGCAGCGTTATGTGCCGCAA
Source organism: Pseudomonas sp. B611 (assembly GCF_055407965.1). NCBI lineage: Bacteria > Pseudomonadati > Pseudomonadota > Gammaproteobacteria > Pseudomonadales > Pseudomonadaceae > Pseudomonas > Pseudomonas sp. B611. The sequence goes on from NZ_JBUZST010000004.1 coordinate 107,743, forward strand.
GCCATCGAGTTCTACCCGCTGATCGCGCTGCCGGTGGCGTTTTTTGTCACCGCGGCCATTGGCATGGCGCTGGAGCGCACGGTGATTCGTCACTTGTATGGCCGGCCGCTGGAAACCCTGCTCGCGACCTGGGGCATCAGCCTGATGCTGATCCAGCTGGTGCGCCTGGTGTTTGGTGCGCAAAACGTCGAAGTGTCCAACCCCGCATGGTTGTCCGGTGGCATCCAGGTGCTGCCCAACCTGGTGCTGCCCTACAACCGCATCGTGATCATCGCCTTCGCCCTGTGTGTGGTGGTGCTGACCTGGCTGCTGCTGAACAAGACGCGCCTGGGCCTCAACGTGCGCGCCGTGACCCAGAACCGCAACATGGCGGCGTGCTGCGGCGTGCCCACCGGACGCGTGGACATGCTCGCGTTCGGCCTCGGTTCCGGCATTGCCGGTTTGGGTGGCGTGGCGCTGAGCCAGATCGGCAACGTCGGCCCGGACCTGGGCCAGAGCTACATCATCGATTCGTTCCTGGTGGTGGTACTCGGCGGTGTCGGCCAATTGGCCGGTAGCGTCATGGCTGCCTTTGGCCTGGGCATCGCCAACAAGATCCTGGAACCGCAGATCGGTGCCGTGCTCGGCAAGATCCTGATCCTCGCGCTGATCATTCTGTTTATCCAGAAACGCCCGCAAGGACTCTTCGCACTGAAAGGACGGGTGATCGACTGATGAACCAGCCATTGATGCTCACGGCCACGCAAAAGGCCGGCCCCAAAGTGACGATTGCCGTGGGTGCGGTGATCCTGCTCCTGCTGCTGGCGCTGCCGTTGCTCTCGCTGCTGCCCGCCGACAACGCTTTTCATATCTCCGCCTACACCCTGACGCTGGTGGGCAAGATCCTCTGCTACGCCATCGTCGCCCTCGCCCTGGATTTGGTGTGGGGCTATGCGGGGATGTTGTCCCTCGGCCACGGCTTGTTTTTTGCCCTGGGCGGCTACGCCATGGGCATGTACCTGATGCGCCAGGCATCCGGCGATGAGTTGCCGGCGTTCATGACCTTTTTGTCGTGGACCGAATTGCCGTGGTATTGGGTCGGCACCGAACACTTCCTCTGGGCCATGTGCCTGGTGGTGCTGGCGCCCGGCTTGCTGGCGCTGGTGTTCGGTTTCTTCGCCTTCCGCTCGCGGATCAAGGGCGTGTATTTCTCGATCATGACCCAGGCGCTGACCTTCGCCGGGATGCTGTTGTTCTTTCGCAACGAGACCGGCTTTGGCGGCAATAACGGCTTCACCAACTTCCGCAGCATCCTCGGCTTCGGCATTACCGAACCGGGCACGCGGGCGGTGCTTTTTGTCGCGACGGTGCTGTTGCTGGTGACGAGCCTGTACATCGGCTGGCGCCTGGCCCAGAGCAAGTTCGGCCGGGTGCTGACGGCGCTGCGCGATGCCGAAAACCGCCTGATGTTCTGTGGCTACGACCCACGCGGTTTCAAGTTGTTCGTGTGGGTGTTGAGCGCGGTGCTGTGCGGTTTGGCCGGGGCGTTGTATGTGCCGCAGGTGGGCATCATCAACCCCAGCGAAATGTCGCCGACCAACTCCATCGAAGCCGCCGTGTGGGTGGCCCTCGGCGGGCGCGGTACGCTGATCGGCCCGCTGCTCGGCGCCGGTGTGGTCAATGGCATGAAGAGCTGGTTCACCGTGGCGTTCCCGGAATACTGGCTGTTCTTCCTCGGGGCGCTGTTCATCATCGTCACCCTGTACCTGCCCAAGGGCGTGATCGGGCTGCTGAAAAAATGAGGAACGTCATGCTTGAACCTATTTTCGACGCCGGCAGCGGCCGTGAAGCCATCGGCCTTGGCCAGGTCGCCGGCAAGGGCCTGAACACCCGCCACGGCACCATCCTGACCCTGGAAGACATCAGCGTCAGCTTTGATGGCTTCAAGGCGCTCAACAACCTGAACCTGTACATCGGTGTCGGCGAATTGCGCTGCATCATCGGCCCCAACGGCGCGGGCAAGACCACGCTGATGGACGTGATCACCGGCAAGACCCGGCCCAGCCACGGCACCGCGTGGTTTGGCGAAAACCTCGACCTCACCGGCATGAGCGAAGTGCAGATCGCCCAGGCCGGCATCGGCCGCAAGTTCCAGAAACCCACGGTGTTCGAAGCCCTCAGCGTGTTCGAAAACCTGGAGCTGGCGCAGAAGACCGACAAGTCCGTGTGGGCCAGCCTGTGCGCTCGCCTGAGCGGTGAGCAGAAGGACCGTATCGACGAAGTGCTCGACACCATCCGCCTGACCGCCTCGGTGCAGCGCCCGGCCGGCTTGTTGTCCCACGGGCAAAAGCAATTCCTGGAAATCGGCATGCTGCTGATGCAAGACCCGCAACTGTTGCTGCTGGACGAACCGGTGGCGGGCATGACCGACGCCGAAACCGAATTCACCGCCGAACTGTTCAAGCGCCTGGCGGGCAAGCATTCGCTGATGGTGGTGGAGCACGACATGGGGTTTGTCGGTTCGATTGCCGACCATGTGACCGTGTTGCACCAGGGCAGCGTGCTGGCGGAAGGGTCGTTGGAGCAGGTGCAGGAAAATGAGCGCGTGATCGAGGTTTACCTCGGCCGATAAGGCTGCCACAGACTGCTTTATGTGGGAGCTGGCTTGCCTGCGATAGCGGTGCATCAGGTACACCGCTATCGCAGGCAAGCCAGCTCCCACATTTGAACCGGTTCCCACAGGGGGATCGAGGAGGTTTTGAAGATGTTGCAAGTCGAAAAACTGCACCAGTACTACGGCGGTAGCCACATCCTGCGCGGGCTTTCATTTGATGTGAAAGTCGGTGAAGTCACCTGCCTGCTCGGCCGTAACGGCGTGGGCAAGACCACCTTGCTCAAGTGCCTGATGGGCCTGCTGCCCGCCAAGGAAGGCGCGGTGAACTGGGAAGGCAAGGCCATCACCGGTTTCAAACCACACCAGCGCGTGTACGCCGGCATCGCCTACGTGCCCCAGGGCCGCGAGATTTTCGGGCGGCTGACGGTGGAAGAAAACCTGCTGATGGGCCTGGCACGTTTCCCGGGCTCCGAGGCCAAGGAAGTCCCGGCGTTTATCTACGAACTGTTCCCGGTGTTGCTGCAAATGAAACACCGGCGTGGTGGTGACTTGTCTGGCGGCCAGCAGCAACAGTTGGCGATTGGCCGCGCGCTGGCCAGCCGTCCGCGCCTGCTGATTCTCGATGAGCCCACTGAAGGCATCCAACCCTCAGTGATCAAGGAGATCGGCGCGGTGATCAAAAAGCTCGCGGCCCGTGGCGATATGGCGATCCTGCTGGTGGAGCAGTTCTACGACTTCGCCGCCGAACTCGCCGACCAGTACCTGGTGATGTCACGGGGTGAAATCGTCGCCCAGGGCCGTGGCGAAAACATGGAAAGCGAGGGTGTGCGCGGCCTCGTTACGATCTAATCTGTAGCGTCCTAACGATAAGCACAACGACATGAACCTGCCCTCTGCCCTCTTCACCCCCAGCTGGCACGCCGAGCTGAACCTCGGCTACGCGCGTTTCGGCGACACCACGCGCCCGGTGATGCGCCGCCACCTTGGCCCGCTGCGGGTGCAAAAGCACCTGTACGCCGAAGGCCCCGAGGTGTGCCAACACATCATCGTGCACCCACCCGGCGGGATTGCCGGCGGTGATCGCCTGGACATCAGCGCCCACGTCGGTGCGGGCGCCTGGGCGCAGTTGACTAGCCCCGGTGCGGCTAAGTGGTACCGCGCCAGCGGCCCGGCGTTTCAGCAACTCGACCTGACTGTCGAAGCCGGCGCCACGCTGGAATGGCTGCCCCAGGAAACCATCGTGTTCAGCGCGGCCCAGGCCGAACTCACCACGCGCATCGAGCTGCAAGGCGATGCGCGCCTGTTCTACTGGGACGTTGTCGCCCTCGGCCGCCCTGCCAGTGGCGAGCGTTTTGACCTGGGCCACTTTCAATCCCACCTGGATATCCGCCGCGACGGCCAGTTGCTCTGGCATGAGCGCCAGCGCATTGTTGGCGCCGATGGTTTGCTCGACTCGCCGATCGGGCTGGATGGGCAACCGGTGTTTGCGACGTTGTTGCTGACGGGCGAGATTGACCCCGAGTTACTCGAACAATGCCGTGCCCTGCCCCATGCGGTGCGTGGCGACTTGAGCCAATTGCCGGGTCTGTTGGTGGCGCGTTGCCTGGCCAGTGAGGCGCTGTTGGCGCGGGCATGGTTGATTGATTTATGGAAATTGCTGCGCCCGGCGATACTGGGCCGAGAAGCAGTAGCCCCCCGAATCTGGAGCACATGAGATCTAACAGTGGGAATGGGTTTGTGTGGGAGCGGGCTTGCTCGCGAATGCGGTGGATCAGCAACAGATGCATTGACAGACACACTGCATTCGCGAGCAAGCCCGCTCCCACACAAGCTCACTCAACATTGGATCTTTGGTGTATTTGAGCATGTATTTATGAAGGACCTTAAACCATGGACCTGACCCCACGGGAAAAAGACAAACTGCTGATCTTCACCGCCGGCCTCGTCGCCGAGCGCCGCCTTGCACGCGGGGTGAAGCTCAACTACCCGGAAACCATCGCCTACATCTCCGCCGCGCTGATGGAAGGCGCCCGCGATGGCCGCACCGTGGCCGACCTGATGCACTTCGGCACCACCCTGCTCAGCCGCGAACAGGTGATGGAGGGCATCCCGGAGATGATCCCGGACATCCAGGTGGAAGCCACCTTCCCCGACGGCACCAAGCTCGTCACCGTCCACCAGCCGATTGCCTGAGAAGCCGCCATGATTCGTGATGCACTTGAAAGCGACCTGCCGGCGATCCGCGACATCTACAACGATGCGGTGCTGAATACGACGGCGATCTGGAACGAGCAACCGGTGGACCTGGCCAACCGCCAGGCCTGGTTCAACGCGCGCCAGGCGCAGCAGTATCCGATCCTGGTGTCGGTGGAAAACGGCGAAGTCACCGGCTACGCCTCGTTCGGCGACTGGCGGCCCTTCGAAGGCTTCCGCTACAGCGTCGAGCACTCGGTGTACGTGCGCAACGACCAGCGCGGCAAGGGCCTTGGCCCGCTGCTCATGCAAGCGCTGATCGAACGCGCGCGCAGCGGCGGCAAACACGTGATGGTCGCCGCCATCGAAAGCGGCAACCACGCCTCGATCCACCTGCATGAGCGCCTGGGTTTCATCACCACCGGGCAAATGCCTCAGGTGGGCATCAAGTTCGGCCGCTGGCTGGACCTGACCTTTATGCAACTGGCCTTGAACCCGGGTGCAGAGCCCCCCAAGGAGTGAGAGCGATGAGCGCGACCCAACTGCGTCGAGTCAATGCAGAAAGTTTTGCCCACTATCGCCAGGGCTTGATCGAACTGTTGCTGGACGCGGTCAGGCACGGCGCTTCCGTTGGTTTCATGGCCGACTTCGACGAGGCCCAGGCACGCGCCTATTTGCATAGCGTGAAGGCCAGCATCGAAGACGCCAGCCTGTTGCTGTGGGTGGTGGTGCGCGACGAGCAAGTCATCGCCAGCGTGCAATTGGCGCTGTGCCAGAAGGCCAACGGGCTGAACCGCGCCGAGGTGCAAAAGCTGCTGGTGCACAGCAGCGCACGGCGCCACGGCCTCGGCCAGCAGTTGATGAACACCCTGGAACTCGCCGCCCGCCAGCACAAGCGCGGCCTGTTGTACCTGGACACCGAGGCTGGCTCTCCTGCCGAAGCGTTCTACCAGTCGCTGCGCTACACCAGGATCGGTGAGTTGCCCGACTACTGCCAAAGCCCGGACGGGCGCTACAGCCCGACCGCCATCTACTTCAAGACCCTGGGGCAACCCTCATGATTCCTGGCGAATATCAGATCCAGCCTGGCGACATCGAACTCAACGTGGGCCGGCGCACCGTCACCCTTAGCGTGGCCAACAGCGGCGACCGGCCGATCCAGGTGGGTTCGCATTATCATTTTTTCGAGACCAATGACGCGCTGACGTTTGACCGGGCGGCGAGCCGCGGCATGCGTTTGAATATTCCGGCGGGGACGGCGGTGCGGTTCGAGCCGGGGCAGAGTCGGGAAATCGAGTTGGTGGATTTGAGTGGGGGCAGGCGGGTGTTTGGGTTTGCCGGGCGGGTTATGGGTGATCTTTAGGGCCTCTTCGCGAGCAAGCCCGCTCCCACATTTGGAATGCGTTCTCCTGTGGGAGCGGGCTTGCTCGCGAAAGCGGTCTCACATTCAACACAAATATTTCAGGGCACACACATGAAAATCACCCGCCAAGCCTACGCCGACATGTACGGCCCCACCGTCGGTGACAAGGTCCGCCTGGCCGACACCGAGCTATTTGTCGAAGTGGAAAAAGACTTCACCATCTACGGCGAAGAAGTGAAATTCGGCGGCGGCAAGGTGATCCGCGACGGTCAGGGCCAGAGCCAATTGCTCGCCCATGAAGTGGTCGACACGTTGATCACCAACGCGCTGATCATCGACCACTGGGGCATCGTCAAGGCCGACGTGGGCCTCAAGAACGGCCGCATCCACGCCATCGGCAAGGCCGGCAACCCGGATATCCAGCCCGGCGTGACCATGGCCATCGGCGCCAGCACCGAGGTGATTGCCGGCGAAGGCATGATCCTCACCGCCGGTGGCATCGACAGCCACGTGCATTTCATCTGCCCGCAGCAGATCGAAGAAGCACTCACCAGCGGCGTCACCACCATGATCGGCGGTGGCACCGGCCCGGCCACCGGCACCAACGCCACCACCTGCACCTCGGGCCCATGGCACCTGGCGCGCATGCTCCAGGCCAGCGATTCGTTCCCGATGAACATCGGTTTTACCGGCAAGGGCAACGCCAGCCTGCCCGAGCCGCTGATCGAGCAGGTCAAGGCCGGCGCCATCGGTTTGAAGCTGCACGAAGACTGGGGCACCACCCCAGCGAGCATCGACAACTGCCTGAGCGTGGCCGACGAATACGACGTGCAGGTGGCGATCCACAGCGACACCCTCAACGAGTCCGGCTTTGTCGAGACCACCCTGGCCGCCCTCAAGGGCCGCACCATCCACACCTATCACACCGAAGGCGCAGGCGGCGGTCACGCGCCAGACATCATCAAGGCCTGCGGCTTCGCCAACGTGCTGCCGAGTTCGACCAACCCGACGCGCCCCTTCACCCGTAACACCATCGACGAACACCTCGACATGCTGATGGTCTGCCATCACCTGGACCCGAGCATTGCCGAAGACGTGGCCTTCGCCGAAAGCCGCATCCGTCGCGAGACCATTGCCGCCGAAGACATCCTGCACGACCTCGGCGCGTTCTCGATGATCAGCTCCGACAGCCAGGCCATGGGCCGCGTCGGCGAGGTCATCACACGCACCTGGCAGACCGCCGACAAGATGAAAAAACAGCGCGGCCCACTGCCCGGTGACGGCCCCGGTAATGACAATTTCCGCGCCAAACGCTACATCGCCAAGTACACCATCAACCCGGCAATCACCCACGGCGTCAGCCACATCGTCGGTTCCATCGAAGTGGGCAAATGGGCCGACCTGGTGCTGTGGCGCCCGGCGTTCTTCGGCATCAAGCCGACCCTGATCCTCAAGGGCGGCGCGATTGCCTCAAGCCTCATGGGCGACGCCAACGCCTCGATCCCTACGCCGCAACCGGTGCATTACCGCCCGATGTTCGCCAGCTTCGGCGCCTCGCTGCACGCCACCAGCCTGACCTTTATCAGCCAGGCCGCCCAGGACGCCGGGTTGCCCGAAGCCCTGGGGTTGAAGAAGCAGATCGCGGTGGTCAAGGGCTGCCGCAACGTGCAGAAAACCGACCTGATCCACAACGATTACTTGCCGGACATCGACGTGGACCCGCAGACCTACCAGGTCAAGGCCGACGGAGTTTTACTGTGGTGTGAACCGGCCGAGGTGTTGCCGATGGCCCAGCGCTATTTTTTGTTCTGAACCCGCGTGCCGGTGCTCACGATCGGTCCTTGGAGCCGATCTGTGGGCTGCGGCCCAGGATCTGGTCGGTCAGACGAAGCAGCACGTTTTTACGCTCTTCGCCCAACTGTGCGCTTTGCGTACTGAACTCGTCTTCGGTCATCACATCTCCTGCGACCATTTGAGCGGCAGCCTTGCCCAATGTCAGCTCCAAATCGCTGATGGTTGCCAGTAGGTCAGTCTTTTGCTGCGCCGACAGCGCCCCGTTATTGGCTAATTGTCGCTGCGTAGCCTGAAGGTCGATCAGTGCATCGCTCTTGGCGTCAAAGCTCTCGAACGCTTCAGCGAATGCCCCTTGCAGGTAACTTTCCCAAAAGGGTTGCTCGACCATGGCATTCCTCATTGCATCCCCCTGATCCAGGGCCTTGATGCGCTGATAGGCCGCCTCGACCATGCTCGGTGTCACATCGGGTTCTTCAAACATCATGCTTTTGGACTGCCAGGGCAGTTCGAGCCGAGCCGCCAACTGCGTGGCATACGCAAGATGGATTTCCACTTCATCAATACTGCGCAGGGCGTTGCCTTGGGCATCCCGCCGGGTAATCAGCAGCCCACGCTCATCGTATTCAGGGAACATCCGCCCTTGTTCGAGCAACTGGCTGACCGTTTCATTGGCAATACGCCCCAGCTCATCGAGTCGCACCTTGCTCTTGGTGAGTTCCAGCAGTTCAAGCCTCAACAAGGCCGGATCGGACAGGGACTGGGCCTCATATAGCAAGACCTCAAAGCCCATGGTGTTGAACAACTGCGCAATCGCATCCACGCAGGTAGCCGGCGCTATAGCCATCTCGAACAAGTGCTCGCTCAGCGCTGCGTCCTCAGCCATCGCTTCGAGCATGCGCCAGACCTTGGCGGTGAGATCCGCTCGGTAAGCCGGACTTTTCGCATCCGAAGAGTCGCTCAAGGCGCGCAGCTCATCGAAGAAAGGCTCACTGCCGGGCGCCTCCTCAAGGCTATTCCATACCGGCTGTAAATCCACCCATTGCAGCTGTGTCAGCCCCGCCATCCAATTCGCACTGTCCTGCGCGCCTCGGGGCGGCAGTCGACGATTCGGATCGAAACCCACGGATTCGAGATAGAGCTTGAGTTTCTCGAGCACCTGTGGCGCCAACCAGTCGCGGGTCACTGCCGTTCTGGCGAGAATCTTCGCGCGCTCCGAACCTGGTGCAACGTCGGGAATGGCGGTGAGGCGATTGCCGGTCAGCTCAAGCACGAACTCCCGTGGCCGGGGAGAGGCAAATATGCCCACGGGCCATTCCTGCAGCCCGCACCCCGATAAATACAGCCACCTGAGCCCAGGCATACGGCTGATATCCACCGGTTGGGACAGCGGGTTTCCCGAAAGTGCCATCCATTCCATAAAGCGCAGGCCGCGGATCTGTAAAGCGGTCTCTTGCGTCAATACAATTTGGTTGTCTGACAGCTCAAGGCCCTCCAGAAAAGGTAGGTCGGCAAGGGCTTCAGGCAGATAGGTCAGTTGATTGCCTTCGAGGTTGAGGATACGAAGCTTTCGAAAGGACGTCAGAAAACGGGTGCCCTGGTCGGTCAGGCCACAGTTGATAATGTGCACGCTGGTCACATGATCGAAGTTGCCAGGCAACGGTGGCAGCGTCTCGAGTTGCGCTCCGGTACCCGGTTTTTTCAGGACGATACGCTCGCCCCGATAACGGCTGTTCATATCCAGATCGCGGACGCCACACTTTTTCCAAGCGTACTTGAGGGTGTCACTGATGGCCCGCCGCGCACGCAACGCCTCCCTGTCACGAGGCCCCTCCACCAGCCAGCGGTTCAAGACATTGTCCAACTGTTTGAACTCAGCCTCCAGCGCCTTTAGCCACCTGTCATCTTCGATACTGCGGGAGCGCAGGAACTCGTCAATCTGCTCCGGGGACATGGTGTCATAGAGGTTCTTCACGCGCTCCTCAATGATTTGGCGCCAGGCGCTTTTCCCACCGCCGCTGAGCGGGTAACCCAAGCGACCACCCGAAAGACGATGCGGCCGCGTGAACCACGCCCGGCGTTCCGGCTGCATGCGCAGTAAACGACGCAGTGTTTCCCAGGGCAGCACGTTATCCAGCAGCCGCGCTCGCAGTTGATCGCCCTGCCCCACTGAGAACAGGCCGATCGCGTTGCGGTGGGCATCCGGCAGAGCATGCTGCAGCGACCCATACAGCCCATTGATACCATGCAGTTCCTGCCCCCTCGAATCAAAAGCCTGGTATTGCCCATCCGCTATTCGTACCAGTGTCTTTAAATCGCTCGCACTCACCTCCCCGAAGGCGGCACGCAGCTCGCCGGTCAACCCGCCTTCGCGCACCTCTAGGCGCAGGTTGTCGGTCCACCCAGGCAGGTTTTCCAGGCTGTTTAGAACGAGGGCTTCAGTGTCTTTGTTGACTATCGCTTCCAGATACAGCCCTGCATACGCCTGGCTCATCCGATAGCGCTGTTGAGAGCGACGCGCCAAGTGCCCCACTCGCAACGGAATTTTCCTATCTTCGTATAGCTGTCTGCGTTCGGCCTCGCTGATATCGGTGAGCAACTCCTGCACGATCAGGGTTGGGAGTTTTTCGAAGGCTCGCTGAATCCGGGCCACTGCCGCATCAGCGAGTGGTTGGCCAGATTCGTAGAGGCTGCGCATTATGCGTGACCGGCAGTACGCGGCACGTGCTTGCAGCATTTTTTGCACCGCTGCGATACGAGCTTGGGAGTGAGGAGGAGTTTGGCGCCCGATCAGCTGATCGATCTGGCCTTCATCCAGAAATTCGAGGATGCGCCGAGGCAATTGCCCAGTCATCAATTCGTTGCGACTGACCACCAAGACGCCGCGTCCCGTCGCTTCCACGTTACCGTACTTGACTGAGGCCCCGCTTAGGTCTTCTCCCGTGAACGCCTCGATTGCCAGTGCGCGGGGCCAGTTTGGCAGTTCGACTGCAAGTGACGCGGCATAGCCACACAAACTGTCCGAAAGTGCCCCCGCTCCGATGCCATGCGACACTTGGATGGCCTGGTCGTAGGCTCGAAACCGCTGAAACGTGTCGAGCAGGATGGCGGGTATCGGTTCGCCTTCCACGTGAATCCGGCGCAGCCAATCTTCCTCGATGCCACTGACGTGACGAATCTGCTCCAATTGCGCATCACTGAAACCCTCCGCCACGGGTCCAAGCCGGCGCATCAAGGTCAGCCCCTGCCAGGTCAACGGGCGTTCCAGTTCATGGTTCCAGGCGCCACTGCCGTTTTCCACCAACGACGGCCGGTAGGCGTCGGCGCGTGTCGGATGCTCGATGAAGTAACCCTCGGTCTGTGGGTCCTTGACTACGCCATAACGTCGCCCTTCCAGCATGAGGTAGCGGCGATCCCCGACCTGCTGCAACCCACGCTCGTCCACCGTCCGTGTACTCGACAGCGGTCCGTCGTACGCGTAGGCAGTCAGGTCAGGCTTCCACAAGCGGGTTTTGCCACTGGGCAGTTGCACCGCCTTGAGGCTTTCGATAAAGGGCGACACGGTGAAGTGAAATACAGCGGCTCCGGCCGCCAGTTGTGCCATGTTTTCCAGCACATCACCGATGTGTGCCCAGCCCGCTTCACGGTCTCCTTCGCTTAGCTCGACCACGCCGTCGAGCACCTCGTAAAGCATCTGCCCGACCATTACCACCGACATTATCGCGCCCAAGGGCGGCAGCGCGATCGCCAGCAGGTTGACCGCGAACAGGCCGATATTGAGGTAATGTTGCAGCCGCGCCCCACGCGCGGTCGCATCGGCATCTGCTGTGGGAATGGCCTGTGCACGGGCGTCCGCGAGCAAGCGCGCACGCCAACTTTCATAACGTTTTGACCACACGTCAATATCGGTCCACAGGCCATCAATGGCATCGGCGTTGATCGCGAAGTTCGGGTCGGTGACCGGAACGCGCACCTTGGGTTGAGGGTCACCCAGCAGCGAACTGACCGGTGACAAGCGTGGCGCGGCAACATCCACCACCAGCTTGCCCCACTCCGAGCGCAGCCATTGTGCGGCGAACGGTTGCGGCGGCGCATCCACGACCAGCTCGGTGAGCCGACGAAAATAGTACGGCCGGTCTTTGTAGGCAATGAAGCGACTGATAAAGCGCTGGTATTCATTCGCTGAGATACCGGCGGCACGGTCCTGGTCTATCGCTTGGGTCTTGAGTCGCCGGCTCAACGCATTCTGGAATTCGCTGAAGGTGGCGTAACGTTTAATCGGGTGTTCGGGATCATCCGGGATATAGGCAATAAACTCGTCGGAATAGCGGTTTTTGACGCAGGGCTCAATGAGCAGGCAGTCGTGAAGATGCAGGTTCATCAGGCAGGGGATTCTGTACCAAATCTGTTTGTCACCGAGCATGATCCTGCGTTCGCCGGCCGCCACTCTAAGCAACAGCGCATGATCGGTGGCGTCGATATCCGCCTTGAGCAAGGCCATATATGCCGCTGCCAGGAAGGCGTCTTTCTGGTAACGCAGATAGCGCTCGCGCCACACCCCCTCTGCAAGTGCCTGCGCCGGGTACAGCAAACCCTTAAGGTGGGCCTGGTATTGAGCCCCCAGGTCAAGTTCACGGCATAGTTTTACAAAGTCTTCAATCTTCAGGGCAGTGGTATGTCGTTCGAAATGCCCCCGCGCGTCAGGCTCGGTGATGAAACCCGACGCGGCGTTGAAAAACCCCACCGCAGTCTCACTCGCATCGAAGTTGTTCAGCCCCGCCTGCAACAGGGAGAACGTCTTGACCTTGAAGCCTGCGGTAGTGACGCGGAACCCATCCGCGACCGGACTGTACAGGCGCAGCCAAACGCGATTGACGTCCAGCGGGTAGCCGGCTTTTTTCAGTGCGGCCTCCAGCAACGGTTGGCAAAACTCCTGCACGGTCTGGAGCTTTCCCAGGGTCGTGTCCATGGCATTGAGGGATTCGCAGCGAGCGTCGAGCAGTACCTTGAGCTGTTTTTTCTGTGAATCGGTAGCGGCCGCGTACCACGGTGGCACCTGCGCAGGCGTACGTCTTAGCGCTAGACGGCGAGTTGACGCGGATTGCACCATGCAGGGAGCAATGGCTTGCTTGATCAACGCATAGTGACGTCCTTGCTCACCTGGCAAGGACGTTTGAAGTGTGGGGGTGGTCTGGGATTTGGGCACGGGATAACCAACTGTCGGGAAAGAAAGTCATCCTAAGCCCGCCCTTTTTACCGGCGGCGTTAACTATCTACGCGCCTGCAGCACGTCGTCGATGTGTTGCTGATAGCGTTTGCCCAGGTCGAGGGTGCGACACAGCTTGGCGAAGTCATGGGGGGCAATCGGCTGGGCATAGGCGTTGACAGTGGGGAAGTCGGCAATTATTTCGCCGTCATAACTGCCCCAACCGGTGATGATCTGGCAATCGTTGCAGCGTGCCGGCCGGGCCTCTTGCGGTTCGAAATTGGCCAGCGCGGCTTCCAGCAACGAGATGCCCCGGTACTCATGGTTGAGGGCCGAATCCTTCTGGTTGTCGAACACCAGAAACCCGAAAAATCGTCGCGGTCCTTGAAGGCGTATTTGCGCGCGAAATACATGTTGCGCACGTCCAGGTCGAGGTTGAATTGCGCCTTGATCGCGTCCTTCAGCGGCTGTTCGGCAAAATCAAATACATCGTTGAAGCTTGCCAACCGGGTTTCCAGTTGGTTCAAGGCTTCGCGATAGGTCTTATGGCGGCTCGCCAAAGCCGCCTGTTGTTCAGGCGTGGCACTGTGGTACCAGGATGGCAAGTGCAATTCGTAGTTGCTGAGTTCGGTTTGGCGCTGCGTACTGGCCAGGGTGAACCAAGCCGGTACGCGGTCCTTGAGAAGGTCTGCATTGACGGTGCCGCCTGTGGCGGGCGGGCTGAGCGTAGAGCCGGGCATGGCAAATCTTCCGTGATAAGGGTGAATGCCATAAGCCTACCCGCCGCGCAAACGCAAAAAGCCTGATTATGCACCCCGTGCCCCACCCGTCACGATGCGGCTCAATCAGGCTGGAACTCAGCCTTGATCATGGCCTCGGTGTACCCGTAGTCCAGACGCAACTCGGCCCCCGCCGGGATGTCCTCGGTGGCCCACACCGTATTCAGCAGAAAGTCCTTCTTGACGGTTTTCACCGCAGGCGCCACGCCCAGCAGCATGTCCGTCTCCACGTGAAACGGTATGGTCTCGACGTTGTAACCTTCAGCGGCCTGGCGCACTGGGTTGCCATTGGCGTCATAGTCAAAGCGTGTATTTATCCTGGAAAGAATATTGTCTCCCGAGAGACTGACCGGCTCTGTGACGTACCGCCCCGCTTCATATACCGCGCGGCTACCCACCGTCATGGTGAACGCGTTGCCACCCGAGCCATAAAGCCCGCGGGGAAGGACTGTACCGCCGTACACGCCGACGACCTCACCTTTGGCGATACGCCGGTTGGCAACCACCGTGAGTTGTCCCACCAGGGATTGTTCGCCCGCAATCTTCACATCCTCTGCGGTAAACGTGCGCACCTGGAGTTTTTCTTCATACAAGTACGCCACGTCTTCGTACCCGCCGAATTTGATGTACGGCTTGACCTGCAGTGAGGAGTATCTAACCCCGGACTCCACGACAACTGCCTCGCGCTCCAATTTTCTGATGCGAATCGGCCGGCCCTGATAATCGCGCAGCGGGTACTTGCCGTTGTTGGCGCGAATATACGAACCGATGACATTACGTCCGGTCGTGAAGTGGTCGTCCCGTCGCATTGCGCTCAGTTCCTGCGCGGTATAGGGCTTGATCGGAAGCGACTCGGACGCCAGTTCAAATTCATCGTCGGACTGGCCGGAAACCATTCCGCCGGGCCGGCCATCACGACGCCACACGCCTTCTAAATCCGCCCGGGCGATGATGCCGCTGCTGACCAGCGTTTGCGGGTCATTCGGCGCCGGCACCCATAGCAAGTAGTTATGCGCATCGCCGGCATCGGGCATGCTCGCCACGAAGTAGGTGCGGCCATCAAATTCAATAGCGGTCGCGCGCGCGCGCAGCAGCTCACGGCGGGCGCCAATGGCTCGTTCGTGCAGCACCTCAAGGTCAGGGCCACGAGCAGCCGGCGCAAAGGCGGCCTCTTCTTCTCGGGAGAATTGCAGCAGGCTCAGGTTGCGCTCGGTTGTCTGCTCAACCTTCAACGCGAGCATCGCTTGCGCATAGGCGGGGTCGGCAAGGTCGGTGTATGCACCTTCGACCTGCTCTCGTTGCGCCTCGCCGCGCTGCTTGAGTGCGGCAAAGGGCTGCGGGTATTTGTCTTGCAGGTAGCGCACCCAATACGGCCGACTGATCAGGTCGTCGTAGAACGTATCAGTTGTCTCAGCCTGCTCCACCTCACGCAGAACACTGTCGCGCAGGTCATCCTGGATCGGGCGGGCATAGCGCATGTATCTGGGCTGGCCAGGCAGTTGCAGGCCATCGCGCCAACCACTGGCGGTGCCGATGCGGTAGCTCAGGCGCACTTCGGCCTTGTCGTGTCCGCTCACCGTATCCAGGTCAGCCAGTTTCTCCACCTGGCCCAACCGAAACAACTTCCGGGACAGATTCATCAGCGCCCGTCCTCGCGGTTCCAGCCCCGCAGGAATATCCCGCAAGGCCTCATGCTCGAAGGCTTTGACCTCCAGGTCGCTGAACGCCAAGGTGCGGCCGTCCGCACAGGTGTTATGGGTTTTCGACATCTGGAACAGCACCTCGCGCAACTCAGTGTCACGCTCGGCCGACTCCAGCAGGCTCCAGACCCTGCGCGTCAAGTCTGCACGCACCTGCCTGAACTCTTCGGTGTCTTGCATGAGCAGCAGCAGGTGGAAAAACGCCTCGTGCTCCGGTTCGGCCGTCAACCGCTGCCAGAGGGCGCGATAGGCCGGGAGGTCGGCTTCGGGCAGAGGCTGCAGCCAGGGTTCGAGTTGGGCGGCCATTGCCTCGACAGACACCGGTGCAATGTCCTCATCGGACTCTGGCGGCTGTTCGTCGGCATCGGAACCGCCCGCGCCCGGTTCACTGTCGGACCTCAGCTCGTCGCGGCTCATGCCCAGTACCTGACGATCCATGGGTTGGCGATCGGCGTACTCTCGCACCTGCTGCCGACTGTGCGCAGAAAGCTGCAGGTTGTCACTTAGGTCGGTGCCCGCCAGCAGGGTTTCATGACTGCCATCAAACAGCCCAGCGGGGAGGTCGGTGATCTCGTTGCCGCTCAAGTTCAGGCGGCGCAACTGAGGCGCTTGCAGTGCGCCTTCCGGCCAGCGCCCCAGCAGGTTGTGGCTCAGGTCCAGTTGTTCCAGATGGCCAAGTTGATCGACGCTGAATGCATTCAGGTTGTTGTAACCCAAGTCCAGCGCGCGCAAGTTCCCCAATCGGCGCAACACCGGGTACAACGGCGCCACGTCCGTCAGGCCGATACTCGCCAGGTCAAGCCGCTCAAGCAACGCCATGTCGGCCAGGGCCTCAGGCAACGCGGAGAGCGCCTGGCCATTGAGCGTCAGCGTGCGCAGGTTGGGAAAGGCGCGCAGGAACCCGTTGGAACCTTGGGGGGTGATCCGCACGCCCGTAAGGTCCAGGCGCCCCACCTGGGTAAAGTCGCCCGCAAGGGCAGGCAGATCGCCGGTTTGCAGACCATTGAGGTCCAGGGTGTAAGGGGCCATCCCCGGCGCGTCGAGCACACCTTGTCGCCAGCAGTCGATGATCTGTGCGGCAGCTTGGCTACGGCTCTGCGCGTTGATCTTCCAGCCCCTACCGGATGATTGCCGAACGAACAGCCAGCCGTTGAGTTCTTGCGTCAGGGCATCTAAAACCAGGTTCGAATCGATCAACCGTGCGTCGATCTGCGCGTTGGACAAACCCTGCGCAGCCAGACCGCTGAGTTCGCGCTGTACCTGTTCGGCGGAAAGATCCGGGCGCAGGCGTTGCATGCATTGCGTGCGCCAGACCGGGCCCGATCCAGCTGGCAAGGGCGAAGTCCGTGGCAACAGGTTGGCCGCAATGGATGAGCCACTCTCCATGACCGGAAAACTACCGTCCCCCTCCTGGGCAATAAAACGCTTCAGGGTCTCATCGGGCAACCCCAAGGTGCGCTCAAGGCGTTTGACCTCCTGGGTCAAGGCTGCTTGTGAGGCGTCATCTAGACCGTCAACATCAAAACGACTGTTGAGTAACAAGTCATCGCTGCTCAGCATGCCTGCCGGCAGCGTCGTGAAGCCCGTACCGCGCACATCCAGCCACTTCAGTTGAGACAACTGCTTGATACCGATAGGCCATTGCGCCAGCGTGGCCCCCTTGAGATCCAGACGCTGGAGTTGACTGAAACCGCGCACATCGAGGGTATTGAGGGTGGCGCCCGCGCAATCCAGTATCTCCAGCTGCGGCACGTCATCGGCGCTGATTGGCAGGGTTTCCAAGGTACTGTGGCTCAAATCCAGTTTGCGCAATCCGCGAAACACAGAGATGAATTCATGCAGCCTCGGGATGGGCTTGTGGCCTCCCAGCAATCTTATTTCTTGCACGTTATCGAATCGGTTGGTGGGCAATATTGGAAGATCATCCAGCACACTTGCATCCAACGTCAGAACCGAGCGAGGCGTCAACTGCGTGTACTTTTGCATGAGCCCTTGGTACCAACAGACTTGGATATCCTCGGCCAACTCCACCCGTGCCGAGTGAATCTGCATTTTCTGTCGGGGATTGGCCAAGTTCATCAAGTCATCTGCAGTCACCTGTTGTTCGTCAGTCCAGCTGCGCAGGCTGGCAGTCAGTTCAGCGTGCTCAGTGCTCAGCGCCTCAATGGCGTCGAACCGCGCCTGCGCCCCCGACCATTTGCTGAGGAAACCCTCATTAATAAGGCCCGACCCACTCATCTCTAGCCGATGCCTGGATCGGTTGGCTTCGCTTTTGAATCGCTTCAACGCTCCCCGGCAGTACTCGCTGACCATTTCTTCGCGGTCCACCCAATGTTCACTCTGGCGACCGAGATAGTCATAGGCCGTCTTGAAGGACTGTCGATCAAGGCCTGACCAATCCAGCGAGAGGCCACGCCAGAGTTGCTCATGGCCAGGGGTATAAAGCTCGGCAGGTAAGCTGTGAATCGAGGCCCTCTTGAGATTCAGACGTTGCAAATGGGGCAATTCAAGCACTCCGGTCGGCCAGTTCCCGTTGAACAGGCCAGAGAGCGTCAAGCTACGCAAGTGCATCAGGCGAGAGGCATCAAACCCACGACCGACCTCCAGGACTCTGTCCAGATCGAGGCTCTGTAACTGCGTCATTCGCTCCAGTTTTTCGACCTCGGCACTCGCAAAGGCCTCACCGGGCATATCCACGGAGATAGCCAGCTCAGTCAGTTGACTCAGGTTTTGCAGCGCATCGGGTATTCGCGTCATGCGCGCGTTGGTAACCGAGATCTGCAGCCGCTCCACCTTGGGAAAAGTCGCCAACAGCGCTTCCACATTGTTGTCCGCCAGACCATGCCCCCCCACCCGCAATTGCCGGATGTGAGAGAAGTCCGCTTGCAGGGCCGGCAGTGGCTCACTGAAATACAGATCAAGCCGTGCAAACTGCGGCAAATCGGCCAGGGGCGCCATCTGCCAGCTGTTTTTGAGCGTGCTCACGATGCGCCGCCTGCCATATATTTCTTCGGCCATGCCTCTACGTGCTGGCGGTCCTTCGGCCACCCACTGATCCAGCGCGGCTTCGAGGGTTTGCCATTCACGCAGACGCGTATTAAGCAGATTGACGATGTCCCGTCCGGATTTGCCATCCACCCTTTGCCTGAAGATAAACCCGCTCACCTGATCTTCAGTCAGTTGCGTGTACACCGCCTTGACCCTTGCCTTCAGGTCGAGGCCTTCACCCGGCCCATAGCCGCTGGCGGGGTAGCCAATCAGAGTATCGCTGATGCGCTGCGGCGGCTTGAACCCACCGCGCACGCGACTGCGCTCGGCGATGACCTGCGCCGCCCGGTCGGGATGGGCGATGGTCTCGTCGATAATCAGCCGTTGCAACTGCGCGTGCTGGTTCACCTGAGGCACGCCGAGGGCGCGGCGGGTTTCGTCAGGCAGGGCCTGCATCAGCGCCGCGTAGAAATTCTTGCCGCCTGGCGTCACGCTGTGCAACGACTCGCCCTGTTCATCGAACGCCTGGTAGCCAGGCCCTTGCTTGACCAACACTTTGCGGCTCGCCGCCTCCTGTGGGCCGATGGCATCCAGTTGCGGTCCGCTGAACGTGCCTTCGCGCACCTCCAGGCGCAGCCCAGGCGTCCACCCCGGCAGCTCGGCCAAGCTAGACAGGGCCAGCCGCCGGCTGTCGGCCGAGACCATGTTTTCCAGGTGCAACCCGGCGTAGGCGTGGCCCAGGCTGCCTTCCTGCGCATACCAGCGCGCCTGCTCCAATAAGCGCAGGGGGACATTTCCGGTGTCTTGCATCCGGGCATGTTCTGCGCCGTCGGCATCGGCCAATACCGTTTGCGCGGCCGGCACGCTCAAGCCAGGGCACTCGCGCTGCAGCTTGGCCACCCAAGGGGATTGGCGCTCGGTGCCGGTGTACAGGCTGTCGAAAATCGCAGGTTGGCGCGTGCGGGCAAAGTGTGCGAGTTGCTTGGCAAACTCCTGGGGCCGCGTCGCGGACACACGTGCAGGCTCGCCCCCGAGCAAAGGGGTAATTTCAGCTTCGTCCAACTGCTCGATAATGCGCTGTGTCAGTTGGCCGCCCAATACATCGGCGCGGGTGATGCGCAGCGCCGCTTTGCGTTGGCCGGTGGCGATACGCAGCTCCGAGCCGTACTTGATCGAAGGCCCACTCAATTGGTCGCCTTCAAACACCTCCAACACACGGCCAACCGGCCAGCGCGGCATTTGCGTCACCAGGGGCAGGCCGTACAGATAACGGCCGTTGATCGGTCGCGCGCCTTCCAACTGCTCCAGCACCTGGTCAACGCCTTGGTCCGCGTCGAACAACCACATGGCATCGGTCAGTGCTGGGGGTGGCAAGGCGTTATCCACGTGCATCTTGCGCAGGGTGTTGTCGTCCACACCACTGACATCGGCGATGCGCAGCAATTGCTCATCAGTGAACGCCTGCGTAACCGGCCCCATGCGTCGCAGCAGTGTCAGGCGGTCCCAGCTCAATGGCCGCTCCAGCGTATGACGCCAGGCACCCGCCTGGTTATGGGTGAGCAAGGGCTGATAAGCGTCGGCGTCAGTGGGGTGGCGAATGCGCCAGCGCTTGAGGCTTGGGTCCCAGGTGGTTTCATACACCTTGCTGTTGAGACGGATAAAGGTCTTGCCGTTGAGTTCATATTGACCGAGCGGGTTGGCGCTGCCGGTTAGCGACACGCTGTGTTCGTAACCGCTCAAGTCGGCTTTCCACAGCCGGGTCTGGTCGTTGGGCAACGTCACCGCGTCAAGGTTTTCGATGACCGGTTCTGCCTTGACCCCCGCCAGTTTGGCAAAGGCCTTGCCGGCGCCGGCAGTGACCGCCAACAGCGCGAGGTTCTCGGCCACATCCAGCAGGTGCGCCTTGGCAGCGCGTCGGTCGCTTTCACTCCACTCAAGCGCGCCCTCGAACGTTTCGTACAGCAACTGTCCGGCCATGACCACCAGCATAAGCTCGCCCAATACCGGCACGAACATCGTCACGGCGGTGAACAGCAGCATGCCGATATTGAGCAACCGCGCGAATTTTTCCGAGCGGGCCTTGGCGTCGGCGTCCGCCGTGGGCACCGCGTGGGCGCGTGCATCGGCGATGACCTTGGCGCGGTACTGGTCGAACAGGTAGGTCCACAGGTCAACGTTTTCGGCCCACAGCCCATGGCCTTCGCGGGTCACTTCCCGAGGAGCCAGGTAAGGGTCCGGGTTGGCCTTGCGCGCCGCCTGGGGCAATGGCGGTAGGTTGCGGATCCCAGTGAAGACGGCAAACGGGTTGAAGCCCTTGGCCAGTTCATTAAACAGGGCCGTATAGGTTGCCACCTTGTGTTTGAAAGAGGGGTTCGGGGCATCTTCCGTCAGCTGGCTGAAGTAGTCCGGCAGGTCGGCATAGGCGACGAAACGGCTGAAAAACCGCTGGTACGGTGTGGGGCTGCCATCCTCCGCCGTCGTGGCGTCACGGCGAGTAAACCGCTGCTTGAACGCACTGGCCATGCTCGCGCCGGTGTAGCGCTTGAGCGGCGACTGCGGGTCATGGGGAATGTAAAGAATCCACTCATCGGTGTAGCGGTATTTTTCGCTGATCATGAAGAGCACGCAGCCGGTCATGCGGTGCTTCATCAGGCTCAAGTCGCGAAACCACACCGGTTTGCCACCCACCGTTGGGAACTGCTCGCCCGCGACCACCGACAGGATCATGTGGTAATCCTCAGGCTGGATATCCTTTTTCAGCAGTGCGATCTCGGCTGCCACCCGCAACGCGGTTTTCTGCGCAGTAATGAATTTTTCTCGCAGCCCATGCTCGGCAACGGCGTCCTGGGGCTGCAGGTAGTTTTTCAGGTACACCTGGTATTGCGTGCCGATGTCCAGGGTGCGACACAGCTGGGTGAATTGCGCAACGGTCAGCGAGGTGCTGACGGGGTTGAAGGCGTCGGTTGCAGGGTCTTGCTCGATGAACCCAGAAGACTCATGAAACGCCCCGTCCTTGCACTCCGAGGCTTCGAAGTTATGCAGCGCAGCTTGCAGCAGCGGCAGTTTCAACACGTCGTAGCTGGCGACATCGATGCCGAGAATGCCCACTTCGACAGGTTGCCTGAGCTGCAAGAGGGTCTTGTTGACGTCCAGGGTGACGTTGAATTGATCTTTCAACGCCTTGACCAATAGCGGCTCGGCGAAGTGATCGATGTCTTGCAGGGAAGCCATGGCCTTGTCCAGGCGAGTCTGGGCGGCGAAGCTGGCCACCGCCTGGGTGTGCAAGGCTTGGCGCTGGACGGTACTCGCTTGCCGATACCAGCTTGGCGACTGCAGCGTTCCAGCCCGGAACGCGTCACGGCGGGCTTGGGTCGCGTTGATCAGCCAGTCGGGAATCGCTTGTTCGATGAACTCGCCGTGCAAGCTGCGAGAAATCGGCGGACGGGGCTGCGCCTTGGCAGGCGTGACAGGGAAAATATCGGGCATGGCGTTGCTCCTTTGATTAGGAGCGTCAGCACACCATGCCCGACGACGCGACCCGCGCTAGATAGGTAGCGCGGGTGCTCGATGCCTCAGAAATGCTCCCGAGGATTGAACGCGGCCTTTTTCGCCAGTTCCTGCCACAGGGCGATGGTTTCGTCGTCGGCCTGCTTGGGCATCACAGCCTTGAGCTGGATATACAGAAAGCCGCGCTCCCCGGCCTTATTCAGCAAACCGTGGCCCTTGGCGCGCATGCGCTGGCCATTCTGGCTGCCGGCAGGCACCTTGAGGTTGATCTTGCCGGTCAGGGTCGGCACCGCCACTTCTGCGCCCAGCGCCAGCTCCCACGGTGCCAGCGGCAGGTTGATGATCAGGTTTTCGCCTTCCACTTCGAACTTCGAATGGGGCGCAAACTTGATGATCAGGTACAGGTCGCCATTGGCACCTCCACCAATACCCGGTGCGCCCTGCGCTTTGAGCCGGATACGCTCACCGTCGGCCACGCCGGCGGGGATCTTCACGTTCAGGCTCTTGGTGGTGTTGCTCACATGCCGGCCCGAGGCGTCGTATTGCGGCACCTGGAAGCTGATCTGCTTGGACTCGGTGGACAACGTGTCCTCAAGCGAGACCGTCAGTTGCATCTCCACGTCCTGGCCCTTGCGCCCGGCAGGGCGGCGTTGGCCGCCACCGAAGGCGTCTCCACGCGAGCCGAAGATCGAACTGAAGAAGTCCGAGAAATCCTCACCGCCGCCACCACCGCCAAAACCGCCACGGCTCTGCCAGCCCGGTGGCCCCTGGAACGGCTGGCCATGCTGGCCGTATTTGCGCAGCTCATCGTATTCGGCGCGCTTGTCGGCGCTTTTGAGCGCCTCGTAGGCTTCGGACGCGTCCTTGAACTTGGCTTCGGCGTCTTTTTCCTTGCTCACATCGGGGTGATATTTGCGTGCGAGCTTACGATAGGCCGCCTTGATTTCCTTGTCGTCGGCCGTCGGCTCTACGCCCAATATCTTGTAGTAGTCTTTGAAATCCATCGGCGGTTCACCATCCTTAATCGAGATCGCACAGCCCGGGGCACAACGTGCGCTGCATTGCACCTGTTGAGTGATGTGGCCTGGGGGTGCGTCAAAGTGTTATCGGCATTCGCCGTATGCAGAAGATGTGGGGGCGAATTCCCCACTTTCAAGGCGCATTTATAGATAGCCGGCCTACGCATCCGCCGTCGACTGGCATACACTGCGCGGCCGTTTTTCAACCGGAACCTGATTGTCATGGAAAACCCATCCCCAGCCCGTGCCTGCGGCATCGACTTTGGCACGTCCAACTCCACCGTCGGCTGGATCCGCCCCGGCGAGGAGACGCTTATTGCGCTGGAGGACGACAAGATCACGTTGCCGTCGGTGGTGTTCTTCAACTTCGAGGAACGCCGCCCGGTGTACGGTCGCCTGGCGCTGCACGAGTACCTGGAAAACTACGAAGGCCGGCTGATGCGCTCGCTCAAGAGCCTGCTGGGTTCCAAGCTGATCAAGCACGACACCAGCGTGCTCGGCACGGCGATGCCGTTCACCGACCTGCTGGCGCTGTTTATCGGCCAGCTCAAGAGCCGCGCCGAAGCCAACGCCGGCCGCGAGTTCGAAGAAGTGGTGCTGGGCCGCCCGGTGTTTTTCGTCGATGACGACCCGATGGC
Source organism: Pseudomonas sp. B611 (assembly GCF_055407965.1). Taxonomy (NCBI): domain Bacteria; kingdom Pseudomonadati; phylum Pseudomonadota; class Gammaproteobacteria; order Pseudomonadales; family Pseudomonadaceae; genus Pseudomonas; species Pseudomonas sp. B611. The sequence goes on from NZ_JBUZST010000004.1 coordinate 131,520, forward strand.
CGACCAGGAAGCCGAGAACACCCTGGTGGACGTGGCGCGCAAGATCGGCTTCAAGGATATTTCGTTCCAGTACGAGCCAATCGCGGCCGCGTTCGACTACGAGTCCACGATCCAGAAGGAAGAGCTGGTACTGATCGTCGATATCGGCGGTGGTACGTCCGACTTCTCCCTGGTGCGCCTGTCGCCGGACCGCCGCCACAACGACAACCGCCAGAGCGACATCCTCGCCACCGGCGGCGTGCACATCGGCGGTACCGACTTCGACAAACAGCTCTCGCTGAACGGCATGATGCCGCTGTTCGGCTACGGCAGCCGCATGAAAAGCGGCGCCTACATGCCCACCAGCCACCACATGAACCTGGCGACCTGGCACACCATCAACTCGGTGTACTCGCAAAAGTCCCAGTTGGCATTGGGCAGCATGCGCTACGACATCGAAGACACCGGCGGCATCGACCGCCTGTTCAAGTTGATCGAACAGCGTGCAGGGCACTGGCTGGCCATGGAAGTGGAAGAAACCAAGATCCAGCTGACCCACGAAGACAGCCGCCACGTGGCGCTGGACCGTATCGAAGCAGGCCTGAGCGTAGACCTGAGCCGCGCACTGTTCGAGTCGTCCATCGACGCCTTGCTGGAGCGCGTGCGCGGTAGCGTGACGCAGTTGCTCAACGACGCTTCGGTGAGCGTGGCGCAAGTGGACACGGTGTTCTTTACCGGCGGTTCCAGCGGCATTCCGGCACTGCGCCACAGCATCTCGGCGATGTTGCCGAATGCGCGGCATGTGGAAGGCAATATCTTTGGCAGTATCGGCAGTGGTCTGGCGATTGAGGCCAGCAAGCGGTACGGACACTGAGTTTCACCTGAAAGACCGTGGCGCCCCCTTCGCGAGCAAGCCCGCTCCCACATTTACTGTGTTTACACATTTCGACCTGTGAACACAGTCAGTGTGGGAGCGGGCTTGCTCGCGAAGAGGCCAGCCCAGGCAACACAAGCCTTAAACCATCCCCCCAAGCTTCAACTCACTCTTGAGATACGCATAATAAATCGGCCCCGCCACCACGCCCGGCAGCCCGAATGCCGCCTCAAACACCAGCATCGCCAGCAGCAACTCCCACGACTTGGCACTGATCTGCCCGCCAACGATCCGTGCATTGAGGAAGTACTCGATCTTGTGGATCACGATCAAGTAACCCAACGCCGCCACCGCCACCCAGATCGACAGCGACAGCGCGACGATGGTGATCAGGGTGTTGGACATCAGGTTGCCGATCACCGGCAGCAGGCCCAACAGGAAGGTCAGCACGATCAGGGTTTTGGTCAGCGGCAAGTGAATCCCGCACAACGGCAACACCACGGCGAGGAACACGGCGGTGAAGGCGGTGTTGAGCGCGGCGATCTTGATCTGCGCGAAGACAATGTTGCGAAAGGCCTGGACCAGCAGGTGCAGGCGGTCGAACAGGGCGGCGGCCAGGGGTTTGCGTTTGGTCAGGTCGGGCACGCGTTGCAGGGCGATGATTGCGCCGAGCACCATGCCGATCAGCAGGGTGACGAACATGTGGGCGGCGTCTTTGCCGACCAGTTGCAGTTCGCTCAAGTGCTTGCTCATCCAGTCGCCGATGGCCACGCGGAATTCGGCGGCGCTGGCGGGCAGGTAGGCGTCGATAAACGGCGGCAACTGGCCGCGTGCGCGGTCGACCACGCCCATGAATTTGTCGAGGGAAGCCCCGGGGTTTTCCGCTTCGTGGAGCAGGAAGCTGATGGCACCGGCAAAGATCAGGGTCAGCACGCTGACGATCAAGGTGCCGAGCAAGGCCACCGCCAGCCAGCGAGCGCGCCGGCCTTCGATCAGCCGTTGCAGTTGCGGGGTGAGCATGTTGACCAGTTCAAACACCAACAGGCCAGCCAGCAGGCTCGGCAGTAATTTGAGCGGCAGTACCAGCAGCAGTCCGCCGAAAATGATGATGTAGCTGGCCAGCAACAACACATGACGCTGAGAAAACGTTGGCATACAGCCTCAAAACAAACGGCGTTAAAGGATGGGCAGTCTGCCAGCCTTGAGGGAATCAAGCGAGAGCTCTGAAAATTGTGAACACCGTCAATGTGGGAGCGGGCTTGCTCGCGAATGCGGTGTATCAGTCGCCAAATTTGTTGACTGACCCACCGCATTCGCGAGCAAGCCCGCTCCCACAAGGGGTATGTGCGGTGTCAGCTGCCTTTGAGGCAAGTGCTCATAAAGGTCTTGCGCGCGTCGCCAGCCAGCGCCTTGGTCTTCGCCGACGCATTGCAGTCTTTCATCTTCTGCTGCTGCGGCGTCAGGGTCTTGGCGTCATTGGCCGCCGGGGCCGACAGGCAGGTTTTCATGAACGCCTTGCGGTCGTCGCCCTTGAGGGTCTTGGTGGTGGCTTCGGCGTTGCACGTGGTCATTTTGTTCTGCTGGGCGGTGGCGGCAAAGCCCTGGGAACACAGCAGCAGGCCCATCATCAACAACGGAATTCGCAGCATCTTCATGGAGTTTTCTCCCTGTTACTGTGCCGAGGGGCACAGCCTACCCAGCAGTGTAGTCAAAGCCTGTTACATCTTCACCGACTTCGGATATTCGTCCGCCGATACTGCTCCGGCGTGCAACCGGCATGACGCTGGAACATCGCGATAAAGGCCGAGGCGGTGCTGTAGCCAAGGTCGAACGCCACATGTTGCACGCTGTGCTCGCTATCGAGCGCTTCGATCGCCGCCAGGTAACGCAGGCGCTGGCGCCATTCACCAAAACTCATGCCCAGCTCGCGCACAAACTGGCGCGCCAGGGTGCGTTCGCTCACGTGCACCTGCGCCGCCCAATGGGCCAGCGGCCGGTTGTCGCCGGGATCGGCCTGCATGCCCTCCAGCACACCGAGCAGGCCGGGGTGGCGGGCGTAGGGCAGGAAGCACTCGTGGATCGGCGCCTGCTTGAGCTGGTCCACCAGCACCTGGGCCAGGCGGATGTCGGCTTCGCTTTCGGGGATATTCACGTCGCGTTGGGCGAAGTCACTGAGGATCGCCTTGAGGATTTCGCTGATCGCCAGGGTGCACGGCTGCTGCGGCAGTTGCGCGCACAGCTGCGGGGCCAGGCCCACCGAGTGGTAGACGATGGCCTCGGCGTTATAGGAGCTGTGCTCGGTGTGCGGCGGCACCCACACCGCGTACTGGGGCGGCGACATAAAGCGGTTGCCGGCCACTTCCATGCGCATCACGCCGCTGGCGGAGTAATCCAGCGAACCCCAGCCATGCTGATGCGGGGTGCACTCGGTGTCGGGGGCAAAATCGGAGTAGCGGAAGTAAACCGGGCTTGGCAGGCTGCCAAAGTCCGCGAGGCGTACGGTATGTCTGGCCATGTTGTCTGGATACAAAGGTCGTTTGTCTGGATCGCAGTATAGGCTTCGATCCAGACAAGGGATAATCCCGGCTCATCAACACACCTGGTTTCTTTCGATGCAATACGCGTATCCCCTGCTGGCCATTTTCATCTGGGCCGGCAACACCGTGGTCAACAAGCTGGCCGTCGGAACCATCTTCCCGGCGGAGATCGGCTTTTACCGCTGGCTGCTGGCGGCGCTGCTGTTTACGCCATTCATGCTCAAGCCGGTGCTCGCCAACTGGGCGCTGATCCGCCCGAACCTGGGCAAGATCGTCATCCTTGGCGTGCTGGGCATGGCGGTGTACCAAAGCCTGGCGTACTACGCCGCGTCGCTGACCACCGCGACCAACATGGGCATCATCCTGTCGCTGATGCCGTTGATGGCGCTGACGGCGGCAATCATCAGCCTCGGCCAGCGCCTGACCTACGGCGCCCTCACCGGTGCGGTGCTGTCGTTTGCTGGCGTGGTCGTGGTGGTGTCGTCCGGCAGCCTGGGCGCGTTGCTGCAACACGGGGTCAACCTGGGCGACGCGATGATGCTGGTGGCCACCCTGGCCTATGCGGTCTACAGCACCCTGCTGAAAAAATGGCAGCTGCGCCTGCCGCCGTTGGTGTTGCTGTATTTGCAGGTGCTGGTGGCGGTGGTGGTGTTGTTTCCGCTGTTTCTGTTCTCGCAGAAAGCCGGCCTGGGCTGGGCGAATATTCCGCTGGTGATGTATGCGTGCTTGCTGGCTTCGATGCTGGCGCCGTTGGCGTGGATGCATTCGGTGAAGACGTTGGGCCCGAGCCGGACCACGTTGTTTTTCAATTTGCTGCCGTTGATTACGGCGCTGATTGCGGCGGTGGTGTTGAAGGAAGAGTTGGCGTTGTATCACTTGGTAGGGGGGTTGCTGACGTTGGGCGGGGTGATCCTTTCGGAGCGTTGGACCACGCCGGTCAGAGCAGCCTAGACGCAGTTCAAAATGTGGGAGCGGGCTTGCTCGCGAAAGCGGTGTGTCAGTAACAGATGAGCTGGCTGACCCACCGCTTTCGCGAGCAAGCCCGCTCCCACAATTGGACCGAGTCGGCCGGCTACACCCCAGCGGCCTTCAGCCTTTGGGCATGCTCCACAAACAACCGAATCGGCTCCGCCCCCTTCCCGACCAGCCCCATGGACTGGTTGACGATATCAAAGTGATCCAGGGGAAAGTCATCACCAATCACCAACCCCAGGTGTGAGCTGTAACGCCCGACCATGCCATCACACTGGCCCTTCTCCCGCACAAAGCTGCGGGCGAACAGGCGACAGCTGCGGTTTGTGCCGTCGAACAGGTTGCGGCCACGGTCGGTGATGCCCGGCTGCAAGGTGCCGGACCACGAGTAATAACGCACGCCATTGACCTCTGCGGCCCCCTGCCCGCCCCAGGTCTCGGGCAGGCCTTGGGGATGCTGACGATTGAACAGCGCCACCCCGGCACTGGTCAGCGAATGGTGGGACGCCTGCAAGTCCGCCTTGAAACGCGGCCCGCGATAACCGGTTTCCAGCACACCCATCACCCACGCGACCAGATGGAACAGCGCACTCATGAGCCGCCCCTTCACGCCGTCGATGGGGTAATGGAGGTGGATATGGTCCGCCAGTTCCGAACCATGATTGGGCCCAGCCACCGACGTCACCGACGCCACCCACTCCGGGCGTTTGGCCGCCGCATAACGTGCGGTCAGCGAGCCTTGGCTGTGGCCGATCAGGTTGACCTTGTCGGCGCCGGTCTCCTCACGAATCTGCTCGATCTGCGCCAGTAACTGCTCGCCGCGCACCTCGCTGGCATCCAGCGGCGCCACCTGCACGGCAAACACCTGCGCCCCGCCCGCACGCAACGCCGGGACGATGCCGTACCAGTAGGGGAAAAACCCTAAACGCACAAAACCGAGCATGCCGGGGACCAGCACCAACGGGTAACGCGTGGCTAACGACTGCGGCATGGGGCGAACGTCCTCGAAACGGCTGACCTGAGCGCAAGCCTAGCCCAGCCTCAAGTCGGGCTGATGACGCCGTGGGTAAATCCGATAAAACTTTTTGCGCCGCCCGGGACTCACAACTTCGAGCGATCACGCCGCTAGAGCGTGGCGCAAAACCGGATTAGCCCCAGGAGATCGAGATGACTGAAGTTCAACTGACAGACGTTGCCACCCTGCGCAGCCGCGCCCGCAAGAACGTCGAAAACGGCGCGGTGACCGAAGGCTATGACGCCGACCGCAAAGAAATCATCCGCTTGCTCAACGAGTCGCTGGCCACTGAACTGGTCTGCGTGCTGCGCTACAAGCGTCACTACTTCATGGCCAGCGGGCTCAAGGCGTCCGTTGCGGCTGACGAGTTCCTGGAGCACGCCACGCAAGAAGCCGAGCACGCTGACAAACTCGCCGAGCGCATTGTGCAGTTAGGTGGCGAGCCGGAGTTCAACCCCGACCTGCTGTCGAAAAACTCCCACGCGCAGTACGTGGCAGGCAATAACTTGAAGGAAATGGTCTACGAAGACCTGGTGGCAGAACGGATCGCGGTGGACAGCTATCGCGAGATCATCCAGTACATTGGCGATAAAGACCCGACCACCCGCCGGATCTTCGAAGACATCCTGGCCCAGGAAGAAGAACACGCCGACGACATGGCCGACATTCTGCAGGGCCTCTAACCAACAACCTAACAACACATATCAATGTTTGATCGTTCCCACGCTCTGCGTGGGAATGCCGCCGGTGACGCTCTACGTCACGCCTTCAAGAGCGGACGCAGAGCGTCCAGGGATGTATTCCCACGCAGAGCGTGGGAACGATCATGTGGGAGCTGGCTTGCCAGCTCCCACACTTTTTGATCCCTGTTTGTTCAGTTAGCCCTTCACTGTTTTCGGGGCCTTGCCTTCCTTCATCTGCTGCAACAACGGCGCGCACTGGTTCGGCACGTCCCCACTCGGCGCGATCAACGCCAGCAAGCCCGCTGCCGGAGCGACGATCACACCCAGCGCCACCATGCCCGCGCCACGCAGCATCAGCGGTACCGCTTTCACGCCGGCGTTGGGCTTGATGAACGGCCCATTGACGTACAACGGTGAGCGCAGGGAGAACAGGCGAAAGCCTTTCGATTCCGGGGTGATGGTCAGGTCCAACTGCTCGGTGGCCATGTTCGCGGTGCCATCGATGTAGATGATGGCGTTCTCGGTATCGAACACAAACAAGCGTGTCGTGGCCAGGCCGGTCTTGATGCCGAAGTCAGCGGCCGCGCAGTTGATCTTCACTTCCTTGTCGCCAAACAGGCGGCCCACCACGTAGTTGCCGACGTTGAGCCCGGCGATTTCCATCAGGCCACGGCTGATGGCGCCGTCGTTGATCAACATCTTCAGGTCACCGTTGGAACTGCCCAGCAGCGCTGCCACGGAGTTGCCGCGCCCGGCGATATCGGCGTCGCCATTAAGCTCGCCAAAGCTGGTTTTCATCGGTTCGAAGGTGGGGAACAGCTGCTTGAGCTTGAAGTTGCGCGCGGTGAGTTTGGCGCGGCCTTCCATGGGCGTGATGCGGCCATTCAGGCGGATCTGCGCGTCGAGCTTGCCGCCAGCCACGCCGAAACGCAGGGGTTCGAGGCTGAGTTGGCCGTCGTTGAGCACCAGGTGGGTGTAGAGATCGGTGAACGGCAGTTCGGCACTGTGCACGATACGTTTGCCGGTGAATTCCACGTCGGCGTCCATGTCGCGCCAGCGTTCAGTGCGGAACTCTTCCACCGGCAGCACCTTGGTCGCCGGTTGTTTGCTTTCACCGCCACGGGCCTTTTGCTTGGCGTTGGAGTCGGCGCCGATCAAGGGCGCGAGGTCGGCCATCAGCAGTTGGTTGGACACCAACGCGCCGCTGAGCTTGGGCCGTGGCTGGCTGGCGACATAGGCGAGGTTGCCGTGGATGTCGCTGTTGCCGATCTTGCCGTTGAAGTTTTCATAGGTGAATGACGCGCCGCTGGCTTCGTGCAGCTTGGCGATCAGGTGGCCGTCGGTGGAATAGGCCGGCGAGTCCGGCAGGGTTACGCCGGTCAGCGGGTACAGGTTACCGAGGCTTGAGCCTGCGAGTTTCAGGCGCAGGTCGAGGGCGCCGAGGTTGAGCGGGTCGGTCAAGGTGCCGGCGAGGGCGATGCTGGTATCGCCGACCTTGACCTGGGCTTGCAGCGGGAACGGCTTGGCCGCGTCCTGCAAGGCAAGCAGGCCGCCGATCTTGCCGCTGCCGTCGAGTTTCTGCCCGTGGTACTGGCCTTTGACCTTGAGGGCGAATGCATAGTCTTGCGGCGCCGCGCCTTTTTCCAGGGCTTTCTTGGCATCCGCGTCGCCGACGATTTCGCCGAACGGGATCGGCTTGCCCAGGGGGTCGATGATCATATCGAGCTGGGTCTTGAGGGTTTGGTCGTCGAGGGTCACATGGCCTTTGTCGAAGCCGATGGCGCCGATGTCGACCACCCAGTTGGACGGTTCGGCATTCGGGTCCTTGGGGTCGAAATTGAAGGTCCAGTTGGCGCGACCGTCGGCGAGGCGTTGCAATTCGGCACTTGGCTCAGTCAAGTCGATACGCGGGATCACCACGCGCTGCACCAGCAAGGCCAAGGGCGAGATGCGCAACTCGACCTTCTTCAGGGTGACCATTTGCGGTTTTTTCGACCAGTCGGGGTTGCCCAGGGCCAGGTCCTCGGCGATCACATGGGGCCACGGCACCCAGGCGCGCCAGCCGCCTTCATCGGGCTCACGGGCCCACACCACGGCCAGATTGCCGTTGATGGCAAACGGGCGATGCAACTCTTCGGAGACCTTGGCATTGATCTGCGGCTTGATGCGGTTCCAGTCGAAGAACGCCAGCACCAATACCACCACGGCGATTAATAGAACGAAGCTGGCACAGCTCCAAGCGACGATTTTGCGCGTGCGCGTCATTGCACAGGACTCCTGAATACGACTACCGCTGAACTACAGCTCATAAGGGTACGACTGGCAAACCGCCCGGGGGTTTAACCCGACCACTGATTTAGTCGCAAAAAGCCATTTTCCTGATCAAGCAGACAGAATCAATCATCAACGGCGCACCATTGTTACCCACCTTCGTGTCGAAAATACCCACCCCGGTGCAAAACCGCGGGCTTGAGAGGTGCGAGTTAGAGCCTCCGCCGGGAACAATCAATTCTGTTGATTATTACCATTGTGTTTATGAACTTTTATATCGACTTATCGAGAGTAGCATTAGCCCTGTACCCACTTTATCGCCCTCCCAAGGAGCAACCCATCATGAAACGTCAAGTACTCGCTACCGTCCTGTTGTCCGTCCTGGCTTCCAGCGCTTTTGCCCTGCCAGCCGCCGAACAAGTGACCCCACAGAACAAAGCCCAAGCCGTGCAGTCCAGCCAAACCCTGGCACGCAGCGGTTCGCAAGAAGAAGAAAACCGTGACTACGCCAAAGGCGCTGTCGCTGAAAACGGCCGCAACCGCCTGGAAGAGAAAGGCCTGGTTGAGGGTGGCGCCGAGCAAGCCAACAAACGCGCCTACACCGAAGGTGTTGCTGAAGGTGGCCGTGATCGCCTGGAACAGAAAGGCCTGGTCGAAGGCGGCGCTGAACAAGCCAACAAACGCGCTTACACCGAAGGTGTTGCCGAAGGCGGCGCTGATCGCCTGAAAGAACTGCACGAAGCCCAGAGCTAAGCCTGTGGTGGCCCATAAAAAAGCCCGATCCGCCGATCGGGCTTTCGCTTTGCTGTAGACCGCGTCACGCATCACCCCGCGCAAGTTCGACGCCGATGAAGCTGTTTTGCTAGAGTGCGTCGCTGAACTTGCCGACAAAGCCCGCCCGCCATGCTGCCCCGCGCCGAACAGAAGCAACAGACCCGCCTCGCCCTGATGGACGCAGCCCGCCATCTGATGGAGTGTGGCCGTGGGTTTGGCAGCCTGAGCCTGCGCGAAGTGGCCAAGACGGCCGGCATTGTGCCCACCGGTTTCTATCGCCACTTTGCCGACATGGATCAACTTGGGCTCGTCCTGGTCAGCGAGGTCGGCCAGACCTTCCGCGCCACCATTCGCCTGGTGCGCCACAACGAATTCGTGATGGGCGGCATTATCGACGCGTCCGTGCGCATCTTTCTCGATGTGGTCTCGGCCAACCGTTCGCAATTCCTGTTCCTCGCCCGCGAGCAATACGGCGGCTGCCTGGCCGTGCGCCAAGCCATCGGCGCCTTGCGCGAAGACATCACCCGCGACCTCGCGGCCGACCTCACGCTGATGCCCAAGCTGCAACACCTGGACGGCGAAGGTTTGCATGTGATGGCCGACCTGATCGTCAAAAGTGTGTTCGCCACCCTGCCCGACATCATCGACCCGCCCGCCCAGGCCCTGCCAGCACACCTCACGCCTCAGGCGAAAATCACCCAGCAATTGCGCTTTATCTTTATCGGTTTGAAGCACTGGCAAGGCCTGGGCAGCACCGAGTAAAACGATCAACCCGCCGAGTGGAAACGCTTGGCCGTGGTGTAGTTTTTATTCCAATAGCTGTTGCTCAGCGAATCGATGCGGATGCTCTTGCCGGTGCGTGGCGAATGGATAAATTTGCCTTCGCCGATATAGAGCCCCACATGACTGACCTGGCCGCGCCCATTGCCTTTGAAAAACACCGCATCGCCGGGCTTCAGCGCGTTGCGCGCAACGGTGGCGGCCGTCGAGCGGTGCATCGCTGCCGTGGTGCGCGGGATCTGGATATTCGCTTCGGTCTTGAACAGATAGACCAGGAAACTGCTGCAATCGAACCCTTGCTGCACCGAGGTGCCGCCCCACTTGTAGGGCGTACCCAGCAGTTCATGGGCACGGTCAACCACGTTGTTGATGGTGACCGGGGCGAAGGTCGGGCGCGGTTGTAAATTGGCCGAAGCCGTTGAAATGACAAATGACAGACTGGCGATGACTAAGCAAAAAAATGACTTGAACATGATGAGCGTCGCAGTGAATTAAACACGGCGCGGATCCTAAACACTCAACAAGTAGCACCATGAACGGCGAATCCTCAGGGCGCGTAGGACAAATCCGAAAACGCTCAGGACAAGTGCACAAACACAAAATGAGCACCGTTTTGGCGCATCACTAAAATTTTCCTACGCCCTGTTTAGTGGCGCCACAGTGCCTACTTACAGGCGATTCCTACTCACCGCCGAGATTGGCAAGGCCCTTGCTCTAGCACTTGCATCGCTCATTGCTGGAAGCCTTCTGATGCTGGTGATCCACCGCCGAATCGCCCCCCAAGCCCTCTGGGCTGCCGAACTGCTGCTGAATTTCGAAGCCCGCAGCAAAAGCCGCCTGCGCTGTTTCAGTGCCGATGGTGAAGACGTCGGCCTGTTCTTGGAGCGTGGCCAGCCGCCGCTGCATGATGGCGAATTCCTACAGGCTGAAGACGGACGTGTCGTACGTGTCTGCGCACGCCCTGAACAGCTGCTGCACGTCACCTGCCCCAGCGCCTTTGAACTGACCCGTGCGGCCTATCACCTGGGCAATCGCCACGTAGCCCTGCAAGTCGGGGATGGTTGGCTACGCCTGCTGGATGACTACGTGCTCAAGGCCATGCTGGATCAACTGGGCGCCACCACCGAAACCCTCGAAGCGCCGTTCCAACCGGAACACGGCGCCTATGGCGGTGGCCATCACCATTCGCGCCATGGCGACGAAGATTTCAATTACCCGCCCAAGCTGCACCAGTTCGGCGTACGTCTATGAACCCAGCCTGGGCGCTGTTGCGTCTGGCCAGTCCGCAATTGCCGATTGGCGGCTACAGCTATTCCCAAGGCCTGGAAATGGCCGTGGAGAACGGCCGCGTCAGTGATGCGGCCAGCGCCCGCCGCTGGATCAGCGATCAATTGTTGCTCAACCTCGCGCGTTTTGAAGCACCGCTGCTGCTCGCCCATTGCCACGCCGCCGCGGAACAGGATTGGGCGCAGCTGGCACAGTTGTGCGAAGAACACCGCGCCAGCCGTGAGACCCGCGAGCTGTATCAGGAGAGCCGGCAGATGGGTTACTCGCTGCAACAACTGCTCAATGGTTTACCTGAGCTGGACGACGCCGCGCGCCACTTCCTTGAACAACGCGGCGAACCTCACCTCGCCCTGGGCTGGGCCCTGGCCGCCCGCGCCTGGACCATCAGCCCCGCCGACGCCCTCGCCGCCTGGCTGTGGAGCTGGCTGGAAAACCAACTGGCCGTGCTGATGAAAACCCTGCCCCTGGGCCAACAAGCCGCCCAGCGCCTGACCAGCGAGCTGCTGCCTCTGTTGCAACAAACCCAGCAGGACGCCGCGCGTATCGACCCCAACCATTTCGGCAGCGCCGCGTTCGGCCTGTCCCTGGCGTGCATGGCCCACGAGCGCCAATACAGCCGCCTGTTCCGTTCCTAGGAGAACCACCCCATGAATACACAACCTTTGCGCGTCGGCATCGGTGGCCCAGTGGGCTCCGGCAAGACCGCCCTGACCCTGGCCCTGTGCCTCGCCCTGCGCGACCGCTACAACCTGGCCGTGGTCACCAACGACATCTATACCCGCGAAGACGCCGACTTTCTGGTGCGCAACCAGGCCCTCGCGCCCGAGCGCATCATCGGCGTGGAAACCGGTGGTTGCCCGCACACGGCGATCCGCGAAGACGCGTCGATCAACCTTGAAGCGGTGGACCAGCTCAACCGCCGCTTCCCCGGCCTGGACCTGATCCTGGTGGAGTCCGGTGGCGACAACCTCTCGGCGACGTTCAGCCCGGAGCTGTCGGACCTGACCATCTATGTGATCGATGTGTCCGCCGGCGACAAGCTGCCGCGCAAGGGCGGACCAGGCATTTGCAAGTCCGACCTGCTGGTGATCAACAAGATCGACCTGGCGCCGCTGGTCGGTGCCTCGCTGGAATTGATGAACAGCGACACCACCCGTATGCGCAATGGCAAACCCTTTGTATTCAGCAACCAGAAAACCGGGGTTGGCCTGGAAGAAATCGTCGCCTTTATCGAACGCCAAGGCCTGCTGACCGCCGCCTGATCAACCCATAAGGAACCTGTCCATGAGCCTCAAGAAACTCTTCACCGCCGCCGCGTTGCTGCTGGCCCCGGCCCTCGCGTTCGCCCACCCGGGCCATGGCGATAACGGCTTGATCGCCGGGATCAGCCACCCGTTGGGCGGTATCGATCATTTGCTGGCGATGGTTGCGGTCGGCCTGTGGGCCGCACAACAGAAAGGCGCGGCCCGCTGGGCGCTGCCGTGTACGTTTGTCGGCACCATGTTGATCGGTGGCGTGCTGGGCTTTGAAGGGATGCAATTGCCGGCGATGGAAAGCGGGATAGCCGCGTCGGTGCTGGCCTTGGGCCTGGCGGTGGCGCTGGCGGTGCGGCCGCCGTTGTTTGTCGCGGTGGGTGCGACTGCGTTGTTCGCCTTGTTCCATGGCGTGGCCCATGGTTTGGAGCTGCCGGACATGTCCAGCCCGTGGGCGTATGCGGCCGGGTTTGTCGGGGCGACTGCGGTGTTGCACGCGGCCGGTTATGCGGTGGTGCGTTTCCTGCCGGCTGCAGCGGCGCCGTTGGTGCGGATTGCGGGGGCGGCGTCGGCGGCGACTGGGGTTTGGTTGCTCGCGGGCTGATTCGATCGTTCCCACGCTCCGCGTGGGAATGCCTCCCAGGGCGCTCCGCGCCCCAAAGCACGACGCAGAGCGTCATGAAATGCATTCCCACGCAGAGCGTGGGAACGATCAGCCTGCTACCATGCGCGCCTACACCCCTGCCGTGACGACGCCAGCCAATGCCCACCGCTCCAAGCTCTGCCCTGAATGCCGTGCTCACGCACTTCCACACCCTGATCGTGCCGCTCTGGCAGGGCCCAGGCTGGAATGCCGACCTCGCGCTCCCCTATGAAGCGCTGGACGCCAACCATCAGCCGCTGCCCCCGCAACGCTACCGCGCCATGGCCTGTGCCCGGCAGTTGTACCTGTTCGCCAGCCTGATCGGCGAACCCGGCGCGGCGTTTGCCGAAGAACGCGCGGCGGCGTTGTTCCGTTCCTTGCAACGGCACTTCCACGATGCCGAGCACGGCGGCTGGTTCTACAGCATCGACCCGGCCGGCCATCCGCTGGACAAGCGCAAAGACCTCTACACCCACGCCTTCATCATCTTCGCCTGCGCCCACTACTGGGCCAAGGTGCGCGAGCCGTTGGTGGAGTCGGTGCTCAACGCCGCCCTGGCAGTGGTCGCCGAGCGCTTTGCCACAGGCGACGGCCTGTACGAAGCCGTGCTGGAACGCAACTGGTCATCCCTCAAGTCCGGCCCGCTGCAAAACCCGCTGATGCACTTGGCCGAAGGCTTCCTGGCCACCCTCGCCGTGCGTGAAGACGCCGGTGTACAAGCGGCACTGCTGGGCCTGGCGACGGCCATGCAGCAGCGCTTCATCGACCGCCAGCATGGCGTGATGATGGAAAAACCGCTGGGCGCTGTGGATAACTGGTTTGAGCCGGGGCACCAGTTCGAATGGTTCTTTTTGCTGGAATCTTCCGACGTCCTACGCGGCACGCCGTTGCACGCCTCGCTGACGCGGGCCTTTGCCTACGCCGAGCAAAAGGGTGTGGATAAGTTGAGCGGTGCGGTCAGCGGCATGTTGGCGCTGGATGGCAGCGTGCGCGATGGCACCCAGCGCATCTGGGCCCAGGCGGAATACCTGCGGGCGCTGACCTTGCGGCGCGACAGCGATGCCGTGTTGCAGCGCCAGTTGCTGGCGCTGCAACAGCACTTTCTGCATGGCAAAGGCTGGAATGAATGCCTGGATGCCCAGGGGGTGGTGAGTCGGTGGGATATGCCGTCGACTACGCCTTATCACTTGGCGACTTGTTATCAGGGTCTGATCCAGCACTTGGGCTAATCTTCAGGGCCTCTTCGCGAGCAAGCCCGCTCCCACAGTTGACCGCGTCCTACCTTTGAAATGCGGTCGAATGTGGGAGCGGGCTTGCTCGCGAATGCCTCACCTCGGTCTACCTGACCTCACGCAATCCACTTGCGATCCCCCGTAAAACTGATGGTCAACCACCGCGCCGCATCCGCTTTGCCAAGCCCTGTGGATATCTCTTCGCGCAGCCCATCGAGGGTGGCGACGTTATCCACCGGGTAATCCGCCGGCAACACCACATGAATCTCGATAAACCGCGCCCGCCCGTGTTTTTGCACGTAGGACACGTAGTCGTCGAAACCGTGTTTGGCCTGGGCCGCGTCCATCACTTCACGCACCTTGTCGTCCAACTGGTCCGGGGCAATCCCCAGCACCTCGCGCAACGCCGGGCGCAGGATCTTGAACGCCGGCGCCAGCATGCTCAGGGCCAGCAGGATCAGGATCAATGGGTCGACGTACACCGCCCACTCGCCATAGCCCTGGGACTTGAGCAACAGCGCGGCGAGGAAGCTGATCAGCAAGCCGATCGATAGCATCGCGTCCACCAGCCAGCTGATGTTGTCGAACTGGATCAGCGAGGACTTGAGCGTGCGATTGCGATAACGCACGTAGAAGAAGTAGGCAAATTCGACGACGGTAAACACCGCCGCATAAATGATCACCAACCCCAACTCGATCTCGCGTCCGCCATTGATAATGCCGAACACCCCGTTGAGAAACGCATAGATGGCGATCAGCAGCAGGAAGCTGCCCTCGATCAACAGCACCATGGGCTCCAGGTGCCAGTAGCCGAACTGGAAGCGCTCGTTGCTTTTCTTGGCGATCAGCTTGGCCGTGATCAGCATCAGCACCTTGATGGCGGTGGCGATCAGCGAGAAAAAACCGTCGAACAGAATGGATTGGGCGCCGGATATCACACCCGTGACAATCCCGGCGATCGCGACGGCGAACATCAGGATGGTCGATTGTTTGAGCAGTGCCTGCTCACCTCGGTTACTCACATTTCCTCCTGTCAAAACCTTGAAACCGCTGGGTGCGGTGGGGTTTTCAGGAGGTGAGTGTACCTTATGGCCTGTTTTGACCGATTGTGGCGAGGGAGCTTGCTCCCGCTGGGCTGCGCAGCGGCCCCAAAATCTTAGGGCCGCTTCGCGCCCCAGCGGGAGCAAGCTCCCTCGCCACAGGAGCGATCGGTCTTAAGACTTGGCCCCACGCTCGATGGCAAACCCAGCCCAGGTCTGGCTCACCGGCATCAATTCCAGGCGGTTGATGTTCACATGCGCCGGCGTGTTCATGACCCAGAAGATCGTGTCGGCAATGTCCTGCGGCTGGATCGGCTCGGCGCCGGCATAGGTGGCGTCATAACGCGCCTGGTCACCGCCAAAGCGCACCAGCGAGAACTCGCTCTCACACAGGCCCGGCTCGATGTTGGTCACCCGTACGCCGGTGCCTTGCAGGTCGCAGCGCAGGTTCAGCGAGAACTGCTTAACGAACGCCTTGGAACCGCCATACACATGGCTGCCCGGGTACGGATAGTTGCCGGCGATGGAACCAAGGTTGATGATCCCGGCACCACGGCCGTGGGCAATCAGGCGCGGCAGCAGCAGGCTGGTGGTGGTCAGCAGGCCCTTGATGTTGGTATCGACCATGGTTTCCCAGTCGTCGAGGCTGCACTTGGGTGCTGGGTCGGTACCGACGGCCAGGCCCGCGTTGTTGATCAGCCCGCGCAGCTTCGCGAACGATGGCGGCAGGTTGGCGATTGCGTCTTCCATGCCCTTGCGGTCACGCACGTCCACCACCAGGCCGTGCACTTCAGTCTGCTTGGAAAGCTCTTCGACCAGCGCGTTCAAGCGCTCGGCACGACGACCGGTGAGTACCAGTTTCCAGCCGGCTTCGGCAAAACGACGGGCGCAGGCTTCGCCGAAACCTGAGGTTGCGCCAGTAATAAACAGCGTGTTGGACATGGTGTTCTCCTTGCGGGCATCGGGAAAAAATCAGCCAGCAGAATGCCCGTACGACGCGGTTGCGGCAACCGCTATGCACAGAACTTCATGTGCAGCTGATCACTTTTTAACCATATCTCGCAAAGCCTTACAGAACGTGGCTTGCAGCCATGTGCGCGCAGGTTATCCACAACTGCGCCCACAGTCTTTGGGGGCAAGTGCAAAACACCTCAGGCCGCTGTATGCGGGGCTTGCAGGCGATTTTAGAAAGTTTTTTGCTTGACCTTGGCGGGGCCGTATGTAGGCCCATCAACGGGGAGAAAATTCCAACGATGGCTCCAGGCCAGTCATTCCGGCCTCTGCGGAGGTCTTTCCAGAGTTTAGTCACAGACTTATCCACAGGCTTAGCGGACATAAATCGGTCATATACCTGTGTCTTTAAACAGGTTGACAAAGCCCTTGGCCGGTCGCGAAAAAGCCGCTGATCGAAAAACGATCACCTAGCTGAAAGCCCCGGTTTTAAAGGCTCTCAGCAGAGTACTACCACGTTACCCACAGCCGGTTCCACAGTGGATGGGGACAAGTCAAAACTGTGACAAAACAGGGATTTGCGGCGGCTATATGTCGCGCTTTGGAGGGTGGCTGGATTTGTTTTCCACAATTTGGCGAATGCGTTGTGGATGATCGTTCCCACGCTGTTCGTTCCCACGCTCCGCGTGGGAATGCATCCCAGGACGCTCCGCGTCCAAAGCGTGACGCGGAGCGTCACAAGAGGCGTTCCCACGCGGAGCGTGGGAACGATCAGATGATGGCGATCAGTGCCCGCCGAGGTAGGCGTTGCGCACTTCCTCGTTCACCAGCAGCTCTTTACCGGTGCCGGTGAGACGAATCTCACCGTTGACCATCACATACGCCCTGTCCGACAAGCGCAGCGCATGGTTGGCGTTCTGCTCCACCAGGAAGATGGTCATCCCGGTAGACGCCAGCTCCCGCAAGGTCGAGAAGATCTGCTTCACCACAATCGGCGCCAGCCCCAGGCTCGGCTCATCCAGCAGCAACAGCTTGGGCCGGCTCATCAATGCGCGGGCGATGGCGAGCATTTGCTGCTCACCACCGGACATGGTCATGGCCCGCTGGTTACGCCGTTCCTTGAGCCGTGGGAACAGCTCGAACATGCGCTGCATATCCTCGCTGGCGAATTTGTCGCCAATCGGGATGGTGCCCATCAGCAGGTTTTCCTCGACGGTCATGTCGGGGAACACCCGCCGCCCTTCCGGCGACTGCGCGATGCCGTTGGAGGCGATGTAGTGGGACGACTTGTGGGTAATGTCGACGCCGTTGTACAGAATCTGCCCCGACTCGGCCCGTGGCTGGCCGAAGATCGACATCAGCAGCGTGGATTTGCCCGCGCCGTTGGAGCCGATCAGGCTCACGGTTTCGCCTTCGTTGATGTGCAGCGAGACTTTTTTCAGGGCCTGGATCGGGCCGTAGAACACGTCCAGGTCCTTCATTTCGAGGATAGGTGCACTCATACCAGCTCCTCTTCGTCGGCGCCGAGGTAGGCGGCAATCACTTTCGGGTCGTTGCGGATCGCGTCCGGGCCGCCTTCGGCGATCACATTGCCGTGGTCGAGCACCACGATGTGGTCGGAAATACTCATCACCATGCCCATGTCGTGTTCAATCAGCACCACCGTCAGGTCGTGTTCGTCGCGCAACAGGCGAATCATCGCGCTGAGGGCTTCGGTTTCCTGGGGGTTGAGGCCCGCCGCCGGTTCGTCCAGGCAGATGATCTGCGGCCGCGTGCACATGGCCCGGGCGATTTCCAGGCGGCGCTGCTGGCCGTAGGAGAGTTCGCCAGCGAGGCGGTTGGCGCAGTCCACCAGGTCCACCACTTCCAGCCAGTAGAAGGCATGGTCGAGGGCGTCGCTTTCGGCCTTGCGGTAGCCCTTGGTGTTGAGGATGCCCGCCAGCATGTTGCGGTTGACCCACATGTGCTGGGCCACCAGCAGGTTCTCCACCACGGACATTTCCTTGAACAGGCGAATGTTCTGGAACGTACGGGCCAGGCCTGCACGGTTGACCAGGTGGGTACCGCCGAACATCTTGTAGTACACCCGGCTGAGGAAGCTTTTCGGCGAGACAAAGTCGGTGGGCTGGAAGCGCTCGCCGAGCAGTTGGATCACGTCGGTCTGCTTGCCGCGCACGTTGAGGTTGATCTTGCCGCCGCTGGCTTTGTAGAAGCCGGTGAGGCAGTTGAACACCGTGGTCTTGCCGGCGCCGTTGGGGCCGATCAGGGCGAAGATCGAGTTGCGTTCGACCTTGAGGCTCACATCGCTCAAGGCCTTGATGCCACCGAAGTGCATCATCAGGTGTTCCACGGAGAGGACGACTTCCTTGCTCATGGCGCTACCCCCTTGCGTGGTGTCACACCGGTACGGCTGATGCGGATCAAGCCGCGCGGTCGCCAGATCATCATCACCACCATCAGCACGCCAAACAGCAGCACGCGGTATTCGGAGAAGCTGCGCAGCAGTTCCGGCGCCACGGTCAACACGAACGCCGCGATCACCACGCCCACCGTCGAACCCATGCCGCCCAAGACCACGATGGCGAGGATCAGCGCCGACTCGAAGAAGGTGAACGACGACGGGTTGACGAAGCCCTGGTAGCTGGCAAAAAACACCCCGGCCAGGCCTGCGGTGGAGGCACCGATGGTGAACGCCGAGAGCTTGACCAGCACGTGGTTCAGGCCCATGGAACGGCAGGCGATCTCATCTTCGCGCAAGGCTTCCCAGGCGCGGCCGACGGGCATGCGGGTCAGGCGGTGCTTGATGTACAGCACGGCCAGCACCACCAGGAACAGCACGATGTAGATGAACATGAACTTGATATTGGGGTTGTAATCGATGCCGAAGAACTCGTGGAACGGAATCCCGCCCTCCTTCGCCTTGCGCCCGAATTCCAGGCCGAGGAAGGTGGGCGATGGCACCGGCATGCCGTTCGGCCCGCCGGTAAACGACAGCCAGTTGTTCAGCACCAGCCGGATGATTTCACCGAAGCCCAGGGTCACGATGGCCAGGTAGTCACCGTGCATTCGCAACACCGGGAAGCCGAGTATGCATCCCGCCAACGCCGCCGCGATGGCCGCCAAGGGCAGCACCGTCCAGAAGCCGAGGCCGAGGTATTGATAACCCAGGGCCAGGCCATAGGCGCCGATGGCATAAAACGCCACGTAGCCCAGGTCGAGCAGGCCGGCCAGGCCGACCACGATGTTCAGGCCCAGGCCCAGCAGCACATAGATCAACCCGAGGATGACCACGGTGAGCAGGTACTTGTTGGCGAAGATCGGGAACACGATGGCGATCACGATCAGCGCCGGGATGATCCAGCGCAGCCGCGACTTGTAGTCCGGCGCCAGCACATGCACACCGGAGCCGCTGCTTTCGAAGCCCTGCAGAATCTTCAGGCCCTTGGGGGTTTGCAGGAACAGGCTGAGGGCAAAGCGGCCGACCATCACGATGGCGACCAGTGTGGCCACCCGGGCCGGTTCCAGGTTGAAGCTGTAGCCATCGAGGACTACGCCGACGATCGGACCGAATACGACCAGGGAAATAAGCCCGGCGAGAATCGTATCGACCACACTTTTCTTGATATCGATGGGTTTGGCAGCAGACATGTTTACACCTTAGCCACGAGTGGGCGACCCAGCAGGCCCTGGGGACGGAAAATCAGAATCACCACCAGCAGGGAGAAACTGAACACGTCTTTGTAGTCAGAGTTGATCAACCCCGCGAACAGCGACTCGGAGATGCCGAGGATGATCCCGCCAAGCATCGCCCCAGGCAGGGAGCCAATGCCGCCGAGGACCGCAGCGGTAAACGCCTTGATGCCGATGATGAAGCCGGCATAGAAGTCGAAGGTGCCGTAGTTGAGGGTGATGAGCACACCGGCAAGGGCGGCCATGGCGGCACCGATGACAAACACGTAGGAGATCACGCGGTCGGTGTTGATGCCGAGGATGGAGGCCATCTTGCGGTCTTGCTGGGTGGCGCGGCACATGCGGCCGAGCTTGGTGTATTTGATCACGTAGGTCAGCAGGGCCATGCCCGCGAAGGCGGCGACCAGGATAAACACCTTGGTGTACGTCAGTTGCACGAAGCCGGTGCCGATATCGACACGCCAGGCCCCGGCCAGCAGGGTGGGAATGCCTTGTTGCTTGGCGCCCTGGGCGATCTGTGCGTAGTTTTGCAGGATCAGCGAGATGCCGATGGCGCTGATCAGCGGCGCGAGTCGGGTGGAATTGCGCAGGGGTTTGTAGGCGACACGCTCGATGACCCAACCGTACACGCCGGTGACGACCACGGTGAAGATCAAGGTGCCGAGAATGAGCAGCGGGAAGGATTCGATGCCGAAGTAGGCGAGCAGGGCCAGGGTGATCGCCGCGAGGTAAGCGGAAATCATATAAACCTCGCCGTGGGCGAAGTTGATCATGCCGATGATGCCGTAGACCATTGTGTAGCCGATGGCGATCAGGCCGTAGACCGACCCAAGGGTCAGGCCGTTGACCAGTTGCTGCAGGAAAATACCATCCATAACGCAATCTCACGCGGTGAGCACCTGCACACCTGTGGGTGTGCGGCGCTTCTGGAGGAAAAGACAGATTTCGATCACAACACAGTCCCCCTGTGGGAGCGGGCTTGCTCGCGAAGGCGGTGTGTCAGAAACACATTCAGAGACTGACACGCCGCATTCGCGAGCAAGCCCGCTCCCACATTGGGTCCGCGGTGTTTGTATTTATTTCTGTTTTTCCAGCTGATGGTATTTACCGTCTTTATCCCACTGGTAAACCACGTAGTCGGAGATTTTCAGGTCACCCTTGCCGTCCCATTCCTTCTTGCCCATCACGGTCTGCACAGGGTTGGCTTTCAACCACTTGGCCGCATCTTCGCCCTTGTTGGACTTGGCACCATTGAAGCCGGCAGCCAGGGCCTGGACCGACGCGTAGGCGTACAGGGTGTAGCCTTCCGGCTCGGTGCCGTTTTTGCGGAACTCTTCCACCACGGCCTTGCTGTCTGGCAGCAGGCGCGGGTCGGCGCCGAAGGTCATGTAGACGCCGTCGACGTATTGCGCGCCGCCAGCAGTGGCCACCAGTTCGTCGGTCACGACGCCATCGTCGGACATGAACTTGACGTCTTTCAAGCCGGCTTCACGGATCTGGCGAACCAGGGGACCGGCTTCCGGGTGCAGGCCGCCGAAGTACACGACGTCGGCGCCCAGGGAGCGGATTTTGGTGACGAGCGCACTGAAGTCTTTTTCACCGCGGGTCAGGCCTTCTTCCAGCACCGGCTTGACGCCGCGCTTGGTCAACTGGGCAGCGGTGGCGTCAGCCAGGCCTTTGCCGTAGGTGTCCTTGTCGTTGATGACCGCGACTTTCTTGCCCTTGAGCACATCGACGATGTAGTCGCCGGCCACGATGCCTTGCTGGTCATCACGCCCGCACATGCGGAACATGGCGCCCAGGCCGCGCTCGGTGACCTGTGGGTTGGTGGAGCCTGGGGTGATTGCGATGATGCCCGCTTCGTCATAGACCTCGGACGCCGGGATGGTGTTGGACGAGCAGAAGTGCCCGACGACGCCAATCACCTTGTCCTGGTCCGCCAAGCGGTTGGCCACGGCCACGGCCTGCTTGGGTTCGCAGGCATCGTCGCCGGCAACCAGCTTGATCTGCTCGCCGTTGATGCCGCCTTCCTTGTTGATTTTATCGGCTGCCGCTTGGGCACCCTTCATGTACTGCTCACCGAAAGCCGCGTTGGCACCCGTCATCGGGCCCGCCACGCCAATTTTCACATCAGCTTGAACAAACGTAGAAACACCCAGCGCCGCTGCAACGGCAAGGGCCAGGAAACCTTTCTTGTAAAACGTCTGGGACATGAGTGGTGCTCCGATATTTTTGATTTTTGGCACTACAACTTGCGTTCAAACTTTTCACTGAAAGCCCTGAGCAAAGCGCGTGCCAGTAGGTTTTTATTCTTCAAAAAGACACGGTGTCATTGTTATTACGGGTGTTTCGGCGCCGTTCGTCAGGACGTGCAACCCTCTAACCTCGATAGGTGCAACCTGCGCGCCGAAAAAGTACAACCCTGGCAGGTCACACCTGCAACCAAGCCTATAAACGACAGTTCCTACAGCTGTAACAAACGGCGTAACGGAACTGCAC
The DNA here is from genome assembly GCF_055407965.1 of Pseudomonas sp. B611. Taxonomy (NCBI): domain Bacteria; kingdom Pseudomonadati; phylum Pseudomonadota; class Gammaproteobacteria; order Pseudomonadales; family Pseudomonadaceae; genus Pseudomonas; species Pseudomonas sp. B611. The sequence goes on from NZ_JBUZST010000004.1 coordinate 154,000, forward strand.
ATTTACAGTGCGTGACTGCTACGACTTGCACCAATACAGATTAGTAGCCTGCTAAGAAAATGCCGGCTTCTGAGCGGTATTTCGCTGATCAGATCACGATCCGCAGACATTGCCCGGCGTGATACAGCGAGAATCCAGCCTCATACAGACAACTGCGCAGGCCCACCCCGGCCAACGGCTGCATCGGAGCGAACGGAATCGGCAAGGCCTGGGGATTCTGGTGACACAGATAGTCGGCAAACGCCTTGCCGACCACGCTGCCAGTGGTCACGCCGCGCCCGTTGTAGCCCGTCACGGCCACCAGGCCCGGCGCCGGTTCGAACAGGCGCATCAGGTGGTCGGGGGTGAAGGCAATGCAGCCGGTCCAGGTGAACTCCCACTGCACCGATTTGAGGTACGGGAAGTAGTGCTGCTGCACCCGATCGGCCCACGCCTTGAGGAACCACGCCGGTTTCTGGTTGCCATTGCCCAGGCTGCCGAGCAACAAGCGGCCATCGGCATCACGGCGGATGCTGCTCAAGACCTGGCGCGTGTCCCACGAACCCTGGCCACCGGGCAGGATTTGCTCGGCGGCGGCTTCCGTTAGCGGGGCTGACGCGACCTGATAGTAGTAGCCGGGGAAAAAGTTGCGGCGCAGTTCGGTCCATTCGCCTTCGGTGTAGGCGTTGGAGGCGATCACCACTTGGGCGGCCTGCACCGAACCTTGGGTCGTTTGCACCGACCACTGCGCGCCTTGGCGCTCCAACTGGGTGACCGGGGAATGGTCGAACAACTGCCCGCCGAGGCCAACGGCAGCATTCGCCAGGCCACTGGTGTAGGCCATCGGGTTCAAGGTGCCGGCGCGGCGATCAAGCAAGGCGGCGGCGATTTTCTTGGTTCCGGTCGCCTGCTCGCAAGCCTGGCCGGTGAGCAATTCCACCGGCGCGCCACGGCGCTTCCATTGTTCTTCACGGCTGCGCAGATCCGCCTCACCCCGGGCGTTGTGCGCCATGTGCAAGGTGCCTTCGCGACGCAATTGGCAATCGATGTTGTATTTGTCGATCAGGCTGAACACCAGGGACGGCGCCGCGCCCAGCATGCGATTGAGCTGGCTGCCGACCTCGGTGCCGAAACCGGCTTCGATGTCATCCGGCGGGATCCACAGGCCAGCGTTGACCAGCCCGACGTTGCGCCCCGAACCGCCGTGACCGGTGCGATGGGCCTCCAGCACGGCGACGCTTTTGCCTTGTTCCAGCAAGTGAATGGCCGCTGACAAACCGGTGATGCCGGCGCCGATCACGCACACATCCACCTTGACCTCACCCTTGAGCGCGGCACGATCCGGCCGGCTGGGGGTGAGGTGTTCCCATAAACATGTTTCGCGTAATGCCATTGCCAGACTCCGATGAGACCCAACAAACCACTTCCAATTTGTTAATGCGATCAAATGTGGGAGCGGGCTTGCTCGCGAATGCGGTGGATCAGTTGTAAATCTGTTGACTGACACACTGCATTCGCGAGCAAGCCCGCTCCCACATTTTTTAGTCGAAAGTGATGCCTTGGGCCAGTGGCAATTCCAGCGAATAGTTCACGGTATTGGTCTGGCGACGCATATACCCACGCCAGGCATCCGAACCCGACTCACGCCCGCCCCCCGTCTCTTTCTCACCGCCAAACGCGCCACCGATTTCCGCGCCGCTCGGGCCGATATTGACGTTGGCGATGCCACAGTCACTGCCCACCGCCGACATGAACTGCTCGGCCTCACGCACATCAGTAGTAAAAATGCACGACGACAAGCCTTGCGGCACGGCGTTGTTCAGGCGCAGGGCTTCAGCGAAGTCGGTGTAGCCGACCACGTAGAGGATCGGTGCGAAGGTCTCGGTGCAGACCACGTCGCTCTGTTCGGGCATTTCCACGATGGCCGGCGACACGTAATAGGCATTCGGGAACGTATCTTCCAGCTGGCGCTTGCCGCCGAACACCCGGCCGCCTTCGCTCAAGGCTTGCTCCAGGGCGTCCTGCATGTTGTCGAAGCCATGTTTGTCGATCAGCGGGCCGATCAGGTTGCCTTCCAGCGGATGGCCGATGCGCACCTTGGAATAAGCGGCCTTGAGGCGGGTGACGATTTCTTCCTTCACCGATTCGTGGGCGATCAGGCGGCGCAGGGTGGTGCAGCGCTGGCCGGCGGTGCCGACGGCGCTGAACAGGATAGCGCGCACGGCCATGTCCAGATCGGCGCTGGGGCCGAGGATCATCGCGTTGTTGCCGCCCAGTTCCAGGATGCTGCGGGCAAAGCGCGCGGCGACTTTCGGCGCCACTTCGCGGCCCATGCGCGTGCTGCCGGTGGCGCTGATCAGGGCGACACGCGGGTCATCCACCAGCGCAGCGCCGGCGTCGCGGCCACCGATGATCACTTGGCTCAAGTACGGCGGAGCATCGTTGAAGTTCTTCACCACGCGCTCGAACAGCGCCTGGCAGGCCAGGGCGGTGAGCGGGGTCTTTTCCGACGGTTTCCAGATCACCGCGTTGCCGCATACCAAGGCCAGGGCGGTGTTCCAGGCCCATACGGCCACCGGAAAGTTGAAGGCGCTGATCACGCCGACCACGCCCAGCGGGTGCCAGGTTTCACGCATATGGTGGCCGGGGCGCTCGGAGGCGATGGTCAAGCCGTAGAGCTGGCGGGACAGGCCGACAGCGAAGTCGCAGATGTCGATCATTTCCTGCACTTCGCCCAGGCCTTCCTGGGTGATCTTGCCGGCTTCCCACGACACCAACTCGCCGAGGTCGACCTTGTATTCGCGCAGCACATCGCCAAATTGGCGCACCAGTTCGCCACGACGCGGCGCTGGCACTTTGCGCCAGGCCTCGAACGCATGCTCGGCGCGACTGACCTGCTGCTCCACCTCGGCGGCACCTTCCCAGTGCACGCTGCCGATACGGCTGCCATCAATCGGCGAATGCACAGGCTGTTTACCCGACTGGTACAGCGCCGGGTTTACCCCGAGACGATCAAGCAATGCGGCAACCATGGGTCACTCCTTCAATCTGCAAACTTAAAAATTCGCGCCGCAGCCCGCACGGCGATCCAGAGCTTATTTGTAGCTGGCCCAAGACTTGCCAACAAACGACGATTAGGCGAGATATCATTCCGTTTATTCATGCAAAGCATAAAAAGAGGCACACCGTGCTGAACAAAAGACATTTGCCCTCGATCACCGCACTGCAATGTTTCGAAGCCGCTACCCGTCATCTGAGCTTCACCCGCGCCGCCGAGGAGCTTAACCTCACCCAGAGCGCGGTGAGCAAGCAAGTGGCGCAGCTGGAAGAATTGCTGCAACACCTGTTGTTTCGCCGTGTACGCCGGCGCTTGCAGATGACCCCGGCCGGGGATTTGTACCTGGTGGAAGTGAGAAAAATCCTCACACAGGTAGAGATGTCCACCCACTACTTGCGCTCCTACGGCGGCGAGACCGAAGTGCTGCGCGTCTCCACGCCCTACACCTTCGGCGCCCGCTGGCTGGTACCGCGCCTCAAGGGCTGGCGCTTGCGTCACCCACACATCCACCTGGACCTGTGCAACGAGCAGGAACCCGATGAATTGCTTCAAGGCAAGGCTGACATGGCCTTCTACTTCGGCCAAGGCGCACGGCCCGGCACCGAGAGCCTGAAGCTGTTCAGCGAAGAGCTTGTACCGGTGTGCGCACCGGAGAGCCTGCCCGCGCAGCCCTTCAATGACCCAAGGCAACTGAGCGAACTGGTGCTGCTGCAAAATGCCTCGCGCCCGCAAGGCTGGCATGACTGGTTCGCCAGCCAGGGTTTGCAGACCGAGCACAGCTACCACGGGCCGCGTTTCGACACCTTCTATATGTGCATCCGTGCGGCGCAAGTGGGCTGTGGTGTGGCGTTGTTGCCGAGGTTTCTGGTGGAAGAAGAATTGGCGGACGGCAAGCTGGTGATTCCTTGGCAGCATGCGATGCCGAGCCAGGATGCGTATTACCTGGCGTATCCCGAGCATTCGGCGGAGGTGCCGAAGGTGCGGGAGTTTGTGAAGTGGATGATGGAGCAAGTTATTTAGGGCCTGAAATTACGCCTTCGCGAGCAAGCCCGCTCCCACATTCAACCGCTTTCCAACATGAGAATGCGGTCAAATGTGGGAGCGGGCTTGCTCGCGAAGACGGCAGTGGCCACAACAACAATCCCAAAATAAAAAATCACTGGCAAAACCCCACAGGTCTATGCGCCACTAGCCCCCTTCCTTAATTGTGCGTAAAGGCCGGCGCCCATCGCCGACCCGTCTGGAGATTCCCGTTATGAGCGAGAGTGTGTTTGCCGATCGCATCGTGCAGAACCTGCTCGACACCGACTTCTACAAGCTGACCATGATGCAGGCGGTGCTGCACAACTACCCGAACGTGGAAGTTGAATGGGAGTTTCGTTGCCGTAACAGTGAAGACCTGCGCCCGTACCTGGCGGAAATCCGCTACCAGATCGAACGCCTCGCCGAGTTGAGCCTGAGCCCGGACCAATTGGGCTTCCTGGAACGCATCAGCTTTATGAAGCCGGATTTTTTGCGCTTCCTCGGGCTATTCCGCTTCAACCTGCGGTATGTGCAGACCGGTATCGAAAACGGCGAGCTGTTCATCCGCCTGCGCGGGCCGTGGCTGCATGTGATCCTGTTTGAAGTGCCGATGCTGGCCATCGTCAGCGAGGTTCGCAATCGCTACCGCTACCAGACCGTGATCCTCGAGCAGGCCCGTGAGCAGCTGTACCGCAAGTTCGATTGGCTGACGGCAAATGCCAGCAGTGAAGAACTGTCGGAGCTGCAAGTGGCCGACTTCGGTACACGCCGACGCTTCTCGTACCGCGTGCAGGAAGAAGTGGTCAGTGTGCTCAAGCACGACTTCCCCGGTCGCTTCGTCGGCACCAGCAACGTGCACCTGGCCCGCGAGCTGGACATGAAACCCCTGGGCACCATGGCCCACGAGTGGATCATGGCCCACCAGCAACTCGGTCCGCGCCTGATCGACAGCCAGATCGCCGCCCTTGATTGCTGGGTCCGCGAATACCGTGGCCTGCTGGGCATCGCCCTGACCGATTGCATCACCACCGACGCGTTCCTCGGCGATTTCGACCTGTACTTCGCCAAGCTGTTCGACGGCCTGCGCCACGACTCCGGCGACCCGGTGCAGTGGGCCGAAAAAGCCATCGCCCATTACCACAAGCTCGGCATCGAGCCGATGAGCAAGACCCTGGTGTTCTCCGACAGCCTGTCGCTGCCCAAGGCCCTGGAAATATTCCGTGCCCTGCGCGGGCGAATCAACGTGAGCTTTGGCATCGGCACCAACCTGACCTGCGATATTCCAGGTGTGGAACCGATGAGCATCGTGCTTAAAATGACCGCCTGCAATGGCCAGCCCGTGGCGAAGATCTCCGATGAAGCGGGCAAGACCCACTGCACCGATCCGAATTTCGTCGCCTATTTGCGTCATGTGTTCAAAGTACCTGCCATCTCTAGCAAGGAGTGAATCATGCAAGCCGTACAGCGTGAGATAGCTGAAAAGCTCAAGGTCCAAGCGCCGTTCAATGACCAGGCCGCCCTTGAGGCCGAAGTTGCCCGCCGCGTGACTTTTATCCAGGACTGCCTGCGCAATTCCGGGCTCAAGACGTTGGTGCTGGGCATCAGCGGCGGTGTCGACTCCCTGACCGCCGGCCTGTTGGCCCAGCGCGCGGTAAAAGAGCTGCGGGAAAACAGCGGTGATGAGGCCTACCGCTTTATCGCGGTGCGCCTGCCCTACGAAACCCAGTTCGACGAAATCGATGCCACGGCCTCGGTGGACTTTATCGAGCCCGACGAGCGCCACACCGTCAACATCGGCCCGGCAGTAAAAGCCCTGGCCCATGAAGTGGCGGCGTTTGAAGGCAAGGCCGCGGTGTCCCGTGATTTCGTGCTGGGCAACACTAAGGCGCGTATGCGCATGGTGGCGCAGTACACCATCGCCGGCGCGGCCGGTGGCTTGGTGATCGGTACGGACCATGCGGCGGAAGCGGTGATGGGCTTTTTCACCAAATTCGGCGATGGCGCGTGTGATTTGGCGCCCTTGAGCGGGCTGGTGAAAAACCAGGTGCGGGCGATTGCACGGCACTTCGGCGCGCCGGAATCGTTGGTGGAGAAAGTGCCGACGGCGGACCTGGAAGACTTGTCGCCGGGCAAGCCGGACGAAGCGTCACATGGCGTGACCTATGCCGAGATCGATGCGTTCCTGCACGGTGAAGCGGTGCGTGAGGAAGCGTTCCGGATTATCTGCGAGACGTATCGCAAGACCGAGCACAAGCGGGTCATGCCGTTTGCGCCGTGAGGTGAGCCTGGTAGTTTTGTGTTGATTGTTCGGCCGCCTTCGCGAGCAAGCCCGCTCCCACATTCGACCGCATTCCCAGGTTGGAACTCGGTCAAGTGTGGGAGCGGGCTTGCTCGCGATGAACGATAACGCGGTCTTACTTGACGACCACGGTGCCTTTCATCATCGACACATGGCCCGGGAACGAGCAGAAGAACATGTAGTCAGTGCCGGCAGCCAGTTTCGCCACATCAAAGGTCACCGAATCTTTCTCGCCAGCGCCGATGATCTTGGTGTGGGCGATGATGCGTGTGTCGCCTTCTTTCAGGTAGTTCTTGTCGATACCGGCAGCCATGCCGTCGGTGGCAACCGGCTGCATGTCAGCGGCGCTGGTCAGTACCCAGTTGTGGCCCATGACGTTTTTCGGCAGGTTGCCGGAGTGCGTCAGCTCGACGGTGAAGGTCTTGCAGCTCTTGTCGATTTCAATGGCTTTGGTGTTGAAGGACATTTGGTCGGTGGAGTCGACAGTGACCTTGCACTCTGCAGCAAGCAACTGGCCGCTAGCCAGAGTCAGCAGGGAAACAGCAACGAGTTTGGCGAACATGTGAATCTCCAAGGCAGGGTTTAGAAAACGCGGATTGCGGCAAGGGTGCCTCAAGCAGGCAAAAATTCTTATGATCTGAATCAACAGATTGTATACAACTTTAGGCTATCAGACTTATCAACACAATCTAACAGCCAAAGTCGTACGACCTTTCTATGATCGGCCCATCCCCCACCGGAGTCCGAGCCATGCACCTCAACCAACTGATCAACGGCCTGCTGGCCGCGTACGCCTGCGGTAAGTGAGGGCCAAGCGCGCTGCTAAGCTGCTACCATAGCCGCCCAAGGCAGCTGCGCGCCGCCCACCCTCACCTTCGACCCTAGAGGATCGCCCATGGCCAAACCTAATTACTCCTTCGCCAAACGTCAGAGAGACTTGGCCAAGGAGCAGAAGAAAGAGGAAAAACTGCAACGCAAGAAAGCCGCTGCGGATGAAGAAGCGGGTGCACTGAACCCGGAAGCAGAAGGCGACGTGGCAGCTGAAGAGACTGAAACACCGAAAGATCCGGCTGAATAATTGATCGTTCCCACGCCCGGCGTGGGAATGCAGCATCGGACGCTCCGTGTCCCGGCGCACCGCAAGGTGACGCAGAGCGTCACGGTAGGCGTTCCCACGCAGAGCGTGGGAACGATCCTTACTCCAGCGGCATCACAGTCACCCGCACTTCCGGGTCATGGCTCCCTCCCCCCAGAATCACCCCCCGCAACGGCGACACATCGGAGAAATCCCGGCCCCAGGCCAGGGTGATGTGCTCCAGCGCCGGCTGCACATTGTTGGTCGGATCAAAGTCCACCCAGCCCGACACCGGGCAATACACCGAGACCCACGCGTGAGACGCATCGGCGCCGATCAGCCGTGGCTGGCCGGGCGGTGGCTGGGTCAGCAGGTAGCCGCTGATATAACGCGCCGCCAGACCGCGCGAGCGCAGGCAGGCGAGCATCAGGTGGGCGAAGTCCTGGCACACGCCACGGCGGCGCTCCAGCACTTCCACCAGCGGCGTGGCGACCTGGGTGGCTTCGGCATCGAAGGTGAACTCGCTGAAAATCTTCTGCATCAGCGCCTGTACGCCGAGCAATAACGGACGCGCCGGCGGGAAGCAACTTTCGGAAAACTCGACGAAATTTTTCTTCAGGTGCACGTAGGGCGATTCGAAGCGATAACGGATCGCCTCGATCAGCTCCACGGACAGCGGCTGGCTGCTGTAGGTCAGGCTGTCACGGGTCTGGTCCCAGGCCGGCGACTGCTGAAAATCCAGCGTCGGCCGCGCCAGCACTTCCACAGTCAGCCCGGCGTTCACCAACAGCTCATCATGGGGTCGTTCAAACGCCAGCCGCGTGATTGGGTTGCCAAACACATCCAGCTCATCGCGCCGCGACGTCGGCTCGGGGCTGATATCCAACTGCTGCGCGCTGCAACGCTGCCAGGCGCACGGCCGTGGCCACAGGTGCGCCAACTGCTGGGCCAGGGACACCGGGCTGTCGTAGTGGTAATGGGTATCGTGGAAAATCTGGTAGCGCGCACTCATCACAACGACACCGTTTGCTGGCTGACATCATCGACATGGGCAAAATGGCGCAACGCGAGGCGATCCGACACTTGCCCGCTCTCATCGGCCACCGCTTGCAGCAGGTCGGCCAGGCCGTCCAAGGCGGCGCGCACACTGGATTCGCCAAACAACGGATTCTCCAGGCAGCCCAGGTCGAAGTGCGAGAGGCGCTCCACCAGCGGGCCGAGGCCGGTTTCCCGGGGCACGCCAAAATCATCATTCAAGCGGCGCAGGGTGCGGCTCACGAGTTTCAACTGGAACAGCACCGCGTGGGGGTTCTGTTCGTCCAGTAGCAGCAAATCGAGTACCGGGATCAACTGCGGCACCGCCAGGTAACGCGAGCGATAGGTGATGCTGCTGTTGCCCAGTTCGAGCAACCACTCCAGCCCGGCCTGATCGAACACCGCCACGCCGCGCAGGAAGGCGGCGAGGCTGCTGCTGAGAAATTGCAGTCGCTCGATGCGCCGGCCCATCATCAAAAAGCGCCAGCCTTCGTCGCGGGTCATGTCGTCCAGGGCAAACCCGGACAGCGCCGCGAGCGACATCACCAGGCGGTTGAGAAAATCCAGCAACTCGCCAAAGTCCGGTGTTTCGCTTTCCAGCTCCACGGCTTCGCGTTGCAACTCAACCAGCGCCTGCCAGTTCTCCCGGGACAACTTGCCACGCACCTGGGACGCCGCCCACTGCAAGCGTTGCAGGTTGGCGCGCAGGCTCGACGGCCAGTCGTCACCGAGCATGGCCCCCAGCAGGCGCTCGGGTAACTCGCCCTCCTCCGGCAGCAGGCGCAGGCTCTCGCCCAGTTCGACCGCCGCTTGCAAGGCCTGGGGATCGTCGCCGTCTACATAACGCGCCAGCACAATGCGCAGCCAGCGCGCGCTGTCATCACAGCGCTCGCAGTAGCGGCCAAACCAGAACAGGTTTTCCACCACGCGGGACGGCAGATACGGGTCGCGGCGCACCAGGTCATGGGCGCCGATAGTGCGTTGGGCGCGCCACTGTTCGCCGCCGGGCGCACGCTCGCCGAGCACCCAGGTGTCCTTGCTCGCGCCGCCGCGTTGCATCGACACCACTTCGGCATCGGCTTCGGCCGCCACACGGGTCAGACCGCCGGGCAGCACGCGGTAGCCGTCATCGCTGGCCACGGCGTACACGCGCATGCCGATGGCGCGGTGTTGCAGGTGATCATCCACGGTGTGCCACACCGGCGCCTGGGACAGCTGCGCCAGTTCCTGGGCGACATAGGCGTAGGGCCGCGCGCGCATGCGTTCGGCGAGGGCCTGGCGTTGTTTGTCATCCAGGTCACGACCGAACACCGGGGTGAAACTCTGCGACGGGAACGCTGGCTTGATCAGCAGCTCGGGCAATTTCTCCAGGGCTTCGGCGAGCACTGGCGCTTCACCGCACCACCAGGTGGCGATGGACGGCAGGATCAGTTCCTCGCCGAACAGGAACTCGTTGATCTTCGGCAAGAAGCCGAGCAGCCCCGGTGACTCCAGCACGCCGCTGCCCAAGGCATTGGCCACCAGCACGTTGCCTTGGCGCACGGCATCGAGCAGGCCGGGCACGCCGAGGGCCGAGTCGGTGCGCAGTTCCAGCGGGTCGCAGAAATCGTCGTCGAGGCGTCGCATGATCGCGTGCACCCGGCGCAGGCCGCTGAGGGTCTTGAGGAATAACGTGCTGTCGCGCACGGTGAGGTCGCCGCCTTCCACCAGCGGGTAGCCGAGCTGGCGTGCGAGGTAGAGGTGTTCGAAATAGCTTTCGTTGAAACGCCCCGGCGTGAGCAGCACGATCAGCGGCGGCTGGTCATCGCCCGGCGCCTGGCGCGCGAGGGTTTCCTGCAAGGTGCGGAAGAAGCCGGTGAGGTGCTGCACCTGCAAGTCGCGGTAAAGATCCGGGAAGGCGCGGGACACGATGGTGCGGTTTTCCAGCGCATAACCGGCGCCGGACGGTGCCTGGGTACGGTCAGCCGTGACCCACCAGCGACCGTCCGGCGTGCGCGCCAGGTCCACGGCGTACAGGTGCAAAAAAGCACCGTCCGGCGGCTGGATGCCTTGGCATGGCCACAGGAAGTTGTTGTGCCCAAACACCAGCTCGGCCGGCAGCAGACCTTCCTTGATCAAGCGTTGCGGGCCATACAGGTCGGCCAGCACCGCATTGAGCAGGCGGGCCCGCTGGGCGATTCCGGCCGACAGGTGCTGCCACTCTTCGGCGGCCAGCACGTGGGGCAGCAGGTCCAACTCCCACGGGCGATCGGCGCCCTTGGGGTCGGCGTAGACGTTGTAGGTCACGCCGTTTTCCTGGATCTGCCGGGTCAGCAACGCTTGGCGCTGGGCCAGTTGCGCCGGGGTGCTGCGTTGCAGGTGATCGAGCAGGCGCTGCCAATGGGCACGCACCGCGCCACTGTCGTCTAGCAGTTCGTGATAAGTGCCCGCAGTCAGCGGGTAGCGGTCGAGCAAGTTGGACATGGAACGCTCGGCAGAGGCAAGGGGGCGGTGTCAAAGTCACCACAGTCTAATGTGGGAGCTGGCTTGTGTGGGAGCGGGCTTGCTCGCGAAGGCGGCGGGTCAGTCAATACATGTATCGGCTGATACACCGCTTTCGCGAGCAAGCCCGCTCCCACATTTTTAACCGCATTCAGTCATTTTTATTGGGGAAACGTCGTAGATCCAGAGTCATTGGCAGTTCGTCGTTGATGACGACCGTTGGCACCGGAAGCTTTCCAGGGCTATGCCCCAACCGGAAAAACCGCGCCATCCGCCGGCTCTCCGCCTCATTGGCATTCACCGGCAAGCTGTCGTAATTGCGCCCGCCCGGATGCGCCACGTGGTACTGGCAACCGCCCAGCGAGCGCTGCATCCAGGTATCCAGCAAATCAAACACCAATGGCGCGTGCACCGGGATGGTCGGTTGCAGGCAGTTGGCCGGTTGCCAGGCGCGGTAACGCACACCGGCGACAAACTCGCCCACGCGGCCGGTGGCTTGCAGCGGCACCGGGATGCCGTTGCAGGTCAGCAGGTAGCGTTGCGGCGGCAGGCCGGTCAACTTGACTTGCAGGCGCTCCAGGGACGAATCCACGTAGCGCACCGTGCCACCCACCGCGCCTTCCTCGCCCAGCACGTGCCAGGGTTCGAGGGCCTGGCGCAGCTCCAGTTCGATGCCGCTGACGGCGTAGTCGCCGACCTTGGGAAAGCGAAACTCCAGGTGCGCGGCAAACCATTCGGCGCGCAGCGGGTAGCCGGCGGCGTTGAGTTCGACGATCACATCGGCAAAGTCCTGCTCGATAAAATGCGGCAACAGGAAACGGTCGTGCAGCTCGGTGCCCCAGCGCGCCAGCTTCGGCGGCGCATAGGGCTCGCGCCAGAACCGTGCGACCAGCGCACGCAGCAGCAGTTGTTGGGTCAGGCTCATGCGCGCATGGGGTGGCATTTCAAACGCGCGCAGTTCCAGCAGGCCCAGGCGACCAGTGGCGCCGTCCGGCGAGTAAAGCTTGTCGATGCAGAATTCGGCGCGGTGGGTGTTGCCAGTCACGTCGATCAACAGGTTGCGCAGCAGGCGGTCCACCAACCACGGTGGGCAGTCTTCGCCGGGTTCGGGCATTTGCGCGAAGGCGATTTCCAGCTCGTACAAGGCGTCGTTGCGCGCTTCATCCACGCGCGGGGCCTGGGACGTCGGGCCGATAAACAGCCCGGAAAACAGGTAGGACAAGGACGGATGGTTATGCCAATAGCTGATCAGGCTGCGCAGCAGATCAGGCCGGCGCAGGAACGGCGAGTCCTTGGGCGTCGCGCCGCCGAGTACAAAGTGGTTACCGCCGCCGGTGCCGGTGTGGCGCCCGTCGATCATGAATTTTTCCGTGGTCAGGCGGGTTTGCCGCGCCTCTTCGTAGAGGAATTCGGTGCGCTCCACCAGCTCGTCCCAACTGGCGGACGGCTGCACGTTGACCTCGATCACACCCGGGTCCGGTGTCACGCGGAAGTTGCTCAGGCGGGTATCGGCAGGCGGTTCGTAACCTTCCAGCAGTACCGGACAATGCAGCTCTTCGGCGGTGGCCTCGATGGCGGCGACCAACTCCAGGTAATCCTCGACGCGCTCCAGCGGCGGCATGAACAGGTAGAGGCGGCCCTCCCGTGCTTCGGCGCACAACGCGGTGCGGGTCAGCCAGTCGGCGGATTCGTCCACGCTGGGCGTACGCTCATCGCTCGGCGCAGGTTCGCCGTGGCTATTCAACTGAGCGGTGGTGGGCAGCGCCGGCTGATCCTGGTTAGGGTCCGTCGGATGCACAAACGGATACTCCGCCGCCGTCACCCAAGGCTGCGACGCCAATGGCAGGCGATAGCCCAACGGCGAATCCCCCGGCACCAGGCGACAGTGGTTATCGCGCAGGTACCAACGCCCGCTCTGCCAGCGGTCGTTGGCGGCCGTGCGTGCCAGCGGCAGTACTTGGCCGATGACTTTATCCAGCCCTTGGCTGAACACCTTGCGCAGGCGTTCACGCTCCAGGTCGTCACTCAGCCGCGGGTCCTGGGCCGTGACGTTTTGCGGCAGCGCACCTTCGCGCCACAGGTAGTAGAAGTTGTCTTCAAAGGCCGGGAATACAAAGCGTGCCGGCAGCTTCAGGCGTTCGGCGACGCTGGCAAGGAAACGCCCGGCCATGGCGCCGTCCGCGCCGTAGTCTTCTTGCTCATCGGCAATCAGCGCGCTGTTGTGCCAGATCGGCACGCCGTCGCGGCGCCAGTAGCAGTTGAGCGACCAACGCGGCAGTTGCTCGCCGGGGTACCACTTGCCCTGGCCAAAGTGCACCAGGCCCTTGGGCGCGTAGTGCTTGCGCATGCGCTGGAACAACTCGGCAGACAGGCGGCGCTTGTCCGGGCCCAGGGCGGCGGTGTTCCACTCGGCGCCGTCGGGGTCGTCGATGGAGACGAAGGTCGGCTCGCCGCCCATGGTCAGGCGTACGTCGTCCTTGAGCAGGTCGCCATCGATCTGCCGGCCCAGGGCCTGGATCGCCAGCCATTGCTCTTCGGTGTAGGGCTTGGTGACGCGCGGCGCTTCCCAAATCCGCTCAACGGACATTTCGTGGGTGAATTCGCACTCGCACGGTTCCACCAAGCCACTGATCGGCGCCGCAGACGATGGATCGGGACTACAGGCCAACGGGATATGGCCTTCACCAGCAAACAGGCCGGAGGTGGCATCCAGACCGATCCAGCCGGCGCCGGGCAAATACACTTCGCACCAGGCGTGCAGGTCGGTGAAGTCCACTTCGGTGCCGGACGGGCCGTCGAGGGCTTTGACGTCGGCGGTGAGCTGGATCAGATAGCCAGACACAAACCGCGCCGCCAACCCCAGGTTGCGTAGGATCTGCACCAGCAACCACGCCGAATCGCGGCACGAGCCGGAGGCGTTTTCCAGGGTGAACTCCGGGGTTTGCACGCCCGGCTCCATGCGGATCAGGTAGCCGATATCGGCGGCCAGGCGCTGGTTGAGGCCCACCAGGAAGTCCACGGCGGGCAATGGCGTGCGGTCGATACCAGCCAGGTAGGCGGCGAATTTCGGCGTCAGCGGCAAGGTTTCCAGGTACGGCGCCAGCTCGCGCTGCTCATCGGCGGCATAGCTGAAAGGGATTTTTTCGGCGTAGGGTTCGAGGAAAAAGTCGAACGGATTGAACACCGCCATCTCGGCGACCAGATCGACTTCGATACGCAGCTCGTCAGTCTTTTCCGGGAACACCAGGCGCGCCAGGTAATTGCCCTGGGGGTCTTGCTGCCAATTGATGAAATGCTGCTCGGGCAGCACTTTCAGCGCGTAGGACAAGATCCGCGTACGGCTATGGGCCGCCGGGCGCAAACGCACGATCTGCGGGCCGAGTTCGACAGCGCGGTCGTAGCGGTAATGCGTAACGTGGTGCAACGCGACATGAATCGACACGGCGGCCTCCTGCGAGCCAGGGCATGGGGTTGACGCGCGCAAGACTTATGCCAGCGCGGCAGTCATTGCGCTTTGTCATAGGACCCGGTGCAGTACAGCACCAAAACGGCGCCAACGTTGGTGCCTTGGTGCAACAGTTGCACATATTTGTGGCGGGCGTGGGGGATTACCTTGGTTTCTTTATTCTGATGATTGCGCGTTCGTGTTTGCGTCGTTTCTCGATGGCCACCCCGATCTGGCGGCGCATATGGCGAAGTTCTACGCACTTGGCACGCATTTCCTGGTGGCGTTTGCTACGTAGTAGTGCCAACCCGATCAGAGGCCACCCTACACTTTCTGCAGAAATAAAAGGGGGCGGTGAAAACCGTAAAGCTGGTAAAGCGAACAATAAGCAGGCGATGAAAAGACCATACATGCCCCAGACCCACTTCGGCCTCCCGTAGGCAATCATGACATTGCAGAGGGTAATAAAGAGAGCCAACATTACGCAGGCATCCTCAGCAGCAGATTCCGATAAAGCCCAGGGAGCTGCGCGCGGGTAGTAGTGCTCCAACAGTGCGACAACTGCCGTCCCCCCCAAAAGGCTCATAAAGATCGCCCCGATAAAGACTGGAAAGTAGCGTAAAAGAAAAGGTTTTCTCGGTATGAGATATCTGGTTCTGAGTAATCTCATTCTGAAATCTCCTCATACAACCCAATCGCTAGGATCCGTATATTCCCCGACCTTACACTGCCAGCAATACCCGATACGGCGCCAAGGGCATTGAGCATCTGCATCATGGTCCCATTCCTTACGTCGGCCGACGTGAAGCGTTTGGGTATCTCACCAGCCATCTGCTTGAGCTTAAGCATTCTTCGGGTCATGTCTGGATGGTTGATACTTAACATTTCCTTGGTGAGCCTGACCCGCTCTTGCCGATTCAAACCTTTGAGCACTTGGTGAGTATTTCTCCCTGTTACCTTTTTTAGTGTATTAACCATTCGAATCGTAGACATTGCCGTGTTACCGACACCCAACAATGACGCCGCGTCTAGCCCAAGCGTCATGGCTTGATACCACTCTTCGCGGTCCAGTTCGTCATTCAGTGCAGGGTCTATAGACTCATTTCGCGTCCGTCGAATGCCCATAGCGCACTGGAGCGTACTGGCCGTCGCCCCCACAACGCTAATCGCCGCCGCGACGCCTGTAGCCCCAAAAGTAAATGGGCTCAGCACGGAGCCACCTGCGATCAGTAACCAACTAATCAAAGCCGACGTACACGCAAACCCCGCATTCACCGCCTCAAACGTCACATCCGCCTCTCGCGGCTCATTCGCCAACCGCCGCGCAAACTCCACCCGCCCCACATAACTCGGCGCCTCCCGCAAAATCACCTTCTTCGGCGCGATGCTGCAAATCGGCTGAAACTCGCGCAACACAATCGCCCGCAACTGCCCATCGAGGTACACCACGCCCGCGCCGACAATCGCCGGATCAGCATCAATGGCCGCAAACAACTTACGCAGATCAATACTGCTTTCCACCCACTGCCGCGTCGTCAAATGCGCACTGGGGAACCCGTCTCTCAACACACTGGAAGTCATCCCTTTACTCCGGTTTTTCACAAGAGCGCAGAGGGTAAAGACTGGGCATCGCTTAAAAATGTCAGAAGCTTCGCTTTATCAGGACAGGCACTTCCTGATCACGGTGTAGCGCCTTGTAGGCCATGTCCCGAATAGGAAAAAGTACGCCCCGCGCCACTCCCGGCGGACACCAGTACAGGGAACGACAATGGCAACTGATATGTTTTTGAAGTTGGGCGACATCAAGGGCGAATCCAGGGATCAGGCCCATCGCGATGAAATCGAGATCAGCCGCTGGGGCTGGGGCATGTCGCAGACAGGCTCGATGCATAGCGGCAGCGGCGGTGGTGCGGGCAAGGTCAATATCGATAACCTTTCTATCTCAAAGGTAATGGATAAGTCCTCACCCAATCTGATGATGGCCTGCTCCACCGGCAAGCATTACCCGGAAGCGCGGCTGGTGGTGCGCAAGGCCGGGGGCAGCAGTGCCGTGGAATATCTGGTGATCACGCTGAAGGAGGTGATGGTGACGTCCTACCAATCCGACGTGGTGAAAAACAGCGATGAACTGACAGAGGTTATCGGCTTGAATTTCGCCAGCGTCGAAGTCAGCTACCAACCGCAGAAAGCAGACGGCGGCAAGGACGGCGGCGCCGTGAAATACGGCTGGAACATTCGTCAGAACGTGAAGATCTGACCACGCGAGCCAAGGCTACAACCCGGCCTTGGCCGCCTCTCGCAGTCGGCGCACGCCCACCAGTTTGCCCACCATCGCCCGATAGCCCTTGCTGTTGATCAGCAACAACCCCAGCAGCGGCCAGAACAGGCATTCGCTGTAGATAAACCAGTGCGGCTCGTACGCCAAAGTCGGCAGGGTCACCAACAGGCACACCACGAAAAACCCGACCATGCCCCACACCGCCCACGCATGCCCGCGTACCACCAGGAAGTTGCTGTTGGTCACGAACAGCGCGGCGAAGAGCACGACAAACCAGGACACGGTGGCATTGGTGGCGACGGGCACGTCGGCAAAATACGTACTGGCCGCCAGGGAAATCGCAGCGGAGCCGCCCAGGCAGCCGGCGAGGATCACGCCGATAAACGCAGGAAAATGCGCCAGCAAAAACGGTTTCAGGGACGGCACGCCACTCATTATTCGCCCTCCTCGTACAGGCCGATCGCAAAGGTCTTGGCCTGTTTGTAGTTGTCCGAGCGTTTCAGCCCCCAGACACTCAGGCCTGCGCCCATCGCATCGCCCAACTGCACGTAGGTGGCGTGTTTGAGTTGCGTCGGGGTGAAGCGCTTGGGCAACTCACCGCTCATTTGCAGCAGCTTGCGCATCTTGGTGGACATTTGCGGGTCGGCCACTTTGAGCAGCTCTTTGGTGAGTTTTTCACGCTCATGCCCGTTCAGGCCCTTGAGCACCTGGCGCAGGCTTTTGCCGGTGGCGGCGCGGGTGACATTGACCAGCTTGACGGTGGTCAGTGCCGAAGCGCCTACGCCCACCAGCGCGGCGCCATCAAGCACCTTGGTCGCGGTCTGGTACCACTCCTCGTTGTCCAGGTAGTCGTTCATCGCCGGGTTGCTGATTTCGTTGCGGGTGCGAAAGCCGCTCACCAGGCAGGACACGGTGCTGGCAGACGCCGCGGTATAGCCGATGGCCGTTACCACGGTGCTGGCGCCAGCGGTGAACGGGATGGCGATGGTGCCACTCAACACCACCAGCCAGCCGATCACCGCACCGGTGCAGGACAGGGTGGTGTTGAACGCCTCGCTCATCAGCCGCGATTCGCGCGGGTTGTTCAGCACCTGGTCGGCGAACTGGGCCGGGGCAATGTACTTCTGCGCCTCGCGGATAATGATGCGCTTGGGCAGGATGCTGCAGATGGGCTTGAATTCGCGCAGGGTCACGACGTTGAAGTCGGCATCGATGTAGACCACGCCGGCGCCGACGATGGCTGGGTCGGCGTCGATGGCGGCGAACAGGCGGGGGACGTTGATTTCGCTTTCGATGCGCTGGCGCGCCATGAACTGGGAGCGGTTGGAGTCCATGCCGATGTTGGCCAGGGGGTTGCCCATGGGGGTGTTCTTCCTTGAAAGGGGTGGTGACTGAGCTGCCGTCTTCGCGAGCAAGCCCGCTCCCACACTTGACCGAGTTCCAACATGAGAATGCGGTCGAATGTGGGAGCGGGCTTGCTCGCGAAGGCGGCTTAATGGCCGCCACCTTAACAAACAGGCGCGCCACCGAATAGAAAGCAAAACGCCAGCACGAGGCTGGCGTTTGGCATTTTCAGGCGTCGATCAACGCGGCACCACCGGCTTGCGCGCAGGCTTGCCGCCCTTGCCCTTGGCCGCATCGCTGCGTTCCTTGGCCGCCTGCTTGTTGCGCGCCTGGGCCGCGGCCTTGGCTTGCTCACGCTTGTCCCACGGGTTGCTGCCGTCGCTGCCTCGCGGTGGCAAACCGGTGTGCTGGGTGAGGATCTTGGTCGTGGTTTCCTTGGCGACCTTATGGCTGCCAGCCGGCGTCGAGTTCTTGCGACGGGCGCTCTGGTAGCTGTCGGTGGACGGCTGGTGCAGCGGGATCAGTTGGTCCTTGCCCGGCCCGATCAGGTCGGCGCGGCCCATGCGGGTCAGCGCTTCACGCAGGATCGGCCAGCCTTTCGGGTCGTGGTAGCGCAGGAACGCCTTGTGCAGACGGCGCTGGTCTTCGCTCTTGACGATGGTCACCGCGTCGCTCTTGTACGTGACCTTGCGCAGCGGGTTCTTGCCCGAGTGGTACATCGCGGTGGCGGTGGCCATCGGCGACGGGTAGAACGCCTGCACCTGGTCGGCGCGGAAGCCGTTGCCCTTGAGCCACAGGGCCAGGTTCATCATGTCTTCATCGGTGGTGCCCGGGTGGGCGGCGATGAAGTAAGGAATCAGGTACTGCTCCTTGCCCGCTTCCTTGGTGTACTTCTCGAACATGCGCTTGAACTTGTCATAGCTGCCAATGCCCGGCTTCATCATCTGGTTGAGCGGACCTTCCTCGGTGTGTTCCGGGGCGATCTTGAGGTAGCCACCGACGTGGTGGGTCACCAGCTCCTTGACGTATTCCGGCGACTCGACGGCGAGGTCGTAGCGCAGGCCGGACGCGATCAGGATCTTCTTCACCCCCGGCAACGCACGGGCGCTGCGGTACAGCTGGATCAACGATGAGTGGTCGGTGTTCAGGTTCGGGCAGATGCCCGGGAACACGCACGACGGCTTACGGCACGCGGATTCGATTTCCGGGCTCTTGCAGGCGATGCGGTACATGTTCGCGGTCGGGCCGCCGAGGTCGGAGATCACACCGGTAAAGCCCGGGACCTTGTCGCGGATCTCTTCGATCTCGCGAATGATCGACTCTTCGGAACGGTTCTGGATGATGCGGCCTTCGTGCTCAGTGATGGAGCAGAAGGTGCAGCCACCAAAGCAGCCACGCATGATGTTCACCGAGAAGCGGATCATGTCGTAGGCCGGGATCTTTTCCTTGCCGTACACCGGGTGCGGGATACGTGCGTAAGGCATGCCGAACACGTAGTCCATTTCTTCGGTGGTCATCGGGATCGGTGGCGGGTTGAACCATACGTCCACTTCACCGTGCTTCTGCACCAGGGCGCGGGCGTTGCCTGGGTTGGTTTCCAGGTGCAACACGCGGTTGGCGTGGGCATAGAGCACGGCGTCGCCACGGACTTTCTCCACCGACGGCAGGCGGATCACGGTCTTGTCGCGGGTCATGCGCGGGCTGGCCAGGATCTGTACGACCTTGGCTTCTTCCGGGTCGTCCACCGGCCCCTTTTCCTGCTCGATGGCGCAGGCTTGGGTATCCTGGGTATTCACGTACGGGTTGATGATCTTGTCGATCTTGCCCGGACGGTCGATACGCGTGGAGTCCACTTCGTACCAGCCCGCCGGCGTGTCACGGCGAATGAACGCGGTGCCGCGCACGTCGGTGATGTCTTCGATCTTGTGGCCCCACGACAGGCGCTGGGCAACCTCGACAATCGCACGCTCGGCGTTGCCGTACAGCAGGATATCGGCGGCGGCGTCGATCAGGATCGAGTTGCGCACGCGGTCCTGCCAGTAGTCGTAGTGGGCGATGCGGCGCAGGGAGGCTTCGATGCCGCCCAGTACGATCGGCACGTTCTTGTACGCTTCCTTGCAACGCTGGCTGTACACCAGGCTCGCGCGGTCCGGGCGTTTGCCGGCCATGCCGCCTGGGGTGTAGGCGTCGTCGGAACGGATTTTCTTGTCGGCGGTATAGCGGTTGATCATGGAGTCCATGTTGCCGGCCGCGACGCCGAAGAACAGGTTCGGCTCGCCGAGCTTCATGAAGTCGTCTTTGGACTGCCAGTTCGGCTGCGCAATGATCCCGACGCGGAAGCCCTGGGACTCCAGCAGCCGGCCGATAATTGCCATGCCGAACGACGGATGGTCAACGTAGGCATCACCGGTGACGATGATGATGTCGCAGGAATCCCAGCCAAGCTGATCCATCTCCTCCCTGCTCATTGGCAGGAATGGCGCAGGACCGAAACATTCGGCCCAGTACTTGGGATAGTCAAATAACGGCTTGGCTGTTTGCATGACGGTGACCGGTGTTGAGATGAAAAATCGCGGGCGCGGAATATAGCACAAATTTTGACCAATTCCGACTGGAATGGTCGGCTTTGCTCGACGCACCTCACTGCGGCGCCAGCTACCTGATTTTGCGGGGCGCGGGGCGCCATTCGGGTAGCCGCTGGCGGAAAAATCCATGGGTAGTCTGGCGCAAAACGACCTGACCTTTGGATACAGCGATGAACGGTAGCTCTGCTCCAGCCCTTTCAGTCCACGCGGACTTTATCAAATCCCAACTGCCGGCCTGGTTGACCAGCGCCCCCGAGGCGTCGCGTAAAGCCCTGCGCGAAAGCCTGCTCAAAAGTAACCAGTCCCGGCATGACCTCAAGGCGTTCCTGCAGCGACTCAAAGGCCCCGAAGCCTTCGCACGCCCATTGTTGCGCAAGCACTTGCGGCGCCGATTCCCGGTGCCACCCATCGATGAAACCGCCATCTTGTCGCGCGAATGGAAACATCATCACCTGCTGGGGCTGATCAAGACTCACGCCCAAACCACTGAACACTCCTTGCTGGAAGCCGCCCTGCAAAACTTCGAAGAAGAAGAGGCGGACGAGGATGGCATGGAGGAAGGCACCTGCATCTATACCCTCCACTCCAGCGGTCGCAGGCGCAGCATCGTCTCGCCCACCGAGTTTGCCGAACTCTGCCGTAGCCTGGACCTTGGCGAGCAGTATCAGGACCATCTCGAGCAGGTACTTGACCGAACCTACACACTGCGCATGACCAGCAAGGTGCAAAAGCTGTTCGTGGAGCAGGCAAAAAACGCATTTGCGGTCACGATCCACCTGGCATTCATGGACGGCAGCCTGCCGTCGAACCTCTACCAACCCTTGCTGACGCTGGCGCAAGACGGCCGCCATGCGGACATTACGTGCAGCCACCTGACGATTGACGGAGTCGTGCTGCCTTCGGTGCTGGTGATTCAGTGCAAGGTCAACGACAGCGAACTGCTGCTGTACACGCCCGAAGATCCGCAAGCCCCTGTGCGCCGCCACGCCTGCCTTGAGGAACTGGAAAGCCAACTGGTGGAACGCCTGAACAAAAGCGCCGAGTACACCACCTTTTTCAAGAGCCTGGTGCCTTTGCAGTACCAGGAAACGCTGCTGAAGATAAGGCCTGCGTGGCGCGACTGGTTTTCTGTGGGGGCCAAGGGAACGCTCATACCGATCAGCCTGGAGTCTTCGCTCACCTGCACCGAGATCCAGGTGCACGTGTTTCTCGCGGTCTCGCGCCAACGCATCAACCAGATCAAGAACGATGCCCGTGCGATAGCGGTGCCGACCGCAGACGTCGATCTCGTCGCCCGGCGCAAACGCCTGCAAGCCTATGCCGACCTGGGCAAATCCGTGTTGTTTTTTGCGGCCTCGTTTGTCCCCCTCGTGGGTGAGGTGTTGCTGGTGGTCTGCGCAGCCCAACTACTGGGCACCGTCTACCACGGGTTCGCCGCCTGGAGCCGGGGAGACAGCGAGGAGGCCCTCAACGACCTGCTGGATGTGGTGGACAACGTCGCCCTGGCGGCTGTCACCGCTGGCGCGGTCAAGACGGTCGGGTTTACCGCCGGACTGGTCAGAGTCAAGCTGCGCCAAGGCGGTGAGCGCCTGTGGAAGCCCGACTTGCAGCCCTACCGTCAAACCGCCACGGCATTGCCCGCAGGCCTGGCCGCGGACGCCGAAGGGATCTACTCCCACGAAGCACAGCACTACCTGAAACTCGACGACCACCTGCACGCAGTGAAACGCGACCCCAAGAGCCAGCAATGGCAACTGCAACACCCCTGCGACTCGGGTGCCTACACCCCGCCCCTGCTGAGCAACGGCGTGGGCGGTTGGCGCCACCTGCATGAGTCCGCCCGCGACTGGGACGACCTCAAGCTAATCAAGCGCCTGGGCCCTGACGCGGCCAATATCAGTGAGCCCCAGGTCGAACCGATCCTGCTACTCAGCGGCCTGGACAGCACCACCCTGCGCCAGGCCCATGAGGAAGCCGTGCGCCCACCGCCCCTGCTGCGGGATACGGTAAAGCGCTTCAACCTGGAGCAGGAAATCGACGCGTTCGACTGCTATCGGGCAGAAGGCTCTGAGGTCACGCCCAGCACGCCCTATATTCAACTGCACCTGGTCACCTCACTGCCGCAATGGCCGCAGGGCCGGGTGTTGAACGTCGTTGACGAACAGGGTGCAACCGTCGTCAGCCGCGGCAGCGGAGACAGTGAACTGAAGGTGCCACTGGCACGCTTCAAGCGCGGCGATTTATTGCATTACCTTGAGCAACACCTGCCCACGGGCGAGTTCAACGAACTGCTGCCGGCCTCGCCTAACGAGACCATAGGCACCGTGGAAAACCTGGCGCAACGCTTGGCCGATGAGGCCCGCCAGCATCGACAGCCGCTCTTCAACTGGCTGGAGCAGACGCTGAACACCCCGCCCTCCTCACCCGCCGCCAAGGAGATGGCCCGGCTCATGCCCGGACTATCCAAGAGCCACCTTGAAGAAATGATGGCCGTGCTCAGCCCCGAGCAGCAACGACGACTCTTACTGGAAAAAAGCCTGACCTCGCAACAACACTGGGAAGCCGACCAATACCTGCAACAACTGCGCACCTGTCACGCCTTTGCAAGCCTGCACCTGGAGTCAACCGCCACCTCGGAAACACCCGCCATGATCCTTGCGACCCTGGAACGAGTGCCAGGTTGGCCCGCCAAGCACCCTATAGAAGTCCGCGAACAAAACAGCACCGGCGCCTTGCTGGCGAGCACTGGCCCGCAAGACGCGACCACGCGCCACCTGATCGTCCGCGAGGGTGAACAGTACCGCCTGCAGCCAGCGCCAGGCCAATCACCCCAGGTCGCGGGTGACTTGATCGCCGCGATCATCCCGACCCTGTCCACCCGTGACCTCATGAGCGTGCTGCAAAAGTCAGAGGTGCGCACGCTTCAGGAGGCCATGCACAAGGCAGGCTTGGGCGCCATGGCCAATCACCCGCCAGCCTTTCGTACGAAGCTGGTGCGCAGCGGGTCATTTCCGACCGGCAATGCCATCGACCCTTTGTTTGCCGACCCCAAGCCCCCCGAAGGCCTGGTACAGCGCACCGACGGCATCCACCTGGCACCGGCGCTGCCCGACGGCAGCATTCGTTGCTACGTGCTAATCAACGCCAAATATTACCGGGTCAAGCTGGACGGCGGGCGTTGGCGATTGCTGGATAACCGCAGCCTGTTTCGCGCCTATCAGCCTTACATACGGCAACGCCCGGAGGGCGGTTGGCAGTTGGATGAAAGCATCGACAGCCCACCCTCCCTGGGCATGAAAAGCGCCGATGAACAGTTGGTGCAAGCAGAGCCCGCCAGCGAACCCGAAGCCACTGAAGACGCCAGCACCGCTTACACGCCGGATGAGTTGAGCCGCATGCGCTCCAACAACAATTACCTGAACAACCAGAACTACCGACGTATTTACGACCGCACCAATAACGGCCGATACCCGCTTCGCGATTTGGAAGGGCGGCCGATGCGCATACGGTTCATACAATCGATCGGCACCTCGGGACAGTCCGCAGAGGCCTTCAACAAGGACAAGATCTTGCCGTTTATCCAATGGGAGGGTTTTGAAAAAGTCGCCAAGCTGTACGACGCCAAACTAAAAACCACTGCCTTTACGGCAGCCCACCAGCGGTTCCCCGAAGAGTCGGGCTTGATCGGGCAACTGACTGTCGTGACTACCCGAGCGATAAAAAAGGGCGAGGCGCTGGGCGTGTACGGCGGAGAGCTGGTCCCCCTGCGCATTGCCGGGATTCGCCATGATCCCTATCTGCTCGACGTGTTTGTGCAACGAAGCAAGAGCACGATGAAGGGAGGTAACCCGGCATCCGGGCAGATCGACCCCGACACGGTGCTTTCAGGTGACAACGTACTTTCGCGGATCAACACCCTGTTCGAGTACGAGAATGGTCGGCCCGTCAGGCAGGCCTCGACGGGTTACAACGTGGTCAGCGCTGGTTTCCAGGTAGACGCCCAGGCCGAAAACCAACCCATGGTCCGCCTGGAGATTACCGGCTTTTTTGCCAATGAAGACCTCAAGCCCGGCACTGAGCTGCGCTGGAACTACGGCTATGACGAGGCTTCCATCCGACAGTTGTTCGAACGGCTGCTATGACCCGGGTTACTCGTCGTCGTCGAAGTTGTAGCTGCCCGGCGCAAGGTTCTCGAAGCGCGTGTACTTGCCGATGAACGCCAGGCGTGTCGTGCCGATCGGGCCGTTACGCTGTTTGCCGATGATGATCTCGGCGATGCCTTTATGCTCGGTCTCGGGGTGATACACCTCGTCGCGGTACACGAACATGATCACGTCAGCATCCTGCTCGATTGCTCCAGATTCACGCAAGTCGGAGTTGATCGGGCGCTTGTTGGGGCGCTGCTCGAGGGAACGGTTGAGCTGTGACAGCGCCACCACCGGGCAGTTGAATTCCTTGGCCAGGGCTTTCAACGAGCGGGAAATTTCGGAAATTTCGTTGGTACGGTTGTCGCCGCCGGAACCGGGAATCTGCATCAATTGCAGGTAGTCGATCATGATCAGACCGACTTCACCGTGCTCACGCACCAGGCGCCGGGTGCGCGCGCGCATCTCCGAGGGGCTGATACCCGCGGTGTCATCGATGAACAGCTTGCGGTCGTTGAGCAGGTTGACCGCCGAGGTCAGGCGCGGCCAATCGTCATCTTCCAGGCGACCGGCACGGACTTTGGTCTGGTCGATGCGGCCAAGGGACGAGAGCATCCGCATGATCAGCGATTCACCTGGCATCTCGAGGGAGTAGACCAGTACGACTTTTTCGCTGCGCAGTACGGCGTTTTCCACCAGGTTCATGGCGAAGGTGGTCTTACCCATCGACGGACGGCCGGCGACGATGATCAAGTCGGCCGGCTGCAGGCCGCTGGTCATGCCATCAAGGTCGGTGTAGCCGGTGGACAAGCCAGTGATGGCATTGTCGGTGTTGAACAGCGTGTCGATACGGTCGATCGCCTTAGTCAACAGCTCATTGACGCCCACCGGCCCGCTGGTTTTCGGCCGTGCTTCGGCAATCTGGAAGATCTGCCGCTCGGCCTCGTCGAGGATTTCTTCGGCGGTACGGCCTTCGGGGTTGAAGGCGCTGTCGGCGATTTCAGTGGCAATGCCGATCAGTTGGCGCAAGGTCGCCCGCGCGCGAACGATCTGCGCATAGGCCTTGATGTTGGCCACCGACGGGGTGTTTTTTGCCAACTCACCCAGGTAACCGAGGCCGCCCACTTGCGAGGTCTGGCCTTCCTTGTCCAATTGCTCGGCCAGGGTCACCACGTCGATTGGCGAGTTCTGGTCGGCCAGCTTGGCGATGGCGCGGAAGATCAGGCGGTGATCATGCCGATAGAAGTCGCCGTCCGAGACTTGATCCAGCACGCGTTCCCAGGCGTTGTTGTCCAGCATCAAGCCACCGAGCACGGCCTGTTCGGCCTCGATGGAATGCGGCGGCACCTTCAGGGCAGCGGTTTGCAGATCGTATTGCTCGGGAGCTGAAATATCGTTCATGGCCACTTGGAATTTGGGGTGTGTAGAAAAACAAAAGGCACGACCTGTAAACAGGATCGTGCCCGATGTTAACCGCCTGGCACGCGAGGTGCCAGTCAGTTAGGTGCGACTTAAGCTGCTACCACGACAACGCGTACGGTGGCTTCAACTTCAGCGTGCAGGTGCACGGCTACGTCGAATTCGCCTACGTTGCGGATGGTGCCGTTCGGCAGACGAACTTCGCTCTTCTGCACTTCAACGCCGGAGGCGGTCAGTGCATCAGCGATGTCGTGGGTGCCGATCGAACCGAACAGCTTGCCTTCGTCACCGGCGGTGGCAGTGATAGTCACTTCCAGCTCAGCCAGTTGGGCAGCGCGAGTTTCGGCCGAAGCTTTTTTGTCTGCTGCTGCTTTTTCCAGCTCAGCACGACGCTCTTCAAACGCAGCCAGGTTGGCAGCGGTTGCAGCGGTGGCTTTGCCGTATGGCAGCAGGTAGTTACGACCGTAGCCGGCCTTAACGTTCACTTTGTCGCCCAGGTTGCCCAGGTTGGCGACTTTTTCCAGAAGGATCAGTTGCATGTGAAAATCCTCTAACTTTTAACCTTCACCGTTCGCGTTATCGGCGTCTTTCGACGCCAGACGACCGCGAAAATCAATCAGGCCGTCGATAATGGCCAAGACCACGAGTAACGGATAGATCAGCTGCATGAACAGCAACAGCGTGACGTACAACCCCACCAGCCAAAACTTGGCCAGGCGCTTTCGCGCAACCAGCCCATGAATCAAGGCCAGCCCGGCAAACACCAGCGGTACGCTGCAAATCGGCGCCAGCAAGGCCATCTGTGGACCGAAGTTCGGCCCGACAACCATGCACGCCAGCAGCAACATCGCCGGCCCCGCTGGGATTCTGATACTGCGAAATTCGCGACCAAAACCACCCGGGTTGTACAACA
This sequence comes from Pseudomonas sp. B611, assembly GCF_055407965.1. Lineage (NCBI taxonomy): Bacteria > Pseudomonadati > Pseudomonadota > Gammaproteobacteria > Pseudomonadales > Pseudomonadaceae > Pseudomonas > Pseudomonas sp. B611. The sequence goes on from NZ_JBUZST010000004.1 coordinate 181,079, forward strand.
ACGCCTGCCAATAACGCCCAACAATCAGGCTCAGCACGCTGACGACCTGCAACAATGCCGCAATCAGGCCGGTCAGGACCGGGGCAATCAGTGACGCAAACCGCGCTCGCTCATCTACCGACAATTGCTGGTAGAGATCCCCGAGGGCCATCGGCAGGATCTTGACGATCTCTTGCGACAACCCTTCGATTTGCGGGCGGAAAGCCGCGCCAAGCATCACTGAGTACACCAACCCCAATGCCACGCTGACCAGCAGCGTGCGGACCCAGGACTCACTTGCGCGTAAAACCAACGCAAGGCTCGATGACCCCAGCAGTACCAGAAGTACCCGTGGATCACCCAATTGCAGCCACCAGATCAAGGCCGGCAACAATCCCAGGGCAAGAACGCCAAGGGCGTCCTTCAAACCGCGCCGCAGCAGCACAAGGCAACCCGCGGCAGCACCCAACCAATAAAGCAACGGCAATGCCGCACATCCAGCCACTACCAGAGTGGCCTGCACACGACCGCGCATGATGAACTCAGCTAAGGCGCGCATGCATTCAATCCCTTACTACTTATCGACTGCCCGGTCTCAGCGGCCGTGGCTGTCGGTGTAGGCCAGCAGGGCCAGGAAGCGGGCGCGCTTGATAGCGGTGGCCAGCTGACGCTGATAACGAGCTTTGGTACCGGTGATACGGCTTGGAACGATTTTGCCGGTCTCGGATACGTAGGCTTTCAGAGTGTTGAGATCTTTGTAATCGATCTCCTTCACTTCTTCAGCGGTGAAGCGGCAGAATTTACGACGACGGAAGAAACGTGCCATTTGATAGGCTCCTTAATAAGGTCCGTGGATTACTCGTCAGCGTTGTCGCTGTTGTCGCTGTCATCACTATCAGCGCTTTCAGCGCCTTCGTGCTCAGGACGGTCGCGACGCTCACGGCGCTCACTGCGGTTTTCTTCAGCCTTGAGCATCTCGGATTGGCCGGTAACGGCTTCTTCGCGACGGATGACCAGGTTACGGATCACTGCATCGTTGTAGCGGAAGTTGTCTTCCAGCTCGGCCAGGGCCTTGCCAGTGCACTCAACGTTCAGCATCACGTAGTGAGCCTTGTGAACATTGTTGATTGCGTAGGCCAGTTGACGACGGCCCCAATCTTCCAGACGGTGGATTTTGCCGCCGTCTTCTTCGATCAGCTTGGTGTAACGCTCAACCATGCCGCCGACTTGCTCGCTTTGATCCGGGTGGACCAAAAAGATGATTTCGTAATGACGCATGAATGCTCCTTACGGGTTGTAGCCTGCCGCTCAAAAACGGTCAGACAAGGAGTGAATGACACTTATGGATCTTGCCGAAGGGGGACACATCGGTGCCCGCCAGGAAGGCAAGGGGCGCAATTGTAGAGAAGGGGGAGGAAGCGTGCAAGGTGATTGGTGATTATTTGAACAGCGCAGCACCCGCATAGACGCAAAACAACTGTGGGAGCTGGCTTGCCTGCGATGGCGGCGGCACTGGCAACATCTCTGCTGACTGACACACCGTCATCGCGGGCAAGCCCGGCTCCCACAGGGTACTGCGTTGTTATCAGCCTTTCTTCACACCCTTCTTGGCACCGCGCTGACGCTGCGCCTCGAACAAGCACACGCCGGTGGCAACCGACACGTTCAAGCTGCTGACGCTACCGGCCATCGGCAAGTGCACCAGGTAATCGCAATGCTCACGGGTCAGGCGACGCATGCCCTTGCCCTCTGCGCCCATGATCAGGATGGTCGGGCCGGTGAGGTCCTGGTCATAAATGCTGACCTCGGCCTCCCCCGCCGTGCCCACGACCCACAGGCCGCGCTGCTGGAGCTTCTCCAGGGTGCGCGCCAGGTTGGTCACGGCCACCAGCGGAATCACTTCCGCCGCGCCGCAGGCAACCTTGCGCACAACCGGCGTCAGGGTGGCCGACTTGTCCTTGGGCACGATCACCGCCAGCGCGCCGGCAGCATCTGCCGAACGCAGGCAGGCGCCGAGGTTGTGCGGGTCGGTCACGCCGTCGAGCACCAGCAGCAACGGTGCGCCTTCGGTGCGATCGAGCAGCTCGTCGAGCATCGCTTCGCCCCAGACCTGGCTCGGGCTTACGTCCGCCACCACGCCTTGGTGAACACCTTCAACCCAGACGTCCATCTCACGACGTTCAGCCTGGCCGATAGCGACCTTGTTTTGCGTGGCCAGCTCAACCAGCGCTTGTACACGCGGTTCGCTGCGACCTTCCGCCAACCACACCTGCTTGACGCGCTTCGGGTGGTGACGCAGCAGTGCTTCTACGGCGTGGACGCCGTAGATTTTTTCCAGACTCATGACTTGGCCTTAGGTTTGCGCGACCCGCCGCTTTTGGCAGGGGCCGAACCCGCTTTCGGCGGGCCTTTACGATGTTTACTTGGCTTGCTCGACGGCTTTTCCGCCCCGTGGGACTTTCCCCCAGACGCCGCTTTACCACCGCTTTTGGCTTCGTTGAGCAACTGCTGCTTCAACTCGCGGCTCTTGCGCAGCTCGGCGTTTTTCGCCGCGGCGTCGCTTGGGCGGTAGGCCTCAGGAGCCTTTTCCTTGGTGGACGAACGACGACCAGCCTTGGCGGCCGGCTCAGGCTCCGCTGCTTTCGCAGGGGCGCCCTTGCCTTTGCTTGCTGGTGCAGTCGGCGTGCTGCCACGATTTTTTTTGCGGCTCCCCGGCGATTCGGCTGGCTTGTCAGACATACCGAAGTCGATCTTGCGCTCGTCGAGGTCGACGCGCATGACCTGCACTTCCACGGTATCGCCCAGACGGAAGCTGCGCCCGGTGCGCTCACCCGCCAGGCGGTGATGCACAGGGTCGAAGTGGTAGTAATCGCCCGGCAGCGCCGTAACGTGTACCAGGCCTTCGACGTAGATGTCGGTCAGTTCCACAAACAGGCCAAAGCCGGTCACGGCCGTGATCACGCCCGGGAACGTCTCGCCTACGCGATCCTTCATGAACTCGCACTTGAGCCAGTTCACCACGTCGCGGGTGGCTTCGTCGGCGCGGCGCTCGCTCATGGAGCACTGCTCGCCCAACTGTTCCAGGGCCGCTTCGTCGTACGGATAGATCCGTGCCTTCGGAATGGTCATGGCACCGGCGCGCTTGACGTGCGGGGTGTTCTGCTTGGAATGGATCACGCTGCGGATTGCGCGGTGCGTGAGCAAGTCCGGGTAGCGACGGATCGGCGACGTGAAGTGGGTGTACGCCTCGTAATTCAGGCCGAAGTGGCCCTGGTTATCGGCGCTGTACACCGCCTGGCTCAGGGAGCGCAGCATCACGGTCTGGATCACGTGGTAATCCGGGCGATCCTTGATGCTGGCCAGCAAGGCCTGGTAGTCCTTCGGCGTCGGGCCGTCCTTGCCTTTGTGCAGGGACAGGCCGAGCTCGCCGAGGAACGCGCGCAGTTTTTCCAGACGCTCCGGCGGCGGGCCGTCGTGCACGCGGTACAACGCAGGAATCTCGTGCTTCTTCAGGAACTCGGCAGTGGCCACGTTGGCCGCCAGCATGCATTCCTCAATCAGCTTGTGCGCATCGTTACGCGTGGTCGGGGTGATTGCGGCGATCTTGCGCTCGGAACCGAAGACAATCCGGGTTTCCTGGGTTTCAAAATCGATCGCGCCACGGGTATGACGGGCGCCCAGCAACACCTTGTACAGCGAGTAAAGCTGCTTGAGGTGCGGCACCACGCCAGCGTATTCAGTACGCAGGGCCTTGGCTTCGCTGGTCTTCGGCGTTTCCAGGATGGTGCTGACCTTGTTGTAGGTCAGGCGCGCCTGGGAGTGGATCACCGCTTCGTAGAACTGGTAGTCGGTCATTTCGCCGGTTTTCGAGATGGTCATCTCGCACACCATGGCCAAACGGTCGACTTTCGGGTTCAGGGAGCACAGGCCGTTGGACAGCTGCTCAGGCAGCATCGGGATCACGCGCTCAGGGAAGTACACCGAGTTGCCGCGCACCTGGGCTTCGTTGTCCAGGGCCGAACCGATCTTCACGTAGCTGGACACGTCGGCAATCGCGACGAACAGCTTCCAGCCGCCGGAGAACAGGCGCAGCTTGCCCGGCTTGGCTTCGCAGTAGACCGCATCGTCGAAGTCGCGGGCATCTTCGCCGTCGATGGTGACGAACGGCAGATGACGCAGGTCGATGCGTTTTTCTTTGTCTTTCTCTTCTACTTCCGGCTTGAGCTTGGCGGCTTCTTTCAGCACAGCCTCAGGCCAGACGTGAGGAATATCGTAGGTGCGCAGCGCAACGTCGATTTCCATGCCCGGCGCCATGTAGTTGCCGACCACTTCAACGATATCGCCCTGTGGCTGGAACCGTGCGGTTGGCCAGTGGGTGATCTTCACCTCGACGAACTGACCGACCTTGGCGGCGCCATTGCGGCCCGGGGTGATCAGCACTTCCTGCTGGACCTTCGGGTTATCCGGCACGACAAAGCCGATGCCGCCTTCTTCGAAGTAACGGCCGACGATGGACTCGTGGGCACGGGACACCACTTCGACGATCACACCTTCACGGCGACCACGACGGTCCAGGCCGGACACGCGCGCCAGCGCACGGTCGCCATCGAACACCAGGCGCATTTGCGCCGGGCTCATGAACAGGTCGTCACTGCCGTCGTCCGGGATCAGGAAGCCGAAGCCGTCACGGTGGCCGGCGATACGGCCCAGGATCAGGTCGAGCTTGTCCACAGGCGCATAAGTGCCGCGGCGGGTGTAGATCAGTTGAGCGTCGCGCTCCATGGCACGCAGGCGGCGGCGCAGGGCTTCGAGCTGGTCTTCGGTGGTCAGACCGAATTCTTCGACCAACTGCTCGCGGCTAGCAGGCGAACCACGATCGGCGAGGTGCGCCAGGATCAGTTCACGGCTAGGAATAGGGTTTTCATATTTTTCCGCTTCACGAGCGGCCTCGGGATCGAGGGACTGCCAATCGGCCATTAGAGAGTTTTCACCTTGTCTATATGCGGGTTAGTTTGGCATACGCGTATTGAAACGGGAAATTTCAGGCATCAACAAGCGTTTAAAAGCCCTTTGGCGCCCTTTCCAGGCACCTTGCACGACCATTGGCGAAATATTCCAGGATTTTTTCATGGCAGGGGTTTACAGCTCAATAGGCCCTCCGTATAGTGCGCGCCATCGACGACGGCAACGTTGTTGATGTTGCCCAGGTGGTGAAATTGGTAGACACGCCAGCTTCAGGTGCTGGTGATCGCAAGGTCGTGGAAGTTCGAGTCTTCTCCTGGGCACCAAATTCAGATCAAACCCGCGAAAGCGGGTTTTTTCGTTTCCTGGGTTTGAAAACTTTCCCAGCGATGACCTCCTCGTCCGCACCTGAGAAACTTTATCGTTTATCCTTGTAAGTATTTGTTGCATACAAGTGAGGAACACCCCGGATGATGATCCGCGATACCCGTCTCAAGACATCCCTTCTGCGCGGCCTGACCATCACTCTGCTGGGCCTGACCCTGCTCTCGCCCGCAGCCTATTCTGCCGAAAAGATCTCCCTGACCCTGTACAACGGTCAGCACAAGGAAGTCGGCGATGAACTCGCCAAGGCCTTCGAAGCCAAGACCGGCATTCACGTCAACGTGCGCAAAGGCAGCAGCAACCAGCTGGCCAGCCAGGTCGTCGAAGAAGGCGCGCGCTCGCCGGCCGATGTGATCTATACCGAAGAATCGCCGCCGCTGAACAAACTCGGCGAGCAGGGCATTCTGGCCAAGATCGACGCCAGCACCCTCGACGTATTGCCCAAGGACTACGTCGGTACCAATGGCGACTGGATGGGCGTGACCGCCCGCACCCGCGTCGTGGCCTTCAACCCGAAACTGATCGCCGAGAAAGACCTGCCCAAGTCGGTGCTGGAGTTCGCCGGCCCCGAGTGGCAAGGCAAGGTCGGCTTCGTGCCCACCAGCGGCGCGTTCCAGGAACAGGCCGTGGCAATCATCAAGCTGCACGGGCGTGACGCCGCCGAAGAATGGCTGACTGGCCTGCGCGCGTTTGGCAAGGTGTACAGCAACAATATGGTCGCCCTCAAAGCCGTGGAGAACGGCGAAGTGGCCACGGTGCTGGTGAACAACTACTACTGGTTTGCTCTGAAAAAGGAAAAGACCAACCTGGATTCGCAACTGCACTACTTCACCGATGGCGACGTCGGCGGCCTGATCACCGTGTCGTCCGCAGCGGCGCTCAAATCCAGCAAGCACCCCAAGGAAGCCCAGCAACTGCTGGCGTTCATGGCCAGTGAAGAAGGCCAGCGCGTGATCACCAACACCTCGGCCGAATACCCGCTGCGCAAGGGCATGGAATCCAGCCGTGGCCTCAAGCCATTTAGCGAGCTGCAACCGCCGAAAGTCACCCCCGCCGACCTGGGCAACGCCGAAGAAGCCCTGGACCTGGAACGTGACGTTGGCTTGAACTGATGAACCCATCGCTCTCCGCCCCCGCCCTGCGCGGGGGTTTCAGCCCACGGCGCAAACGGCCGTCGATCTGGCTGCTGTTGCCCGTGCTGTTCCTGGTGGGCCTGAGCCTGCTGCCGCTGGCGTACGTCGGGCTCAAGGCCTGGCAGGCGGGCTGGGCCGAAGCCGTGCATCTGCTGTGGCGGCCGTATGTGTTTGGCCTGCTGCGCAACACCCTGGCGCTGATGGTGGGCGTGACATTGACGTGCGGCGTGGTCGGGCTGTCGCTGGCGTGGTTGCTGGAACGCAGCAACCTGCCGGGGCGACGCATCTGGGGGGTGATCCTGTGCCTGCCGTTTGCGGTGCCAGCGTTTGTCAGCAGCTTTACCTGGGTGTCGCTGAGCGCCAGTTTCGAAGGGCTCGGCGGCGCGATCCTGGTGATGAGCCTGTCGAAGTACCCGCTGGTGTTTCTGCCGGTGGCGGCGACGCTGCGCAATCTTGATCCGTCCCTGGAAGAGTCCGCGCGCACCCTGGGGCTGAATCGCTGGGGCGTGTTCTGGCGCATCACCCTGCCCTTGCTGTGGCCGTCGCTGCTGGCCGGGGCGCTGCTGATTGCGCTGCACATGCTGGTGGAATTCGGCGCGTTGTCGATCATCGGCTTGCAGACCTTCACCACGGCGATCTACCAACAATTCGAGCTGGAATTCAGCAACGCCAATGCGGCGATGCTCTCCGCAGTATTGCTGGTGATGTGCCTGACGCTGCTGTGGCTGGAGCTGCGTGTGCGCGGCAAGGGTCGCCACGTGCGCATCGGCCAGGGCGCGGCGCGGCATGCCGAGCAGGTGCGCCTGGGCAAGTGGGCGCCGTTGGGGCAACTCTATTGCCTGGCGCTGGCGATCATCGGCAGTGGCATTCCGCTGGGGATGCTCGGCTATTGGCTGGCGGTCGGTTCGTCGGCAGCGTTTCCTGTGGCCGCGATCAGTGAGGCGCTGCTGTCCTCCCTGGCGCTGTCCCTCGGCGGCGCGGCGTTGTGCCTGGTGCTGGCTGTGCCGGTCGGGTTGCTGGTGGTGCGTTACAAAGGCCAACTGGCGATCTGGGCCGAGCGCTTGCCGTACCTGCTGCACGCGCTGCCCGGTTTGGTGATTGCGTTGACGCTGGTGTATTTCGCGCTGCATTACGTGCCGGCGCTGTACCAGACCTCGGCGTTGTTGCTGATTGCGTATGCGCTGCTGTTTTTGCCCTTGGCCCAGGCGCCGATCCGTACGGCGCTGAACAAAGCCGCACCGCAATTGGAAGAGGCTGCACGCACGTTGGGCGCGTCGTCCTTCAGCGCGTTTTGCCGGGTGACCTTGCCGATCATCTTTCCGGCGTTGGGGGCGGCGTTTGCGTTGGTGTTTCTGGATGCGATGAAGGAATTGACGGCGACCTTGCTGCTGAGTCCGACCGGGTTGAATACCCTGGCGACGGCGGTGTGGGCGCATACCTCGAATGTGGAGTTTGCGGCGGCGGCGCCGTATGCGGCGTTGTTGATTTTGGTGTCGGGGTTGCCGGTTTATCTGCTGACGACGCGGATGTATCTGAGCCGCTGAAATCGCCTTCGCGAGCAAGCCCGCTCCCACATTTTGAAATGCATTCCAAATGTGGGAGCGGGCTTGCTCGCGAAGGCGTCGGCACAGGCAACACTAGGCCCGAAACTGCCCCAGGCTCGCCTTCAACTGCGCCGCCAACCCATCCAGCACCTTGCCACTGGCCGTGGTCTCCACCACCGCCTGCGCCGCCCGCTCGGCCTGGGCATGAATCACCTCGACCCGCCCACGCACCGCCTGCGCACCTTGTGCCTGGTGCTCCGCCGCACGTGTCGCCAACCCAATCGCCGCATGCACTTGCTCCACCGACGCCTGCACTGTCTGCTGCAAGCGCACACTGTCACGCAGCACCAGCAAGCCTTCATTGGCCTGGCGCCCGGCCTTGCCGATGGTTTCCACCGCTTCTCGTGCACCTTGCTGCAACGCGACGATATGCGCCTGGATATCACCGGTGGAGCTCTGGGTTTTGCTGGCCAGCGCACGCACTTCGTCCGCCACCACCGCAAAGCCGCGCCCGGTCTCGCCGGCACGTGCAGCTTCAATCGCCGCGTTGAGGGCCAGCAAGTTGGTTTGCTCGGCGATACCGTGGATCACCGTCAGCACCACTTCAATCTGCTCGCTCTGCTGCGCCAGGCGCTCGATGACCTTGGAACCGGCCTGCACCTGCCCTGCCAGCGCTTCGATCAGTTCGCCCACTTCGGTCGAGGTGCGCGAGTTTTCATCCGTGGCCTGGCGAATATCCACCACCTGTTGCAATGCAGCCTGCATGGCATGGCTTTCGGCCTGGGCCTCGTCAGCCATTTGCGACAGCGCGCGCAGGCTCTCGGCAACCTCGTCGCGCTGCAAACCGGCGGCTGCGTCGGCGCCGGCGTTGCGCAGGGTCATGGCGCCGATTTCCACGCCAGTGCGCTGGGCCACATCGCCCGCCTCACGCACGATCGGCTGCAACTTATCCACAAAGCGATTGACCGCCGAGGCCATGTCGCCGATTTCGTCCTTGCTGCTGATCTGCACACGCTTGGTGAGGTCGCCCTCGCCCGCTGCCAGGTCATCCATGGCGGCAATCAACAGCTTCAGACGATTGACCACACGACGGCCGAGCACGATGGTGATCAGCAGCAATACGCCCAAGCCGACCACGGCCAGGCCCATGCCGATGCGCCAGCGCAGGATGCCGGCGGCCTCTTGTACGGCGCTGGTGGTGTTGGCGGTCATCTGGGTGGCGGTGGCTTGCGCCGATTGCAGGCGTGCGCCCATGGCGGTCGCGCTGTCGGCAGCGGCGCCCTTGAGGCTGTCGCCGACCAGTTGGTCGCCACTGGCGATCAGGGCGGCGAAGCGCTTGTCCAGCGCCTGCAGATCGGCCTCTACCGAAGCGGTCGACACGCCCATGAGCACCTTGCCGATTTCCACGCCATTGGGGCTGATGGAGGCCTCGACGTAGTACACCGAGGGATCGTTCTTGGCGGCATTCAAGACTTTGTCCAAGGCGCGGTCGCCCTGGCCTTTTTCCAGCAGGGCCTTGTTGATCGGGTTTTCCCGGTTCAGGTAGCGGGTCAGGTGCTCGCCTGCCGCATCGTCGTAGACCACGAACAGCACGTTGGGATTGCGCTGGGCGCGCCGGGCGAATTCCGACAACGTCGGCACATCGCTGTCCCACATGGCGCGCGGCGCCACCGAGGCCAGCAGTTGGGCCATGTCATTGGCGGAGTCTTTCAGGTCTTTTTCCAGGGTCGCACGCAGTTGCTTCTGCTCTTCCTGCAGGCGCGTCGACAACCCTGCGGTCAGACGCTGGCGCGTGCTGGTGGACAAGCTGTCGAGGCTGGACGTGACTTCCTTGCCCGCCTGGGCCAATTCGCCAGAGAGTTTCTGGCTGTCGATGCCCAGGCGATTGCTCAAATCGGCTTCCAGCGCGGTCACGGTGCTCCGCGTCAGAGCGACGGCCACCAGCACTTGCACCAAAAGGGCGATACCTAGGGTAACGAACACCGGCCGCAACAGACGGCTTTGTAACAATGAGAGAACGGCAGACATCGGGAATCCCTCCACCACGGGTGCCATTAAATTGATAGCACCGCGAAAGAGACAACCGAAGCAAAGGTCGTGCCGCCCGGACGACAGAAACGACAAAGGGCTCCCGAAGGAGCCCTTTGCTTTTTACATCAACAGCTTATTACGCGAACGGGTGACGCAGAACGATGGTCTCGTTGCGGTCCGGGCCCGTCGAAATAATGTCGATCGGCGCGCCGATCAGCGCTTCAACGCGCTTGATGTAGGCACGGGCGTTCGCTGGCAGTTCTTCCAGGGTCTTGGCGCCCACGGTCGATTCGGTCCAGCCCGGCACTTCTTCGTACACAGGCTGCAGGCCTACGTAGCTGTCGGCGTCGGTCGGCGCAACATCATTACCGTTGGCGTCTTTGTAGCCGACGCAGATGTTGATGGTTTCCAGACCGTCGAGTACGTCCAGCTTGGTCAGGCAGATGCCCGAGATGCTGTTCACATCGATAGCGCGACGCAGGATAACGGCGTCGAACCAGCCGCAACGACGGGCACGGCCAGTGGTAGCGCCGAACTCGTGGCCTTGCTTGGCCAGGTGCGCGCCGACTTCGTCGAACAGCTCAGTCGGGAACGGGCCCGAACCTACGCGAGTGGTGTAGGCCTTGGTGATGCCGAGGATGTAGTCCAGGAACATCGGGCCAACACCGGAACCGGTGGCAACGCCGCCAGCGGTGGTGTTGGAGCTGGTCACGTACGGGTAGGTACCGTGGTCGATGTCCAGCAGGGAGCCTTGGGCGCCTTCGAACATGATGTCTTTGCCAGCGCGACGCAGGTCGTGCAGCTCTGCAGTCACGTCCAGCATCAGCGGCTTGAGCAGCTCGGCGTATTCCTTGCACTCGGCCAGGGTCTTGTCGAACTCGATGGCCGGCTCTTTGTAGTAACCCACCAGCATGAAGTTGTGGTAATCCACCAGTTCACGCAGCTTGTCTTCAAAGCGCGGCATGTTGAGCAGGTCGCCCACACGCAGGCCACGACGTGCAACCTTGTCTTCGTAGGCTGGGCCGATGCCGCGACCGGTGGTACCGATCTTCAGCTCGCCACGGGCCTTTTCACGGGCCTGGTCCAGCGCAACGTGGAAGGACAGGATCAGCGGGCAGGACGGGCTGATACGCAGGCGCTCGCGCACCGGTACGCCTTTCTCTTCCAGCTTGATGATCTCGCGCAGCAGGGCGTCAGGTGCAACCACCACGCCGTTGCCGATCAGGCACTGCACGCCTTCGCGCAGCACGCCCGACGGGATCAGGTGCAAGACGGTTTTTTCGCCATCGATGACCAGGGTGTGGCCAGCGTTGTGGCCACCTTGGTAGCGCACTACGGCGGCAGCATGTTCGGTCAGCAGATCAACGATCTTGCCTTTGCCCTCATCACCCCATTGGGTGCCCAGGACTACGACATTCTTACCCATAACACTTGTCCTCATTCGCGCAAACTTGGTGCCGGCGATGGCCGGCAGGAAAACTCAAGAAGCCAGTGGCGATACTTGCCAAAGCCCGTTCTGCTGAATCAATTGCCGGTCGCAGTCCGCTTCACGGGCGGCGGCCAATGGCTGCCCAGGCAAGGCCTGGACGACACGCTGACCCTCACTGCGCAACTGGCAAACCTGCTGCCAGAGTGCTGCGTCCGTACTGTCGGGCATCCAGATGCCACCAGACGGTAGCTCGACCTCAGCACGCCCCAGGGTCACCAGGGTTTTCAAATCGGTAGAGAAGCCAGTCGCCGGACGGGCGCGACCGAAGTCGGCGCCGATGTCGTCATAACGACCGCCTTGGGCGATGGCTTGGCCAACGCCCGGTACAAACACCGCGAACACCACACCGGTGTGGTAGTGGTAACCGCGCAACTCACCCAGGTCAAAGTACAGCGGCAGCTCCGGGAAGCGTGCCGACAACCGCTCGGCAATCGCCAGCACGTCATCCAGCGCAGCCAGTACCGGCGCCGGCGCCTTGGCCAGGCGCTCACGCGCAGCCACCAGCACTTCACGCCCGCCGCACAGGTTGACCAGTGCACGCAGCATCTCGGCCAAATCCGCCGGCACGCCTGCGGTCAAGGCGATCACTTCATCAATGGCCTTGCGTTGCAGGGCATCGAACAGCTGTTGCTCCACTTCACCGGACAAACCGGCCGCACGCGCCAGGCCACGGTAGATACCGACGTGGCCCAGGTCCATGTGGACATCCGGCACATCCGCCAGTTGCAGCATGGCCAGCATCAAGCTGATCACTTCAACGTCGCTGCTCGGGCTCGCATCACCGTACAACTCGGCGCCCAACTGGATCGGGCTACGGGAAGACGACAACGCACGCGGCTGTGCATGCAGCACGCTGCCGGCGTAGCACAAGCGGCTCGGGCCTTCGCGACGCAGGGTGTGCGCATCGATGCGCGCCACTTGCGGCGTGATGTCGGCACGGAAACCCATTTGCCGGCCCGATTGCGGGTCGATGACCTTGAAGGTGCGCAGATCCAGGTCCTGGCCCGCGCCGGTCAGCAGGGATTCCAGGTACTCGATATGGGGGGTCACGACAAACTCGTAACCCCAGCTCTGGAACAGATCCAACACCTGGCGACGCGCAACTTCAATGCGCGCAGCTTCTGGTGGCAGTACTTCTTCGATGCCATCTGGCAGCAGCCAGCGGTCTACCGTTGCCATTACGCCAATCCCCTTTGATCCGGGCGGCCAGCCCTCGGCCGAGCCTTGAGTGAAGCAGAAAATACCCGCCCCCTGCATAAACCACGCGCAAGAGCGACGTGACGAACGGCCTGTAATCGGCCTCGTCAGGCACTTTCCTCGAAAAACCTGTCACGCCTGCCGAATCAAACATGCAGACGCAAAAAAGCCGGGAATTTCCCGGCTGCCGCATCATACACCCGTTTTCTGAAAGGATCACCCCGCCAGGCGTTTTAGCCGCCCGACGGAGTTCGCCCTATACAGTGACGAGCTGATTACTTGGCTTTTTCCAGGTAGCGGAAGAAATCGCTACTTGGGTCCAGCACCATGACGTCGGTTTTGTTCGCGAAGCTTTCACGGTAGGCGCGCAGGCTACGGTAGAACGCGTAGAACTCCTGGTCCTGGCCGTAGGCCTTGGCGTAGATCGCTGCGGCCTGGGCATCACCATCACCACGGGCCACTTCGGACTCGCGATAGGCTTCTGCCAGCAGTACACGGCGCTGACGGTCGGCATCCGCACGGATACCCTCGGCCAGCTCGTTACCCTTGGCGCGGTGCTCACGAGCTTCACGCTCACGCTCAGTGCTCATACGCTCAAAGACGCTGCGGTTCACTTCCTTCGGCAGATCAATGGCCTTGACCCGAACATCAACCACTTCGATGCCCAGCTCTTTTTCCGCCATCGCGTTCAACGAACGCGTGATATCAGCCATCAGCGCATCACGTTCACCGGACACCACCTCGTGCAGGGTGCGCTTACCAAACTGGTCACGCAGGCCCGACTCCAGACGGCGCGACAAACGATCGTCGGCGAGTTGCTTGATACCGGAAGTCGCAGTGTAGAAACGCTCGGCATCCTTGACGCGCCACTTGGCGTAGGCGTCAACCATCACGGCTTTCTTTTCCAGGGTCAGGAAGCGTTGCGTCGGTGCATCCAGCGTCATCAGTCGCGCATCGAACTTGCGCACCTGGTTGACGAAGGGGACTTTCACATGCAGGCCCGGCTGGACATCTGCCTGGACCACGCGACCGAATTGCAGCATCACCGCGCGCTCGGTCTGAGACACGATGTAGAAGCAGTTCCAGGCCGCGATGACCACGACGACGCCCACAATCAGGGCGGTCAGCGATTTATTGCTCATCAACGACTCTCCCTGCTACGTGTTTGCTGTTGCAGCAAGTCAGCGGCCGCACGGGCGCTCGCTTCGTTGGCAGCGGCTGTCGAACCGGTAGCCGGTGCGCTGGTGCTGCTACGACCACCTTCGATCATCTTGTCCAGCGGCAGGTACAGCAGGTTGTTCTGCCCACCTTTGTTGCCGGTCACGAGAACCTTGCTGGTGTTGCTGAAGACTTCCTGCATGGTGTCCAGGTACAGACGCTCACGGGTAACTTCCGGTGCCTTGCGGTACTCGGCGACCAGCTTGGTAAAGCGATCTGCCTCACCCTTGGCGCGGGAAACCACTTCGTCACGGTAACCGTTGGCATCCTCAAGGATACGCTGGGCCTGACCACGGGCTTCCGGCACGACGCCGTTGGCGTAGGTTTCAGCCTGGTTGCGCGAACGCTGCTCGTCTTCACGGGCGCGGATCACGTCATCAAAGGCTTCCTGCACTTCACGCGGTGCCGCTGCGCTCTGTACGTTCACCTGGGTCACGGTGATACCGGTGCGATAGGTATCGAGGAAGCGCTGCAGGCGTTCCTTGATTTCGCTGGCCATCAGTTCACGACCTTCGGTCAGCACCTGGTCCATCGCGGTGGAACCCACCACATGGCGCAGGGCGCTTTCGGTCGCGTGCTGCAGGCTGACTTCAGGCTGATCAACGTTCAGCACGAAGTCTTGCAGGTTGCTGATCTTGTACTGCACGGTCAGCGGCACTTCGACGATGTTCTCGTCTTCGGTCAGCATCTGGCCCTGCTTGGTATAGGCACGCTCACGCGTGACGTTTTCCATGTACTTCTTGTCGATCGGCGGGAAGTAGATGTTCAGGCCCGGGCCGACAGTCTCGTAGTACTTGCCGAAGCGCAGCACCACGGCTTGTTCCTGCTCGTCCACGACGTAGACGGCGCTGTACAGCCAGACGGACGCCAGCACGACAAGACCCAGGCCCAGCAGGCCGTAGCCGCCGCCCTTGCTTGTGCGACCGCCGTCGTCACCACCACGTTTTTTTCCACCACCGAACAACCCATTCAGGCTTTCCTGCAGCTTTCGGAAGGCCTCGTCGAGATCTGGTGGCCCCTTGCGGTCGCCATTATTGCGGCGTTTACCACCCCAAGGATCCTGATTATTCGAGTTGCCACCCGGCTCATTCCAAGCCATAGCGCTCTCCATCTGATAAAGCAAAGACGCACCCACGGCGCGCCGACCAATGCTACAGAATGCCTGCTACTGCGGCACAACCGCTTTCGGAGGCTTTTATTGCAAAGTGTGTTGTTCGATGAACTCTGTCGGTACAACGCCTTCACGACTGACCAGCCGATTAAGCTCCGTGCGCGGCAATCGAACGGCCAGCAAGCTGACACCTTCTTCGTCGTATTCTTCTTTCTGTACTGCGCCCAGCTCGAAGAACTGTGCACGCAGTCGAGCAAAACGCTGGGGCAAGCGCAAGGTGCCGACGAACAAATCACTGCCCAGCAACTCGGCAATGGCTTGTTCAAGCAGCTCCAGGCCACTGCCATCACGCGCCGACAGCCAGACCCGCTGGGGCTTGCCGTTCTCATCGCGTTGGATTTGTGGCTCAACGCCTTCAAGCAAATCGAGTTTGTTATAGACCTCGAGGATCGGCAAGTCCTGGGCACCAATCTCGCCCAGTACCAGCATCACCTGCTCGATCTGCAACATGCGATCCGGTTCAGCCGCATCGATCACGTGCAACAGCAGGTCGGAATTGCTCGACTCTTCGAGCGTAGACCGAAATGCCTCGACCAGCTTGTGGGGCAAGTGACGAATGAAACCCACGGTGTCGGCCAGGACAATCGGCCCCAGGTCGTCAAGATCCAGACGGCGCAGGGTCGGGTCGAGCGTGGCGAACAACTGGTCGGCCGCATAGACGTCGGATTTGGTCACGTTGTTGAACAGCGTGGACTTGCCGGCGTTGGTATACCCCACCAGGGACACGGTAGGGATATCCGCACGGGAACGGCCACGGCGCGATTGCTCACGCTGGCTGCGCACTTTTTCGAGGCGGCCCTTGATCTGGCGCAGGCGCACCCGCAGCAGACGCCGGTCGGTTTCCAGCTGGGTTTCACCCGGGCCACGCATGCCGATACCGCCACCTTGACGCTCAAGGTGAGTCCAGCCGCGAACCAGCCGCGTGCTCATGTGGTCAAGCTGGGCCAGTTCAACCTGGAGCTTGCCTTCATGGGTACGGGCGCGTTGGGCGAAAATATCGAGAATCAGACCGGTACGGTCGATCACGCGACACTCGAAGACACGTTCGAGGTTACGTTCCTGACTGGGCGTGAGGACGTGATTGAAGATCACCAGATCGGCTTCTTCGGCGTGGACCAGGTCGCGCAGTTCCTCGACCTTGCCGCTGCCAATCAGGAATTTGGCGGTTGGCCGATGACGCGGTACGTTAAAAAACGCAACGGTCTCGGCGCCGGCCGAATTCGCCAACTCCTGAAACTCCTGCGGATCTTCGCGCGCCTCAGGGTCCTGTCCATCCAAGTGAACGAGGATTACCCGCTCACCACCACCGTGGCGCTCAAAGAACAAAGGAGACTCCTATCAGGCGT
Source organism: Pseudomonas sp. B611 (assembly GCF_055407965.1). NCBI lineage: Bacteria > Pseudomonadati > Pseudomonadota > Gammaproteobacteria > Pseudomonadales > Pseudomonadaceae > Pseudomonas > Pseudomonas sp. B611. Next base: position 197,533 of record NZ_JBUZST010000004.1, read on the forward strand.
TACCTGGCTCAGCGTCAGCTGCTTCATCACCCGCTGCGCTTGGCAGACGGATTGGACGCACTGGAACGACTGTCGAGATAGCGTGCTTGTAGACCATCTGGCTGACGGTGTTTTTCAGCAGGATCACGAACTGGTCGAACGACTCGATCGTGCCTTGCAGCTTGATACCGTTGACCAGGTAGATGGAAACCCCCACTTTCTCTTTACGTAAAGTATTCAAGTAAGGGTCTTGTAGCGAATGCCCTTTTGACATGTGCCGCACTCCTTTAAGGATCAATAATAAAAAATCGGAAAATAGATAGCTCAAGGCCGTCACACCCCCAAGGATAGACGGCAATTGCAAGGACTCAGCTCAATATGGAGACCGTTCCCAAGTATTTCAAGGCGCGTGACAGATTGTCGCTGTCCAGGCTGTCCAGCCAGTGCAAATCGCTCCAGCTGCGCAGCCAGGTGAACTGGCGCTTCGCCAATTGGCGCGTGGCAATGATGCCGCGCTCCTGCATTTCGGCTGACGTCAGCTTGCCATCCAGGTGTTCCCAGACTTGGCGATAGCCTACAGCACGTATCGAAGGCAACCCTAGATGCAGGTCACCTCTGGAACGCAGTGCTACGACCTCGTCCACGAACCCCTGTTCCAACATAATTGTGAATCTTTGTGCAATACGGTCATGCAGCACCTGGCGATTCGCCGGGGCAATGGCCAGATTCGCCACAGTATAGGGCAATTGTGACCGTCCAGATGCGCCTGCGTCGGCACTTTGCGCAGTTTGTTTCAGCCTGTGTTCAGTCATCGTCTGGCCACTCACACGCCAGACTTCCAACGCACGGCTGAGGCGCTGCGGATCATTGGGGTGGATGCGCGCGGCGGATACCGGGTCAATGGCTGCCAATTGGTCGTGCAAGGCTTGCCAGCCAAGGCGTGCAGCCTCTTCCTCAAGCTCGGCGCGCACTTGGGCGTCTGCCGCCGGCATATCCGCCAGGCCTTCCTGCAAAGCCTTGTAATAGAGCATCGTGCCGCCCACCAGCAGCGGAATATTGCCGCGCGCGGTGATCTCGGCCATGGCGGCCAGGGCGTCGGTACGGAAGTCCGCCGCCGAATAGCTCTCGGCCGGGTCGATGATGTCGATCAGCTTGTGCGGATACTGGGCCAGCAGCGCTTTGGACGGCTTGGCCGTGCCGATGTCCATGTCCCGGTAAACCAGGGCAGAGTCGACGCTGATCAACTCGCAGGGCAACACTTTGGTCAGTTCGATGGCCAAGTCGGTCTTGCCTGCGGCCGTGGGGCCCATCAGGAAGATCGCGGGGGGCAAGGCACTCATCAGCGACCGCGCAAGAACAGTTTGTCCAGATCGTCCAGGCCCATTTGGGTCCAGGTCGGTCGGCCATGGTTGCATTGCCCGCTGCGCTCGGTGTTTTCCATGTCGCGCAGCAGCCCGTTCATTTCCGGCAGTGCCAGGCGGCGGTTGGCGCGGATGGCGCCGTGGCAGGCCATGGTGCCGAGCAGCTCGTTGATATGCGCCTGCACGCGGTCGCTGGTGCCGTACTCCATCAGGTCGGCGAGCACGTCGGCGACCAGGCGGTTGGCCTCGGCCTGCTTGAGCAGCGCCGGGATCTGGCGGATGGCCAGGGTTTCCGGGCCCAGGCGTTGCAGCTCAAAGCCAAGCTTCTGGAACACAGCGGCATGCTCTTCGGCGCAATCGGCTTCGCGCTGGCTGACCGCCAGGGATTCCGGCACCAGCAGCGGCTGGCCACTGAGGCCTTCGCTGGCCATGGCGATCTTGAGGCGCTCGTACATGATCCGCTCGTGGGCGGCGTGCATGTCCACCAGCACCAGGCCGTGGGCGTTTTCCGCAAGAATATAGATGCCCTTGAGCTGCGCCAGCGCATAGCCCAGCGGCGGAATATCACCGCCACCGTCCGGCAACGCGACAGCGGCCCCCGGCTCAGCCCCCGGCAGCGGCGCGAAAAACTCGCGATACGCAGCCTGCGCTTCAGCTACCGGCACGGCCGATTGCGGACGCGGCGTGTATTGATACTGATAGCCCGCACCCGCGCCAGAACCCGGCGCCGCGAACGATGGCTGCGGCGGTGTCGATTGCAGCAGGTTGCCGGCCAGGCTCATTTCGCCCTGAGGGCCAAACTCACCCGCCTCCGGCCCGCTCGGGCGTACCACGGCTGTGACGATCGGCGCACCCAGATGATCATCCGGGCGCACATCGCCCAAGGTGCGGTGCAACGTGCCATAGAGGAAATCGTGCACCATGCGCCCATCACGGAAGCGCACTTCGTGCTTGGTTGGGTGCACGTTGACGTCCACCACCGAGGGGTCGACCTCGAAGAACAGCACAAACGTCGGGTGCCGCCCGTTGAACAGCACGTCGCGATACGCCTGGCGCACCGCGTGGGCCACCAGCTTGTCGCGCACCGCGCGGCCATTCACGAAGAAGTACTGCAAGTCCGCCTGGCTGCGGGAGAACGTCGGCAAGCCGACCCAACCCCATAGGCGCAAACCGTTGCGTTCGATTTCAATCGGCAACGCCTGCTCCAGGAAGCCCGCGCCACAAATCGCCGACACCCGGCGCGCACGCGCGGCTTCGTCATGGGCTTCGTGCAGGCTGAGGATGGTCTTGCCGTTGTGGCGTAAATGAAACGCCACATCGAAACGCGCCAGGGCCAGGCGCTTGATGACTTCCTGCAGGTGATCGAATTCGGTTTTTTCGGCCTTGAGGAATTTGCGCCGCGCCGGAGTATTGAAGAACAGGTCGCGCACTTCCACCGAAGTACCCACCGGATGCGCTGCCGGCTGAACCCGGGGCGCCATGTCGCGGCCTTCGGTTTCCACCTGCCAGGCCTGTTCGGCGCTGCGGGTGCGGGAGGTCAAGGTCAGGCGCGCCACGGAGCTGATGGACGCCAATGCCTCACCACGAAAGCCCAGGCTCATCACCCGCTCCAGGTCTTCGAGGTCGCGGATTTTGCTGGTGGCGTGACGGGCCAGGGCCAGCGGCAGGTCATCGGAAGAGATGCCGCTGCCGTCATCGCGCACCCGCAGCAGCTTGACGCCGCCCTGCTCCACGTCCACGTCGATGCGCTTGGCGCCGGAGTCGATGCTGTTTTCCAGCAACTCCTTGATCACCGACGCCGGGCGCTCAACCACCTCACCGGCAGCAATCTGGTTAGCCAGGCGCGGGCTGAGCAGCTCGATACGCGAGCCGTTGTTCAAGACTGATTCACTCATTACTGTGCTGCCAATTCGGTGCCGGGGATGGTCAACACCTGGCCGACTTTCAATTCATCGGTCTTCAGGCTGTTGGCGCTACGCAACGTCGCGGCCGATACCTGGAAGCGCACGGCCAGCATGGCCAGGGTGTCGCCCGGTTGCACGCGGTGGTCACGCGGGCCCTGGGCGATTTTCCCGGAGTCGCGCAGCCAGGCGATATACGTGCCCGGCGGCGGGTTCTGCTGGAAGAACTGGCGGATACCCGCGCTGATCGAACGCGCCAAGGCCTGCTGGTGACTGGCGCTGGCCAGCTTCGAGGCTTCGTTGGCGTTGGAGATAAACCCGGTTTCCACCAGGATCGACGGGATATCCGGCGACTTCAACACCATGAACCCGGCCTGCTCTACGCGCTGTTTGTGCAACGACGTGACCCGGCCGATATTGCTCAGGACTTTCTGGCCGACGTTCAGGCTGGAGGTCAACGAGGCGGTCATCGACAGGTCGAGCAGCACGCCGGCGAGCATTTTGTCCTTGTCATCGAGGGACACGTTACCGGCCCCGCCGATCAAGTCGGAACGGTTTTCACTGTCGGCCAGCCAACGGGCCGTCTCCGAGGTAGCGCCACGATCCGACAGGGCAAACACCGAAGCGCCAAACGCGGCGGTGGACGGAGCGGCGTCGGCGTGGATCGAGACGAACAGATCGGCGCCCTTCTTGCGGGCGATTTCGGTACGCCCACGCAGCGGGATGAAGTAGTCGCCGGTGCGGGTCAGCTCGGCGCGGTAGCCCTTCATGCCGTTGACCTGGCGCTGCAGTTCGCGGGCGATGGCAAGCACCACGTCTTTTTCATGCTGGCCGCGCGAGCCTGAGGCGCCGGGGTCTTCGCCGCCGTGGCCGGCGTCGATCACCACGATAATGTCGCGCTTGCCCGACGGGGCCGGTGGCAGCGGCGGCAGCTTGACCTGCGGTTGTGTCGGGTTGACCGGCACCGCAGGCACCGTCGCGACACTCGGCGGTGGCGCCGGCGGCGGGTTGGCATCGGCGGGGTTGTCGAACAGATCGACCACCAAGCGGTTGCCGTACTGGGCGTTCGGCGCCAGCACAAAACTTTTCGGGGTGACGGTCTTTTTCAGGTCGATGACCACCCGCAGGTCGGTCGGCGTACGCTGTGCCGAACGCATGGCGGTAATCGGCGTGTTGGCGGTGGAGACGCTCAACGGCGCGGCCAGGGTCGCACCGTTGATGTCGATCACCAGGCGATCAGGCGCCGTCAGGGTAAAGACACTGTGCTGGACCGGGCCAGACAGGTCGAACACCAGTCGCGTGTTATCCGGCGCTCGCCACAGGCGCACACTTTTCACCTGCGAAGCAGCCAGAGCATTGACAGTCATTGCCGCAAGCAACACCCCTACGACAGCAACCAACGCGCGAAAGCGCATACCTAACCCCACCAATTATTTGAATTCCAATGCCAAAGCGGCGCACCACGACTGGCCGCGCGCGCTTTGGGGCAACAACTTCAGCTGACGTCCTGTCTCATGCGGCGTAATGGTAATGGTCAGGTCCGGCTTTGGCAAAAAGCCTGTGCCTTTATCTGGCCACTCGATCAGGCACAACGCATCCTCATCGAAATAATCGCGGATGCCCATGTATTCCAGCTCTTCGGGGTCCACCAGGCGGTAGAGGTCGAAGTGAAAGGCGCGGATGGCACCAATCTCGTAGGGCTCTACCAAGGTGAACGTCGGGCTTTTTACCGCGCCCGTATGGCCCAAGCCGCGAATAATCCCCCGGGACAACGTGGTCTTGCCCGCCCCCAGGTCGCCTTCGAGAAAGATCAGCCCCGCGCCGGCCGTCACCTGGGCGATACGCTGACCCAACGCGACCATCGCGTCCTCATCGGCGAGGAAAAGAACTACTTCAGACACGGTGACTGCTCCTCCAGCAATTGACGAATGGCGGGTATCAGGTCGCTGGCCGCGAGCCCGCGACCAAAACTACCCTGGCGATCTCCCGCCGTGGCGTGCAACCACACGGCCAGGCAGCTTGCCTCATAAGCAGACATGCCCTGGGCCAGCAACGCCCCGACCAGACCGGCCAGCACATCACCGAGCCCGGCCGTAGCCATCGCCGGATGGCCTTGATCACATCGCGCAATACGTCCGTCCGGGCTGGCAATCAAACTGCCAGCCCCCTTGAGAATAGCCACTGCATTGAATTTCTGACTCAACGCGCGCGCCACCTTAAGGCGATCGGCCTGAACCTCGGCTGTCGAGAGGCCCAACAAGCGCGCGGCTTCGCCCGGATGCGGGGTAATCACCGAGTTGGCCGGCAGGCTGACGCCGCCCGAGGCCAGCTGGTTCAAGGCGTCGGCGTCCCAGACCTGTGGCTGGCGCGCGTTGGCAGCGACCGACAGCAGGCTTTTGCCCCAGGCGGCATCGCCCAGGCCGGGGCCAATGACGATGACCGAGATGTTTTCCAGCAGGCCCATCAGTTGGTTGGCCGAACTCACGCCCACGGTCATGACTTCCGGCAAGCGCGCCAACGCGGCAGGCACGTGCTCCGGGCGCGTCGCCAGGGAAACCAGGCCGGCGCCACTGCGCAAGGCGCTTTCGGCGCTCAACAGCGCTGCGCCGCCCAGGCCACGGTCTCCGCCGATCACCAGCAGGTGGCCGAACTGACCTTTATGGGCATCCGGGGAACGCACAGCCAGTTGCGGCAAATCGCCAGGCAACAGGGGCTGAACGTCGGTAATTGGGTGTTTTGTCTGCGGCATGCGTCTTCAAGCTCCGATGTCTGGCAGAATTATACGCATCTAACCTGTGGTTTCCCGTGTCTCATGCCTGCTATTACCTCCGATCTGCCCGCCCTCGCCCAATCGATCAAAGACTGGGGCCGCGAACTGGGCTTTCAACAAGTCGGCATCAGCGGCCTGGACCTGGCCGAGCATGAACAGCACCTGCAACGCTGGCTCGACGCGGGCTACCACGGCGAGATGGACTACATGGGCGCCCACGGCAGCAAACGCTCCCATCCCGATGAACTGGTGCCCGGCACGTTGCGCGTGGTCTCGCTGCGCATGGACTACCTGCCCGGCGACACCCAGATGGCGCAACTGCTGGCCAAGCCGGAAAAAGCCTACATCTCCCGCTACGCCCTCGGCCGCGACTACCACAAGCTGATCCGCAAGCGCGTGCAGCAACTGGCCGACCGCATTCAGGCGCAAATCGGCCCGTTCGGCTTTCGCGCCTTTGTCGACAGCGCGCCAGTGCTGGAAAAAGCCATCGCCGAACAGGCCGGCCTGGGCTGGATCGGCAAAAACACGCTGGTACTCAATCGCAAGGCCGGCAGTTATTTCTTCCTCAGCGAGCTGTTTGTCGATTTGCCCTTGCCGGTGGACGCGCCCCACAGCACCGAACATTGCGGGCGCTGCACCGCGTGCCTGGACATCTGCCCCACCAATGCCTTCGTCGGCCCCTATGTGCTGGACGCGCGGCGCTGCATCTCCTACCTGACCATCGAACTCAAGAGCGCGATCCCGGAAGACCTGCGCCCACTCATCGGCAACCGCGTATTCGGCTGCGATGACTGTCAGATCGTCTGCCCGTGGAATCGTTTCGCCCGCGCCACCAGCGAAAGCGATTTCAAGCCGCGCCACAACCTGGACAACGCCGAACTGGCCGAACTGTTTATGTGGGACGAGGACAAATTCCTCAGCAGCACCGAAGGTTCGCCCCTACGCCGCGCCGGTTATGAGCGCTGGCTGCGCAACCTGGCGGTGGGCCTGGGCAATGCGCCGTCGAGCATTCCGGTGCTGGAAGCCTTGAAGGCGCGGCGGGAGTATCCGTCGGAGCTGGTGCGCGAACACGTGGAATGGGCGCTGAACCAACACGCGACGCGCTAGTGCACGTCGTCGTTGTAGACGAACTTGGGCATTTCCCAGTGAAAACGGATCGCCAACAGGCGTAAGAGAAAGCCGCTGAACAGGGTCAGCAAAATCGATTGCTCGCTGGGCAGCTCCAGGTACAGGCACAGCAGGTAGAACCAGGCGGCAAGGAACGACACGCTGGCGTACAGCTCACGGCGAAAAATCAGCGGGATGTCGTTGCAGAAGATATCCCGCAGGATGCCGCCAAATACACCAGTGATCACGCCGCTGACCGACGCCACCAGCATGCCGTGGCCCATTTCCAGGGCGGTCATGCAGCCGATCAAGGTAAACGCCACCAGACCCACGGCGTCCAGCGCCAGGAACAGCGAACGCAGGTGGCGCATCAGCGGGGCGATAAAGATCGTCACCAACGCCGCGACCGAGGTCAGCACCAGGTATTCCGGGTGTTTGACCCAGGTCAGCGGGTAATGCCCCAGCAGCACGTCACGCACCGAACCGCCACCCAGCGCCGTCACGCAGGCGATCAGCACCACGCCAAACCAGTCCATGCCACGCCGCCCGGCAGACAGCGCGCCAGTCATGGCTTCGGCGGTGATGGCGATGAGGTAGAGCATCAACAGCATGATGGCGATCCTTGCATTGTGGCGAGGGAGCTTGCTCCCGCTGGGCTGCGCAGCAGCCCCAGGTTTCAAAAAATGTAGTGTGACAGGCAGCGACTAAGAGTGCTGCGCACTCTAGCGGGAGCAAGCTCCCTCGCCACAAAGTGCCAGCATCAAGCCTTGATGAAATGCTTGCGGTAATGCTGCAACTCGGCGATCGACTCGCGAATATCATCCAGCGCCAGATGGGTGCTGCCTTTATGGAAGCTGTCTTTGACTTCCGGCGCCCAACGCGCGGCCAGCTCTTTCAAGGTGGACACATCCAGGTTGCGGTAGTGGAAGTAGCTTTCCAGCCCCTTCATGTGGGTATAGAGGAAGCGACGATCCTGGCAGATGCTGTTGCCGCAGATCGGCGACTTGCCCTTCGGTACCCATTTTTCCAGGAACGCAAGGGTCTCGGCTTCGGCTTCGGCCATGCTGATACGGCTGTCGCGCACGCGCTGGGTCAGGCCGGAGTTGCCGTGGGTGCGGGTGTTCCACTCGTCCATGGTGGCGAGTACGGCGTCGCTGTGGTGAATGGCGATCACCGGACCTTCGGCCAAGGTGTTGAGGTTGCTGTCGGTGACAATGGTCGCCATCTCGATGATGACGTCGGTGTCGGGGTTCAGACCGGTCATTTCCAGATCGATCCAAATCAGGTTCTGTGGGTTTTGCATGGCTTGATTCTCTTGGCACCTTGGCGTAGCTGCGCAGTTTAGCAGGCGGGGCCGTGCTAGACTCGCGACCGTTTTACCCAACCTTTGCATTATCGACACGGAACACCAATGGCCAAACGCCAGCTCAATCGTCGCCAAAACTGGCGCATCGAAAAGATTCAAGGTGAACGCGCCGCTCGCGCCGCCAAACGTGAATCCTCCGCCGTGGAAGCGCTTGAGGGCGGCGACCTGGGCCCCGAGCAAACGGGCCTGGTGATCGCGCACTTTGGGGTGCAGGTCGAAGTCGAGGCGCTGGAAGGCGAACTCGCAGGCCAAGTGTTCCGTTGCCACCTGCGCGCCAACCTGCCAGCGCTGGTCACCGGCGACAAGGTGGTCTGGCGTGCCGGCAACCAGGGCATCGGCGTGATCGTCGCCCAGTTGCCGCGCACCACCGAACTGCGTCGCCCCGACAGCCGTGGCCAGCTCAAGCCAGTCGCCGCCAACGTCGACATGATCGTGATCGTGTTCGCGCCGCTGCCCGAGCCCCATGCCAACCTGATCGACCGCTACCTGGTAGCCGCCGAGCATGCCGGCATCCGCCCGCTATTGCTGCTGAACAAGTTCGACCTGATCGACGAACAGAACGCTCCGGCGCTGAATGCGCTGCTGGCGGTCTACCGCACCCTGGGTTACCCGGTGCTGGAGGTTTCGGCCCATCACGGTAATGGCATGGAACAGCTGCAACAGCAGTTGGACGGGCGCATCAGCGTGTTTGTCGGCCAGTCCGGCGTGGGTAAATCCTCGCTGGTCAACAGCCTGCTGCCGGAAGTCGACACCCGCGTGGGCCCGCTGTCGGAACTGTCCGGCCAGGGTACGCACACCACCACCACGGCGCGGCTGTTCCACTTCCCGGGCGGCGGCGAGCTGATCGACTCCCCGGGTATCCGTGAATTCGGCCTCGGCCACGTCAGCCGCAGCGATGTGGAAGCGGGCTTTATCGAGTTCAACGACCTGATCGGCACCTGCCGCTTCCGCGACTGCAAACACGACCGCGAGCCGGGTTGTGCGTTGCTCAAGGCACTGGAAGATGGGCGTGTGCAGCAGCAGCGGATGAATAGCTATCGGTCGATTATTGCGAGCTTGCCGGAGAGCAGTTACTGAGCGGCCAAGTCTTGATACATATAAATCAAGCTGCGGGGCGCGCTACTCCATTGATTTAATGGGGGCTGGCATCAAGAATTCGTCACAACTGGGCGCTTCACCGATACATGCCAGCTTGAATTCGGAATTTCTGATGTCCATAATCGCTCCGTCACCAGCGAAAGCTGGCAGGAGTCTGGGTCCTTTTCGGGGTTGATCCAGCGGCGCAGAAGGGGCGAAGCAAGCTCCACTGCGTGTCGAATGAAGCCGCCTTCGGGCGGCTTTGCTTTTTGTGGGGAAATCACGATTGGCTCTCTACTATCACCCCAAACAAGGCGATGTGCTTCTCTGCGACTTCACACGAGGGTTTGTCGCCCCGGAAATGCTGAAGATCCGCAAAGTCGTGGTGATCTCACCTACCGCCACGCACAACCGTAAACTCTGCACCGTGGTCCCCATATCCTCTACTGCCCCGGATATACAGCACGACTGGCACCACCTACTGCGCACCAATCCACTTCAGTCCGATGGCTACAAAGAGCTGTGGGTGAAGTGCGACATGATCTACACCGTCAGCTTCGAACGCCTCGACAAACTCCACAGAAAAACCCGCACCAAAGGTCGCGAATACTTCGTTCCACGCCTGTGCATAGACGACATGCAAGGTGTGATCAGCGGCGTCAAAGCCTATCTGCCCCTCTGACCAGAAATGAAAACGCCCCGAATAGTCGGGGCGTTTTCATTTGTTGGCTTCCACTGATGCTTACGAGCCAGCCTTAGGCACCGTAGGATCCTTCACCCCACCATCATCAAACAGATTCAACTTCTGCCGTAGCTCATGGGCCGGCAACGGCTCCTGCCCCGGCGGAATGGCATTCGGATCAACCGGCACTTCACCCGGCGCACCCGCGCCTGGAGTCGGCACCGGTTTAGGCTGATCACCTTCAATCGCACGCTGGGCCTTTTTGGTCAGCACCACGATGTCGATGCGGCGGTTGATCGGGTTGAACGGGTCTTCGTGATCAAACAGCTGCGACGAGGCAAACCCCACCACGCGCGCCACTTGCGGGTCCGGGTAGCTGCCGGCCACCAACGCACGGCGGGCGGCGTTGGCGCGGTTGGCCGAGAGCTCCCAGTTGCCGAAGTCGCCCTGGCCCGAGTACGGCTTGGCGTCGGTGTGGCCGCTGATGCTGATCTTGTTCGGCACCGCCTTGATGGTGTCGGCCATGGCCAGCAGGATGTCTTCAAAGTACGGCTTCAAGCGTGCGCTGCCGGAGTCGAACATCGGCCGGTTGGCGGCGTCGGTGATCTGGATGCGCAGGCCGTCCGGGGTGATTTCAAACGAAATCTGATCCTTGAACTTCAGCAACTGCGGGTTCTCATCCACCTTGGTCTGCAACTCTTGCAGCAACAGCTCCAGGCGTTCCTGCTCGACCTGCTCGGCCATGGCTTCGACGGTATCGCGCTCGATCGGGATATTTTCCTGCGGCGACTCGGTCTTGATCTCGGGGTTGATGGTGCGCTCCGGCGCCAACTGCGGCGAACCGCCGAGGTCGATGACGAAGGGCGTGCCGCTTTCCGAGAAGCCAATCGGGTCCTTGAAGTAACCGGCGATGGCGATCTTTTGTTCCGGCGTGGCGGTGGACATCAGCCACAGCACCAGGAAGAACGCCATCATCGCCGTCGCAAAGTCGGCGAAGGCGATTTTCCAGGCACCGCCATGGTGCCCCGCAGCGAAGCGCTTGACGCGCTTGATGATTATCGGCTGGTTGTTTTCCATGGCTTAGCGACCGCGAACCGCTTGTTCCAGCTCGGCGAAGCTTGGGCGATGTTTCGGGTACAGCACCTTGCGACCGAATTCCACCGCCAGCGATGGCGGCATGCCGGAAGCGGACGCTACCAGGCTGGCCTTGATCGATTCGTACAGGTTGATTTCTTCCTTGGCGTCGTGAGCCAGGGAGGTGGCCAGCGGGCCAAAGAAACCGTAGGCCGCGAGAATACCGAAGAAGGTACCGACCAGTGCCGCACCTACGTGCATGCCGATGGCCGCCTGGTCGCCTTCGCCCAAGGAAGCCATGGTCACCACGATACCGAGTACCGCCGCGACGATACCAAAGCCGGGCATGCCGTCGGCGATGCCGGTCACGGCGTGGGACGGGTGCTCCAGCTCTTCCTTGAGGCTGAACAATTCCATGTCGAACAGGCCTTCCAGCTCATGGGGGGCCATGTTGCCGGAAGACATGATGCGCAGGTAATCGCAGATGTAGGCGGTCATGCGCTCATCTTTGAGCACGGCCGGGTACTTGGCGAAAATCGGGCTGGCGGCAGCGTCTTCGATATCGGCCTCGATGGCCATCATGCCTTCGCGGCGGCTCTTGTTGAGGATCTCGTACACCAGCCCCAGCACTTCCAGGTAGAAGGTGTGGGTGAAGCGCGAACCGAACATGCCCAGCGACTTTTTGATCACGTGCATGGTCATGTAGCCGGGGTTCGCTTGCAGGAACGCGCCCAACGCCGCACCACCGATAATCAACACCTCGAAAGGCTGGATCAGCGCGGCAATTTTACCGTGGGACAGGACGTACCCGCCGAGCACGCTTGCGAAGACGACGATGATGCCGATAATTTTAGCCATAGGGGATCTGTACTTGCGCCGTCGGGTTCATGGACATATTTGGAGGAACTGCAAAACTCTTGTTCTACTTATCGGCAAAACTGCGCCAGACTATAGCCCGTTAAGGCGAAAAGCCAGTTCGGCCCGATCCGGGCGTGTTGACCGCAAGTGATGATCGCGCCCCAATCATGGCTAATGAAACGACAGTCCCAACTGCAAAACCCACTACCCTCGCCGCTTGGATCAAGCGCCTGGACGATGTGCTGCTGCCTGTCCCCCAGGCCAGCCACGAGCGCGTGTGCAAAGGCATCCGTGATAGCCGCAGTTCGTTGCGAGATATTGCCGAGCTGATGCAGAACAGCCCGGCGCTGGTGCTCAGCGTGATGCGCGAGGCCAACAGCCATACCCACGGCAGTTTCACGGAGCCTGCGGAAAACCTCGAAGTGGCGCTCAACCGCCTCGGCCTGAAACGCGCCGAAGAGCTGCTGGCGCGCTTGCCGTCGGTGCCGGCCCATGAGATCCCCGTGGCCTTGCGCCAATTGCTGCTGGTCAGCCAGCACGCCTCGCAACAGGCCAACGGTTTGTTCGCCAGCCGCCTGGCGCGTTTGTGGCAGGACATTCACTGGGGCAGTCTGCTGTTTCTGTCACCGCTGTGGCCGATGGCGGTCGCCTACCCCAAGCTCCTCGAAGAATGGGAACTGCGGGTGATCCACAAAGGCCAGCCGGCGCGCCAGGTCGAGCAGGAATTGTTCGGCGTACGCCTGCTGGACCTGTGCCTGGGCTTGACCGAAGCCTGGCACCTGCCGATCTGGGTCTCCCAGGGCTACAACCTGCTGCTCAAGGAGCAGCGTTTGCTGGTCAAGGCGCTGCACATCGCCCGCGAAGACGACGCCCTGCGCCAACAGCAATTGCTCGACGCCGAACCCAACCTGCGGCGCTGGCTGAACCAGCCGGCCAACACCGTACTGCTGGCCAACGGCCTGGCGATGTCGGCCCAGGAGTCCTGGACCTGCCCGCACACCGAGCGCTGGCAATACCTCACCGCGCTGTACCTGCAACAGCCGCTGGGCGATGTGCAGCAGCAAGTGCACCAGCAAGCCGTGACCAGCGCCCGCACCACGCTGATGCCTGATTTATGGCACCCAGCGCTGTCGCTGATCTGGCCATGGCACGTGCAGAAAATCCATCGCGGCCTGCTGCCCGCGTCGCCACCTACCGCCGAATCCCTGGCCGTATGGCGCAAACGCTGCACCGAGTTGCTGGTGGAGCCAAGCCGTTTTGCCAACGCCATGCATCTGACCACCTGCGCCAAGGAAGCCCTGGTGGCCAGTGGCATGCAGCGGGTCATGCTGCTGATGACCGACCGTGCCCAAAGCACCTTGCGTGTGCATCAGGCCGACGGTTTGCCGAAAGACGCCGCCAACCTCAGCCTGGACGTGACCAACAGCACCCTGCTGCAACGCCTGCTGGAAAAGTCCGCGCAGGTGCGCCTCACCCCGGACAACCACGCGCAGTTCTCGGCCTTGCTACCGCCGATCCTGCGCCGTCTGTTCACCGGCGAACACCTGCTGCTGCGCTCCCTGAGCTGCAACGGCAAGGTGGTGATGCTGATGGTGGCCGACCAGGGCGGCGGGCCGTTCTCGGAAACCACCGTGCAAGCCTTCGGCAAAACCGCCCAATGCATCGAGAAGGCCCTGCACTGCTTTACCAACCGCAGCGCCTGATGCTTGCGCTACAATCGCGGTCCTTTATCGCCAACATTTGTGCCCAGGAGACCTCACATGCCTGACTTCTCTGGCTTGCCGCTGGTGATCGAATCCAGCGACCTGCAAGCTCGCCTTGATGCCGAACACCTGATTCTGGTGGACCTCACCAGCGCTGCCCGCTACGCCCAGGGGCATATCCCCGGCGCGCATTTCGTTGACCCCAAGCGCACCCAATTGGGCCAGCCGCCTGCACCGGGCCTGCTGCCCCACAAGGCCGACCTGGAAAAACTTTTCGGCGAACTGGGCCACACCCCGGACGCGACCTACGTGGTCTACGACGACGAAGGCGGCGGCTGGGCCGGGCGTTTCATCTGGATGCTCGACGTGATCGGCCATCAGAAATACCACTACCTCGACGGCGGCCTGCTGGCCTGGCTGGAAGGCCAGCACCCGGTCAGCACCGACGTGCCCGCAGCCGTCGGCGGCCCGGTCAGCCTCACCTTGCACGACGGCCCCACCGCCACCCGCGAGTACCTGCAAAGCCGCCTCGGTGCTGCCGACCTGGGCATCTGGGACGCACGCGGCCCGCTGGAGTATTCCGGCGAGAAAGTCCTCGCCGCCAAAGGTGGGCACATCCCCGGCGCCGTGAACTTCGAATGGACCGCCGGCATGGACCCTGCGCGCAACCTGCGCATCCGCCGCGACATGCCGCAGATCCTCGAAGACCTCGGGCTGACCCGCGACAAAGAAATCATCACCCACTGCCAGACTCACCACCGCTCTGGCTTCACCTACCTGGTGGCCAAGGCGCTCGGTTATCCGCGAGTCAAAGGTTATGCCGGTTCCTGGGGCGAATGGGGCAACCACCCCGACACCCCCGTTGAGATTTAAGGTTTAAGGACAGTAAATGAAAAAGCAGTTGTTTATCCTCAGCCAGTACTTGCTGCCGCACCACCTGCTGTCGCGCTTGGCCGGCTGCATTGCCGAGTGCCGCGTGCGCTGGTTCAAGAACGCCTTCACCAGCTGGTTCGCCAAGCGCTATCAAGTGGACATGTCCCAGGCCCTGGTTGAAGACGTGACCGCCTACGAGCACTTCAACGCGTTCTTCACCCGCGCGCTGAAAGACGGCGCTCGCCCGCTGGACCAAACTCCAGGCGCGATCTTGAGCCCCGCCGATGGCGCGGTCAGCCAGCTTGGCCCGATCGAACATGGTCGCGTGTTCCAGGCCAAAGGCCACAGCTTCAGCGTGCTGGAACTGCTGGGCGGTGATTCCGCCGTGGCGGCGCCGTTCATGGGCGGTGATTTTGCAACGGTGTACCTGTCGCCGAAGGACTACCACCGCGTGCACATGCCGCTGGCCGGCACCCTGCGCGAGATGATCTACATCCCGGGGCGCATCTTCTCGGTCAACCAGACCACCGCCGAAAACGTACCGGAGCTGTTTGCGCGTAACGAGCGAGTTGCCTGCATTTTCGACACCGAACGCGGCCCGATGGCCGTGGTATTGGTGGGCGCGATGATTGTGGCGTCGATTGAAACCGTGTGGGCTGGCTTGGTGACACCGCCGAAGCGTGAGCTGAAAACCTTCCGCTACGATGAGGCCGCGCGTGCGCCGATTCACTTGGAGAAAGGCGCTGAGCTGGGCCGCTTCAAACTGGGTTCGACTGCAATCGTGCTGTTCGGGCCGGATCAGGTGAAGTGGGCTGAAGAGCTGGCAGCCGGCACGCCGGTGCAGATGGGCCAGGGTATGGCACTGCCAAAAGCCTGACGCACTGATCGTTCCCACGCTCTGCGTGGGAACGCAGCCCTTGACGCTCTGCGTCAGCTTTTAGAGGCGTGACGCGGAGCGTCACAGGATGCATTCCCACGCGGAGCGTGGGAATGATCATCGTGAGGCTTACAGCTGACCGTCGCGATCCCGGAAGCCCAGCAGATACAACACCCCATCCAACCCCAAGGTCGAAATCGCCTGCTTCGCCGACTGCTTCACCAGCGGCTTGGCACGGAACGCCACACCCAACCCGGCAATCGCCAGCATCGGCAGGTCATTCGCACCGTCGCCGACAGCGATAGTCTGCTCCAGACGCAAACCTTCCTTGTGCGCCAGTTCCTTCAGCAGGTCCGCCTTGCGCTGCGCGTCGACAATCGGCTCGACCGCCACGCCAGTCACCTTGCCATCCACCACTTCCAGCTCGTTGGCGAACACATAGTCGATGCCCAACTTGGCCTGCAATTGCTTGGCGAAGTAAGTGAAGCCGCCCGACAGGATCGCGGTCTTGTAGCCCAGGCGCTTGAGCTCGGCGAACAGGGTTTCGGCGCCTTCGGTCAGGCGCAGGGAGGCGCCGATGGAGTCCAGCACACTGACATCCAGCCCTTTAAGCAGCGCCAGGCGCTCCTTGAAGCTCGCCCGGAAATCCAGCTCACCGGCCATGGCGCGCTCGGTGATCTCGGAGACTTGCTCGCCCACACCGGCAGCCTTGGCCAACTCGTCGATGACTTCCGCTTCGATCAGCGTGGAGTCCATGTCGAACACCGCCAGGCGACGGTTGCGGCGGAACAGCGAGTCTTCCTGGAAGGCGATATCGACATTCAGCTCCTGGGCCACGCTGAGAAACTCAGCGCGCAGGGCTTGCGGATCGGCCGGCTCGCCGCGCACGGAGAACTCGATGCAACCCTTGCCCTTGTCGGCCGGGGTGTCCAGCGGCATACGACCCGACAGACGGTCAATGTGGTCGATATTCAAGCCGTATTGCGCGGTAATCGAGCTGACGCGCTGCAACTGCTCAGCCGTGACCTTGCGGGTCAGCAGCGTCACGATGTGGCGTTTCTTGCCCTGACCGGCGACCCAATGCTGGTAATCGGCTTCGGACACCGGCGTGAAACGCACCTGTTGATCAAGCTTGTACGCCGTAAACAGGATGTCCTTGAGCACCGAAGACGCCTGTTCAGTACTCGGGATCTCAACGAGGATGCCGAACGACAGCGTGTCGTGGATCACCGCCTGGCCGATGTCGAGAATGTTCACACCACCCTGGGCCAGAACGCCGGTAATCGCCGCCGTCAGACCCGGGCGATCTTCACCAGTGATGTTTATCAGGACAATTTCGCGCAAGGCGCACCCCCAGGCTGGAAAAAAACCGCATTCTACCCACTTTCAGTGACCATCGGGCACAGCCAGCGCTTTGACGCTATGGGGCCTGTCGCTATACTGCGCGTCAACTTCACGGACCAAGAGCCGAGCGCAAGTGAACCGGCCCACGCCAGTAAAAACCGATAACTTCTTCCTGCTGATCTTCCGGGCACTGCGCCACCGCCGTGTACCGATCGCATTACGCATCGCCAGCCATAACGTGATCCTGGTCGCCCTGGCCCTGGTGATCTACGCCTGCGTGATGGGTTTGCAGTTCAAGCAGGCCATGCACGAACAGGCCGACGCCCTGGGCGAGAGCTTGACCACGCAAACCGCCACGTCGGCGACCGAGCTGTTGGTGTCCAATGACATCCTCAGCCTCAACGTGCTGCTCAACAACCTGACCAAGAACCCGCTGGTGGCCCACGCCGCCATCTACAGCGTGGACAACCGGATCATGGCCGAAGCCGGGCAGCGCCCGAAGAATGGCCTGCTGGGCGAAGCCGAAGGGTTGTACCAGAGCAACATCACGTTCCAGGACGTGAAGGCCGGCCAACTGCGCATCAGCCTGGACATGCAGCAATTCCAGCAGCCGATGACCATCAGCCTGCAAAGCATGGGCATCCTCAGCGCGATCCTGCTGGCCCTGGCGTTGGCCCTGAGCCTGCGCCTGGGTCGGCATATCTCCACGCCGCTGATGCAACTGCGCATCTGGCTGCGGGACATCGACGAACACACCCCGGCCACCGACCGTCAGGATGAAATCGGCGACCTCGCCCGCCAACTGCACGCCAGCTTCGCCCCGGAGCCGACCGTGCGCGCGCCTGAGCCCGAGCCGGAATACGACGACGAGCCCGAGTTCGACGTGGGTGAGCCGGGCTTTGATGAAGCCCCACCGGTCGCCGGCCTCAAGCCTGCCACCCGCAAGGCGATCCAGGCCGATGAAGACGAGTTGGACGACGAAGACCCGTTCGCCGACCTGCGCGATACCGCGTCCAACAGCCCGGCTGTCGCGCCAACGCCTGCCCCGGTTAAGAACGCCGAGCCCCAGCACAGTGCGGTCCTGGCCGTGCAACTGGGCTCCCAGGATCAACTGCGCCGCCTGCCCCGCACCCGCCTGACGGAACTGCTGGAACGCTACCGCGACTGCCTCGACCAGGCCGCCTCGCTGTACCAGAGCGAACTGCACACCCTGAACGACGGCAGCACGCTGATGCTGTTCCACAGCGAAGACAGCGGCGAAGACTACCTGACCAACGCCATCTGCTGCGGCGAGCTGCTGCGCGCCCTGGGCCATGCCCTGCAGATCGAAGTGGCGGACAGCGGCATCACCCTGCAACTGCAACTGGGCCTGACGGTGAGCGACGACCTGTTTGGCATGAGCCAGATCGACCTGCTGCTCACCGAGAGCGCACAGGATGCCCTGGCCTTGTCGCAACACAGCCGCAACTTGCTGCTGGTGGAGCGCAAGATCAGTGAAGACACATTGATCCGCCAGCGCGCGCGTATCCGCCCGATTGCCAGCCCTGAAGGCGCGAGCTGTGTGGAGCGGTTGATGGAGCCGTATCCGTCGATGCTGGAGCGGCAGTTGGCGCGGATGCATGAGACCCGCAAGCCCTGACGGACCTGATCGTTCCCACGCTCCGCGTGGGAACGCCTCTTGGGACGCTCCGCGTCCCGCGCTTTGCTGTGACGCAGAGCGTCACGGTTAGCATTCCCACGCGGGGCGTGGGAACGATCATCGCGCACAAACAAAAAGGCCCGCTGAATCAGCGGGCCTTTTTTTGTGTCAGCGATTCAGGTCAGAACCTGAACACTTCCATATCCGTACGAATCGGCGTTGCCATCGGCATCTTCGGCTTCTGCGGTTCAGCCGGCTTGGCCGCCTGCACCGGGGCCTGTTTGCGCGGCGCCTCGGCGATTGGCGGCTGGTTGGCCAATGGCTTGAGGGCCACCGACAACTGCTCGGCCAAATGCTGCAACAACACGCCCTGGGCCTGGACCTGGGACGCGGTGGTGCCGGCGTGTTCTTCCTGCAAGTGCACGATGCGGCTGTCACGCACCTGGCCACGGCGGTCGATCAAGCGCCACTGGGCATCCAGGATCGCTGGCTGCGAGGTGCCGGAGTCCAGGCGCGTGATGGTCAACAGGACCTGTACATCCGGGCTGAAGCCCGTCGGCGCAGGCGCGAGCACCACACGCTGGCTGTCCAGATGACCGGCCACTTGGCGCAGCATCAGCTGGTTGATGTCGGACGACAAACTGCCCGCCCAACGACCATCGGTGGAACCTTGCAGGCTGCCGTCGTTCTGACGTTGCAGCAGGGTTTCGCGTTGCAGGTAGTCCGCCACGACGACCGGGCCGAGCAAAACGGCCATACCCGCAGCCTGGGCGGGCTGTGCCGGACTTCCGCTGTCCAGCTGGTACAGCGACACCGGCTGGTGTGTGCTGCAACCCGCCAACCCCAAAAGGCCAGCGAGCATCAAAAATAAAGGAACGCGTGGAGCGGTCATCATCCCATCCAGGTGGCTGCCACAAGGCTAACCACAACTAATACTGAAAATACCCTAAACACGCACGGCCACGCCGGCGCTGGAAAGGCCATATCATCCGTGAATATGCGCCATGACTCCAGCGCCAAAGCGTCGATCTACGCGTTAAACCGTAGATCGAGGCCTCTAATACGCGTTAAACCGGCGTTTCTACCAACAAAGCATCCACGCGCTGGAAGCCCCGCGGCAGTTTATTGCCACGCCGACCACGCTCGCCCTTGTAATGTTCAAGGTCGTCAGGCCGTAGCGACAGCGTGCGTTTGCCGGCCTGGAGCACCAGCGTCGCACCTTCCGGGATCACCGCGATGTCAGTCACGTACTCTTCGCGACTGGCTACGCGCTCGCCAGGAATACCGATGATCTTGTTGCCCTTGCCTTTGCCCAGTTGCGGCAGGTCGCTGATCTTGAACACCAGCAAACGCCCTTCTGTGGTCACCGAGGCCAGCCAGTTGTTTTCACGATCGTCCACGGGTCGCGGCAGGATCACCTTGGCGTTGTTCGGCAAGCTCAACAGAGCCTTGCCCGCCTTGTTCTTGGCCTGCAGGTCTTCACCCTTGACCACGAAACCGTAACCCGCGTCCGATGCAATCACGTACAGCGAATCGTCATCCGGCAGCAGCACGCACTCGAAATTCGCCCCTGGTGGCGGCGTCAGGCGCCCGGTCAGCGGCTCGCCCTGGCCCCGTGCAGACGGCAAGGTGTGGGCCGGCACCGAATAGCTGCGCCCGGTCGAGTCGATAAACACCGCAAACTGGTTGGAACGCCCGGCCGCAGCGGTCTTGAAGCCGTCGCCAGCTTTATACGACAGGCCGGTGGCGTCAATATCATGCCCCTTGGCCGAACGAACCCAACCCTTTTCCGACAGAACGACGGTAATTTTCTCGTTTGGCAGCAGCTCGGTTTCGGTCAGCGCTTTCGCTTCAGCACGCTGGACGATTGGCGAGCGGCGGTCGTCGCCGTAGGTTTCGGCGTCTTTGATCAGCTCGGTGCGCACCAGCTTCTTCAGCTTGGTTTCGCTGCCCAACAGGGCTTGCAGCTTGGCTTGTTCCTTGAGCAACGCGTCTTGCTCGTCGCGCAACTTCATTTCTTCCAGTCGCGCCAATTGGCGCAAGCGGGTGTCGAGGATGTAGTCGGCCTGGATCTCGCTGAGCTGGAAACGCGCGATCAACTCGGCTTTCGGGTGCTCGGCCGTACGGATGATGTGGATCACTTCATCCAGGTTGAGGTAGGCAATCAGCAAGCCGTCCAACAGGTGCAAGCGGCGCTCGACCTTGTCCAGGCGGAATTGCAGGCGGCGACGCACGGTCTGCACACGGAATTCCAGCCACTCCACCAGCAGGTTGCGCAGGTTTTTCAGCTGCGGCTTGCCGTCCAGGCCGATGATGTTGACGTTGACCCGGTAGCTCGACTCCAGGTCGGTGCTGGCGAACAGATGCTGCATCAGCACTTCGTGGTCGACCCGGCTGTTGGTCGGGATGATCACGATGCGGCACGGGTTTTCGTGGTCGGACTCGTCACGCAGGTCGGCCACTTGCGGCAGTTTCGATGGCTTGGCCTGCATCAGGGCGGCGATCTGTTCCAGCACCTTGGCGCCAGACACCTGGTGCGGCAGCGCGGTGACAATAATGTCGCCATCTTCGATGTGGTACACGGCGCGCATGCGCACCGAGCCCTTGCCGGTTTCGTACATCTTCAGCAGGTCGGCGCGCGGCGTGATGATTTCCGCTTCCGTCGGGTAGTCCGGGCCCTGGATATGCTCGCAGAGCTGCTCGACCGTAGCCTTGGGCTCATCAAGCAAGCGCACGCACGCCGTGGCCACTTCACGCAGGTTATGCGGCGGCACGTCGGTGGCCATGCCCACGGCGATGCCAGTGGTGCCGTTAAGCAGGATATTCGGCAAACGTGCCGGCAACACCAGCGGTTCGTCGAGAGTGCCGTCGAAATTCGGGCCCCAATCGGCGGTGCCCTGCCCCAGCTCGCTCAGCAGCACTTCCGAGTAACGCGACAGGCGCGCCTCGGTGTAACGCATGGCGGCGAAGGACTTCGGATCATCCGGCGCACCCCAGTTGCCCTGGCCGTCCACCAGCGTGTAGCGGTAGCTGAACGGCTGGGCCATCAGCACCATGGCTTCGTAGCAGGCGGAGTCGCCGTGGGGGTGGAACTTGCCGAGCACGTCACCGACGGTACGCGCCGATTTCTTGTGCTTGGAATCAGCGTCCAGGCCCAACTCACTCATGGCGTAGATAATGCGCCGTTGCACGGGCTTCAGGCCGTCGCCGATATGCGGCAAGGCACGGTCCATGATCACGTACATGGAGTAGTTGAGGTAGGCACTTTCGGTGAAGTCAGCCAGCGACCGGCGTTCTACGCCATCTAAGCTGTCTGCGAGGATGTCACTCATGCGGGCCTCATCATTGGGTAAGGCGCGACGGAAATGCCGCGGCGCCGGGTCAATTCAAAAAATTCAGGGTTCATGGCTGGGCACTCCAGCCACCGGCCGGGGCGGCGAAACGATAGACCACCGGGCGTTTTTCACCATCGGCACGCGGGCCGAAGTTGTTGTCGATACCCAGCCAGGCCCCGTCCGCGTCCACCACCAGGGCTTCGGCCAAGCCATAGGCCTGAGGATAGCGCCGCTCAGGTGTCAGGGTCTCGTCGGCAAACGACCAGCACAGCTCGACCTTGGCCGTGACCGCATCGCGTCGGCAGATCTGGAACGCATTGCGCTCCAGGGTAAACAGCTTGCCGTTGAACAGTGCCAGGTCGGCAAAGTCCTTGGACACGGCCTTGGCATTGGTGAATTTGGCCGGCTGCACTTCCTGGCCGGCTTCGCTCAGCAATACACACGGACCGTCGCAATCCCACACGCTTTGCCCACGCTTGATGGCAATCAAACCGCGTCGCTCACGCTCGGCGGCCAGCCAAATCTGATTGCCGTCGGGATTCACCGTCAGCCCTTCAAACAACGCATTGAAGTGCAGCAACATGCCACTGGCCCGCGCTTCGCGCACCATGCCAGGGGCGATCTTCAACCACTCGGGCGCGCCGTTCACCGGCACTTGCAGCACCGCCGCATGGGCTTCGCTGACGACGTAGCGGTTGCCCGCGGCATCGCAGCTGATGCCTTCAAAATCCAGGTCGCCGCCGCGAATGAACGACGCAGCCTTGGTGCGCGAGCGCAACCCCCAGGGCAAGCCGGACTCCGGCACTGGCGGCACGTCGATCTTCACCGTTTCGGCCTGCCAGGTCGGCGCACTGATATCCAGGCGATAGATCTGGTCGTCATCGCGGTCGGAAACCGTCCACAACTCCTTGCCACACAAGGCCAGGCCCGACAGATTGCCGCCGCGCATGCCGTCCACCGGGTGTTCGGAGACGAGTTTCAGCTCAGCCACGGGCGCGGCCGCTACCGAGGTAGCCACCAGCCCGCTCCACATCAGGATCGCCAAGGCGAAGCCTGTGCGCATCAGCCCAGCACCTCGGCAAGGTTGCCTTTGGATTCCAGCCAGGACTTGCGGTCCGGCGCACGTTTTTTCGCCAGCAGCATGTCCATCATTTCCGACGTGGCGGCGTAGTCTTCCAGGGTCAATTGCACCAGGCGCCGGGTGTTCGGGTCCATGGTGGTTTCGCGCAGTTGCGGCGGGTTCATTTCACCCAGGCCTTTGAATCGTGTGACCTGTGGCTTGCCGCGTTTCTTCTCGGCCACCAGGCGGTCGAGGATGCCATCGCGCTCGGCTTCGTCGAGGGCGTAGAAGATCTCCTTGCCCAGGTCGATGCGGTACAGCGGCGGCATGGCGACGTAGACGTGACCAGCATCCACCAACGGGCGGAAGTGCTGGACGAACAACGCGCACAGCAAGGTGGCGATGTGCAGGCCGTCGGAGTCGGCGTCGGCGAGGATGCAGATCTTGCCGTAGCGCAGCTGGCTCATGTCCGCCGCGCCCGGGTCGACACCGATGGCCACGGCGATGTTGTGCACTTCCTGGCTGGCCAGGACTTCGCTGCCATCGACTTCCCAGGTGTTGAGGATCTTGCCGCGCAACGGCAGGATCGCCTGGAACTCTTTATCCCGCGCTTGCTTGGCCGAACCGCCGGCGGAATCACCTTCCACCAGGAACAGTTCGGAGCGCATCGGGTCTTGCCCGGCACAATCGGCCAGCTTGCCCGGGAGTGCCGGGCCTGCGGTGATGCGCTTGCGTTCGACCTTCTTGCTGGCCTTCAAGCGACGGCCGGCGTTGTTGATCGCCAGCTCGGCCAGGGCCAGGCCCAGCTCAGGGTGTTCGTTGAGCCACAGGCTGAACGCATCCTTGACCACGCCCGAGACAAACGCCGCCGCCTCGCGGGACGACAGGCGCTCTTTGGTCTGGCCGGAGAATTGCGGCTCCTGCATCTTCATCGACAGCACGAACGCAATGCGCTCCCACACGTCTTCCGGCGCCAGCTTCACGCCGCGCGGCAGCAGGCTGCGGTATTCGCAGAATTCGCGCATGGCATCCAGCAAGCCCTGGCGCAAGCCGTTGACGTGGGTGCCGCCCTGGGCCGTGGGGATCAGGTTGACGTAGCTTTCCTGCACGCTGTCGCCGCCTTCGGGCAGCCACAACAGTGCCCAATCGACGGCTTCCTTGTTACCCGCCAGGCTGCCGCAGAACGGCTCGTTGGGCAGGCGCTCGAAGTCGCTGACGGAGTCTTCCAGGTAGGAGCGCAGGCCGTCTTCGTAGTGCCACTCGACCTTCTCGCCGGTGCCTTTGTCTTCAAAGGTGACGAGCAGGCCCGGGCACAGCACAGCCTTGGCCTTGAGCACGTGCTTGAGGCGGCTGATGGAGAATTTCGGCGAATCGAAGTATTTCGGGTCCGGCGCGAAGTACACGCTGGTACCGGTGTTGCGCTTGCCAACGGTGCCGATCACAGCCAGGTCGGTGGCTTTATAGCCATCGGCGAAGGTCATCTCGTATTCGTTGCCATCGCGCTTGACCCTGACCCGCACCAGCGTAGACAGGGCGTTGACCACGGAAATACCCACACCGTGCAAGCCACCGGAGAACTGGTAGTTCTTGTTGGAGAACTTGCCACCGGCGTGCAGCTTGGTGAGGATCAGCTCGACGCCCGGCACGCCCTCTTCCGGGTGAATGTCCACCGGCATGCCGCGCCCGTCGTCGGACACTTCCAGGGAGTGGTCAGCGTGAAGAATGACATGCACCGACTTGGCGTGGCCGGCCAGGGCTTCGTCGACACTGTTGTCGATGACTTCCTGGGCAAGGTGGTTCGGCCGGCTGGTGTCGGTGTACATGCCGGGGCGTTTGCGCACCGGGTCGAGGCCCGAGAGGACTTCGATGGCGTCGGCGTTATAAGAGCTAGCGCTGGGAGTGGCCATGGGGTCTCGTCGTGAGTCGTTCGATTAAAAAGTGACCTGCGATTTTTACAGTGACGAAAAATCGAAGGATTGATACTGATCTGCGCCAATGCCGGCAAAACTCAAGAGCGCCGGCAGTTGCTGGGCGAACCCCTGATAACCATGGTCGCCACCGGCCTGGATGCGCAAGGCACAGGCCCGGTAATACTGCTGGGCGAGGCGATAATCCAGCGTTTCATCGCCGGTTTGCAACCACACCTGATAACGCCCGGCGTCCTGGGGCGCTGCCACTTCCAGCTCAGCCAGGGCCGTGACGTGGTCGTGGGTCAATTCCCAGGTTTCATCGGTGTAGAGGTTCTTCTGGGTGCCCAGGTAACCGTCGAACATCCGATGGGGGCTGACTGCTGGGTTGACCAGCAGCGCCTTGAGGCCATGGCGCTCGGCAAGATGGGTTGCATAGTAGCCGCCGAGTGAGCTGCCGACCAGCAGCGGGCGCCCCAGTTCAGCGATCGCCGCTTCCAGTTGGGGAATCGCCTGACGCGGGTGGTGATGCAGGGCCGGCACGCGCAGTTGGTCGGCCAGGCCGAGGGCACCCATCACACGGATCAACTGGCTGGCCTTGTTGGACGCCGGCGCACTGTTGAAACCGTGGATATACAGGATCGAAGCGGACATGCCGGGCTCTCCATGACGTGGGCCAAAGAGGCGCAGTTTACAGGGATAGCGGCCCTGTGTGATGACCTCAATCCACAGGACACCGAAGAACCCATGTGGGAGCGGGCTTGCTCGCGAATGCGGAGTGTCAGTCACTGCATCTGGTACTGATCCACCGCATTCGCGAGCAAGCCCGCTCCCACATTTTTGATCAGTGTTTGCAGCGTTTAATAGCCGTTGCTGCCGTAATCCACCGTAAACTCGAAGTCCTGCACCCGCTCCACACCCGTTTCCAACCGCCCGTCGGCATGCAAGCGCAACCAGCGATACCCCGGCGCCTGTTCGCTGACCTGGAAATCCTCGCTGCCCGGCGTGAACTGGATGCAGGTGGACGGCGAGGCCAACAACCGCACGCCGTTGCGCTCGCGGTCGATTTCCTGATGTACGTGGCCCCAGAGCACCGCCCGGACCTGCGGAAAGCGATCCAGCACGGCAAACAGCGCGTCAGGATTGCGCAGGCCGATAGGCTCCATCCACGCACAACCGATGGACACCGGATGATGGTGGAAACACACCAGGTGATGGCGACTCGGCGCTTCGCTCAGGGCCTGGGCGAGCAATTGCAGTTGCTGGTCCTGCAGGTAACCCGGCACCGAGCCCGGCACGGCGGAATCCAGCAGGGTGACGCGCCAGTTGCCGATATCGACCACCGGCTCCAGCAAATCACTGCGCATGGCGGCATGGGCCATGACCTGGGGTTCGTCGTGATTGCCAGGAATCCAGCGCGCCGGGGCGTCGATCTGCCGGGTCATGTCGCGAAATTGCTGGTAGGACGCCAGCGTGCCGTCCTGGGACAAGTCTCCCGTGGCCAGCATCAAGTCGATTCGCGGCTGCTGCACGCGCACCAGCTCGATCACCCGTTGCAGGCTTTCATGGGTGTTCATGCCCAGCAGCGTGCCGTCGGCCTCGGCAAACAGGTGGCTGTCGGACAGTTGCACCAGCAACGCGGGTGCATCGGGGTTCACGGTGGTTACGCTCGGCAAGGCGCTCTCCCAGGGCAATCACAGGAATGGACGAATAGCGCGATTATGCTGGGGCAGGACACAAAGAGGGAATACAAGGAATCAGATACAGTTCACATCTACCGCACCGCTTCGAACTCATGGCCCAGGGCCAGGCAGTGACTCAACCATTCACCGAGGAACACATTGAGCTGCGCTTTCTCATCGGGCTGGTGCATGAACACATTCGGGTAAGGATAGATGCTGCGAAAGCGCCGCGCATGTTCGGCGCTGATCACTTCGGCCATGCGGGCGTCGTGGTACACCTGCACTTCCAGTTGCGGCACCGGCAACCACGGCAGGCTGTGTTCCTGGCGCACACGCAGGGTGGTGGTGTACGGGCAGTTGACGATGACTTCCAGGGTCAGCACGCCGAGCATCTGGTCGCCATGGGTCACGCCGATGCGCCGCGCCGCCGGGGCGTGGCGCATATCGGGGAGCAAGCGCATCAGCCGCGCATAGTTGGCCTCGCAGGCCGCTTGCAGCCCGATCAGGTCAACCCGGTAACGTTCCCGTGCCTTTACTGCCATAACCCCCTCACTTCCGCGCGGTTAAGCGCAAGCCATTGCAGGGCGATAATGCTGGCTGCGTTGGAAATCTTGCCGTTGCGCACCGCTTGCAGGGCATCTTCGAAGGCCCAGGTGGTGACGCGGATATCTTCTGCCTCTTCTTCCAATCCATGGACGCCCCCCACCCCGGTGCTGTCGCAACGGCCCAGGTACAAGTGGACAAATTCGGTACTGCCGCCGGGCGATGGGAAATACTTGGTGATCGGCCACAATGCGGAGAATGTCAGCCCAGCTTCCTCCTCGGCCTCACGGTGTGCAACCTCCTCCGGCTGCTCGTCCTTGTCGATCAGGCCGGCGACCATTTCGATCAGCCAGGGGTTGTCGGTACGGCCCATGGCGCCAATGCGGAACTGCTCGTTCAAGACCACTTCGTCACGTTGTGGATCGTAGGGCAATACACACACGGCATCATGACGAACGAAGACTTCGCGGTTGATCTCCCGGCTCATGCCGCCGTCGAATTTCTCGTGGCGCAGTTGCAGGCGATCGAGTTGGTAGAAACCCTTGAAAACGGTTTCTTCCTTAACAATCTCGATCTTGCTCGGCGTCGATTTCGCAATGTCCGTCATACCCTTCCTCGTTAAGCCTGTGCAATTCGCGCCATCCTAACGCGCTGGCAATGGTTGGTGCAGCCCCTTTCCGGTTGCCGGGATAGACGGCGAACGTCAAACTCAGGGGGGCGTTCTCAATTAGTTTCCCCGTCGCGCCGGGCCTGATGCTGTGCAGGGCAAGGCGCGAGAAGCGTGGTTTGGTCGTTCCAAATAAGCTTCGAGCAACGCAGCCCTGCACAGCATCAGGCCCGGCCCTTCGGGTTGTGCCTTAAAGCGGGCCAGGCTGCGTTGCAGGCCTTGAAAAGGGAACACCATTCCCTGCGGCCTGCGCCTTGCCTGGCCCGCTTTAAGGCGACAACGCGACGGGGAAACTAATTGAGAACGCCCCCCTAATCAGCTTAGTGGCGAACTGACTGCCCTGCCGGTAGTCGAAGCTGCACCATTTCGCTCTTATCGTTAGACGAAGGACATCCATGTCGCTTTTAAAAATCGCCTCCGTGGCCTGCATCGCACTGACCCTGGGTGCCTGCCAAACCCTGTTTCAACCGAGCTGGCGCACACCGCTGGAAGCCACCCGCGACGCCACCGAGCAAAGCAAGCCGGGTTGCGCCAGCGCCGACTGCCCGCTGGTGAATATCGATACCGTGCACTTCGCCAAGGAGCCCAAGCTGGATGCCTTGATCGAACAGCGTTTGCTGGAAATGACCCAGGCCGACCCGCTGCCCACCAGCCTGGCAACGTACAGCGAGCAGTTCCTGCGCAGCGCCGCACCGCGCAACAGCATGTACTTGCAGGCCAAGGTACGCGAGCAGCATGACGGCTTGGTGATCATCGAGCTGTCCAGCTACCTGGACCAGGGCGCCACCCACGGCGAGCCGGGCCGCGCGTTCATCAACTATTCGCGCCAGCAGCAAAAAGCCCTGTCGCTGACCGACATGCTGCTGCCCGGCAAAGAAGACGCCTTCTGGAAGGCTGCCCAGGTCGCCCACAACAGCTGGCTGATCAGCACCCGCCTGAGCCTGGAGCCGGAGTTCGTGAAGACCTACCCCTTCCAGAAAACCCCGAACGTGGCGCTGACCTATGGTGGCGTGATCCTCAAATACCCCACCACCACCATCGCGCCTTACGCCCTGGGCCACGTCGAGCTGCAGATTCCCTACTCGCGCCTGGAAGGCATCCTCAAGCCTGAACTGGTGCCCGCGCGCCGCTGAAGGCGCGACCGAGGATAAGCTGCAACAGCCCTGCCAGCACCAGCGCCGGCAGGGTCGCGCCGACATCCGGATACAGATTGGCCAGCAGATGGTAAGTACCGATGCCCCCCAGCCAGGCCACCAGCGCCGGCCAGCGCAACGCGGCGACCACACCCTGGCCACGGCGGCGCAGGATGAAATGATCCACCAGCACCACGCCAAACAGCGGCGCGAACACCGAACCGATCAGCAGCAGGAAGTTCTGGTACTGGGCCAAAGGCGCAAAGCAGGCGATCAGCGTACAGATCACGCCTATTGCCAAGGCCAGATGCTCGACCTTCAAGCGCAACAGGATGCCGATGGACACCGCCGCCGAGTGAATATCGGCAAAGGCGTTTTCCGACTCATCCAGCAGGATCAGCAACAGCGGAATCCCCAGGCCGGCACCGGCCAAGGCCAACAGCAGCGCATTCACTTCACCGCTTGGCGCAAACGCCAGGGTGTAGGCCACGCCCAGGCTCATCAGCCAGAAATTGCCGATAAAGAAGCCCAGCGCAGTGCCGCCAAACACATTTTTGGCGCGCTTGCCGAACCGTGAGTAATCGGCGATCAGCGGCAGCCACGACAGCGGCATGGCGATGGCAATGTCGAAACCCACCGCAAACGGCAGCGAACCGTCACCGGCCTGGACCCAGAGGGCGGCAAGGTCAGCCTTGGCAAACAGGTTCCAGGTCAGCCACAGGCAGGCGGCGAGCAGCAGCCAGATGCCCCATTTGCGCAGGATCTGGCGCACGAAGGTGAGCGGGCCACTCACGGCCAGCAAGGTCGCCAAACCACCAAAAAACAGCGTCCACAGCAACGGGCTGGCCAACAGGCTGCCGTCGCTGAACGCCCGCGTGCCCAACAGGCTGGCGGCGTCGCGCATCACGATGATTTCGAACGAGCCCCAGCCGATCAGCTGCAGCAGGTTGAGCAGCGCCGGCAGGCTCGCGCCTTTGGCACCGAGGCTGAGTTTGAGGGCGGCCATGGCGGACAGGCCGGTGTCACTGCCGATCACGCCGACGGCGGCCAGCAGCAACACGCCGACCAGGGTGCCGAGGAAGATCGCCAGCAGCGAACCGGACAAGCCCAGGCCCGGCGCGAGCAAGGCGCCGGTTTGCAGGACCATCAGGCCGATGCCGAGGGAGAACCACAGGGAGAACAGGTCGCGGGCGCCGAAGACTCTTTGGTCGCTCGGCACTGCGGTATCAGGGGAGTAGGTACTCGGTTGAATGCTCAAGGGTGTTATCTCTGAGGAACAGATCGTTCCCACGCTTTGCGTGGGAATGCCGCTTTGGACGCTCTGCGTCCGCCTGTGTGACGCAGAGCGTCACGGGATGCATTCCCACGCGGAGCGTGGGAACGATCAGTGGGTCAGACCTTCTTGTACAGCTGGCTACCTTCCTGCTTGAACCGCTCCGCCTGCTCCGCCAAGCCCTTGGCCACATCCACATCCACCGCATCAATGCGCTGGTTGGCCGCGTACTCACGCACTTCCTGGGTGATCTTCATCGAGCAGAACTTCGGCCCGCACATCGAGCAGAAATGCGCGACCTTGGCCGAATCCTTCGGCAGCGTTTCATCGTGGTACGAACGCGCGGTGTCCGGGTCCAGGCCAAGGTTGAACTGGTCTTCCCAACGGAATTCGAAGCGCGCCTTGCTCAAGGCGTTGTCGCGGATCTGCGCGCCTGGATGGCCTTTCGCGAGGTCAGCAGCATGGGCCGCGATCTTGTAGGTGATGATCCCGGTCTTCACGTCATCCTTGTTCGGCAGCCCCAAGTGCTCCTTCGGCGTCACGTAGCAGAGCATCGCGCAGCCAAACCAACCGATCATCGCCGCACCGATCCCGGAGGTGATGTGGTCGTAGCCCGGCGCAATGTCGGTGGTCAGCGGGCCGAGGGTGTAGAACGGCGCTTCGTCGCAGCACTCCAGCTGCTTGTCCATGTTCTCCTTGATCAACTGCATCGGCACGTGGCCCGGGCCTTCGATCATGGTTTGCACGTCGTGCTTCCAGGCGGTTTTGGTCAGCTCACCAAGGGTTTCCAGCTCGCCGAATTGCGCGGCGTCGTTGGCGTCGGCAATCGAACCCGGGCGCAGGCCGTCGCCAAGGGAGAAACTGACGTCATAGGCCTTCATGATTTCGCAGATCTCGTCGAAATGCGTGTAGGTGAAGTTCTCTTTGTGATGCGCCAGGCACCACTTGGCCATGATCGAGCCGCCACGGGACACGATGCCGGTGACGCGCTTGGCGGTCAGCGGCACGTAGCGCAGCAACACACCGGCGTGGATGGTGAAGTAGTCGACGCCCTGCTCGGCCTGCTCCACCAGGGTGTCGCGGAACAGCTCCCAGGTCAGGTCTTCGGCGGCGCCGCCGACTTTTTCCAGGGCCTGGTAGATCGGCACGGTACCGATCGGCACCGGCGAGTTGCGGATGATCCACTCGCGGGTTTCGTGGATGTGCTTGCCGGTGGACAGGTCCATCACGGTGTCCGAACCCCAGCGGATGCCCCAGGTCAGTTTCGCCACTTCTTCTTCGATGGACGAACCCAGGGCGCTGTTGCCGATGTTGCCGTTGATCTTCACCAGGAAGTTACGGCCGATGATCATCGGTTCCAGTTCGGTGTGATTGATGTTGGCCGGGATGATCGCGCGGCCACGGGCGATTTCTTCGCGCACGAATTCCGGGGTGATGATCTTCGGCACGCTGGCGCCGAAACTGTGGCCGGCGTGTTGTTGGTCCAGCAGGCCACTGGCGCGGGCTTCTTCGAGCTTCATGTTTTCGCGGATGGCGACGTATTCCATCTCGGCGGTGATGATGCCTTTGCGCGCGTAGTGCATCTGCGTGACGTTGGCGCCGGCCTTGGCACGGCGCGGGTTCTTCACGTGGGCGAAACGCAGCGCGGTCAGTTCGGCATCGCTGAGGCGCTGCTGGCCGAAGTGCGAGCTGAGGCCCGAGAGGCGCTCGGTGTCGTTACGCACTTCGATCCACGGCGAGCGCACATCGGCCAGGCCTTTGCGCACGTCGATGATCACATTGGGGTCGGTGTAGGGGCCGGAGGTGTCATACACCACCACAGGCGCGTTGATTTCACCGCCGAAATCGGTGGGGGTCACGTCCAGGCTGATTTCACGCATCGGCACGCGGATGTCCGGGCGAGTGCCCTGCACGTAGACTTTTTGCGAGCGGGTAAAGGGCTGCACGGAGCCGGAGTCGACCTTGGCCGATTCACTCAAATGCACGGTATTTTTTAGTTTTGTCGTCATCACGGGCTCTCCAACTTTCTATCCAGGCGGTGGATTTTTGTCGGAGCGAACCTGTGACGGATGGACGCACTGAAACCAGTGCTGTGCTTGGCGCACGAGGGCTGTTCGATTGTCGAACAGCATCCCGGACGAAGCACAAGAGGACTCGCCGGGTGACGAGAAATCTTGTTCCCTACGCAGGCGCTAACCTGATCAGGTTCAACGGGATCCGGTATTTACCGATCTCAGCCTTCCAACAAGGCACCCCGACAAGAACGCGGCCAGTCTAGACCATGGCGTGGGCAAATTGCCAATAGCGGTGCATTCAGCATGATGAATGGCGTAATTGCAGGATTGTTGTGCCGTGATCGCGCCACTACACTCGGGGACTGCCTCAAGGCTTGACGCCAGGATTGGCCAGCCTTAGCCTTGGGCGCTAAATTATCACCGTAATATTCAATCTAGGGAACGCCTCATGCTGCGCAAACTCTCACTGGCTCTTGCCGTGTCTTGTGCGACCAATGGAATGGTTTGGGCAGCAGAAGCGCCCTTGTCCGCCAACACTGACTTGGTCAGCGTCTACCAGGAAGCGGTGAACAACAACGCCGACCTGGCCGCCGCCCGCGCCCAGTACGGCGCACAAAAGGAAGTGGTGCCCCAGGCCCGCGCCGGCTTGCTGCCGAACCTGTCGGCCGGCGCCGACAGCAACAACGTGCGCACCCAGCTTGCGCAGCCCGCCGGCACCGCCAATCGCGACGCGCATTCGTGGCGCGCGACCTTGAGCCAGCCGCTGTTCCGCGCCGACCGCTGGTTCCAGCTGCAAGCCGCCGAAGCCGTCAACGAGCAGGCCGCGCTGCAACTGTCGGCCACCGAGCAGAACCTGATCCTGCAAAGCGCCGAAAACTACTTCGCAGTGCTGCGCGCCCAGGACAACCTGGCCTCCACCAAGGCCGAAGAAAATGCCTTCAAGCGTCAGTTGGACCAATCCAACGAGCGCTTCGACGTCGGCCTGTCGGACAAGACCGACGTGCTGCAATCCCAGGCCAGCTACGACACTGCCCGCGCCAACCGCATCCTCGCCCAGCGCCAGGTGGAGGACGCGTTTGAAGCGCTGATCACCCTGACCAACCGCCAGTACAACTCGATCCAGGGCATCGTCCACAGCCTGCCGGTGCTGCCGCCGCTGCCGAACGACGCCAAATCCTGGGTCGACACCGCCGGCCGCCAGAACCTCAATTTGCTGGCCAGCAACTTCGCCGTCACCGCCGCCGAAGAAACCCTCAAGCAACGCAAGGCCGGCCACGCGCCGACCCTCGACGCCGTGGCGCAGTACGAAAGAGGCGATAACGACGCCCTCGGTTTCAGCAACCCGAATGCCTTCGGCACGCCGTACCGGGGCGATGTGGAACAACGCACCGTCGGCCTGCGCCTGAGCATCCCGCTGTACAGCGGCGGCCTGACCAGCTCGCAAGTGCGCGAATCCTACTCACGCCTGGACCAGACCGAGCAGCAACGCGAGGGCCTGCGCCGCCAGGTGGTGGAAAACACGCGCAACCTGCACCGCGCGGTGAACACCGACGTGGAACAGGTACAGGCGCGCCGCCAGTCGATCATCTCCAACCAGAGCGCGGTGGAAGCCACGGAAATCGGCTATCAGGTGGGCACGCGCAATATCGTCGATGTGCTGGATTCACAGCGCCAGCTGTACTCGTCGGTGCGCAATTACAACAACAGCCGTTATGACTACATCCTCGACAACCTGCGCTTGAAGCAGGCGGCAGGGACGTTGAACCCAGGGGATTTGCAGGAGTTGGCGCGGTATCTGAAGGCGGACTACAACCCGGATCGGGATTTCCTGCCGCCGGATCTGGCCAAGGCGGCTGCCGAGCAGCTCAAGGCCCGCCCGGGTTACTGATAACACTGCAAAACCAATGTGGGAGCGGGCTTGTGTGGGAGCGGGCTTGCTCGCGAATGCGGTAGGTCAGCCAATACATGTGGTGACTGACACACCGCTTTCGCGAGCAAGCCCGCTCCCACATTTGACCTCTGTTGTCAGTGGGTGATGAGTTTGCCCAAGCCATCCAGCAAACGCTTCAAAGCACCTTGGTTGGCCTGCATCACCTTCAGCCCCGCCTGCCCCATCCTGCGCGCATCCTGCGGCAACTCGAACAATTGGCGCACAGCCTCGGCCAACCCTTGCGCATCATCCACCTGCCGCAACGCCCCTGCCTCACGCATCATCGCGGTGATTTCGAGGAAGTTGAACACGTGCGGCCCCATGATCACCGGTTTTGCCAACGCCGCCGGTTCCAGCGGGTTGTGCCCTCCGGTCGCCACCAGGCTGCCACCGACAAAGGCGCTGTCGGCCAAGGCATACAGAAACAGCAATTCGCCCATGGTATCGCCGAGCAATACCGACGTTTGCGGGGTGACGGGTTCGCCCGTGGAACGGCGCACCGTGGCGAATCCCTGCTGCCCACACAGGTCGAACATCGGCCCGAAACGCTCCTGGTGGCGCGGCACCAGAATCAATAGCGCATTGGGGTAGCTGTCGAGCAACTGGCGATGAGCGGCCAACACCACTTCATCTTCGCCTTCGTGGGTACTGGCGGCGATCCACACCGGGCGCTCCGTGGCGCCCCATTGCTCACGCAACGCGGCAGCGCGCTGCGGCAGTTCGGGGTCGATGGTCAGGTCGAACTTGATCGAGCCGGTGACGTCGACGGTTTCAGGACGCGCACCCAGGCTGCGGAAACGCTCGGCTTCAGTCTCGGTCTGCACCGCGAGCAGGCTCATCTCAGCCAGCATCGGCGCCGTCAGCTTGGCGAAACGCCCGTAGCCCTTGGCCGAGCGTGCCGACAACCGACCGTTGGCCAATGCCACGGGAATCCCGCGCTGGGCGCAGGCGTGGATATGGTTGGGCCACAGTTCGGTCTCCATGATCACCGCCAGTTTCGGCTGCACGCGATCAAGAAACCGCTTGGCCGCGCACGGCAAATCATAGGGCAGGTAGCAGTGCTGCACGCGCGGTTCATTGGCGAACAAGGCCTGAATGCGCTCGGAGCCGGTGGGCGTCATGCAGGTGACGGTGATTGGCAGCTGTGGATAACGTTCCAGCAGCCCGCGCACCATCGGCGCAGCGGCGATGCTCTCGCCCACCGACACCGCATGCACCCAGATCCCGCCCGGCTGCAACACCGGCAAGCCATACGAGAAGCGCTCGCTGACCCGCTTGGCATAGGCCGGCGCCTTGCGCGCGCGCAGCCACAGACGTAAAGCCACCAACGGCAGCGCCAGATAAAACAGACAGCTATAGAGAGTTCTATTCATGGCGGCGGAGTTTATCGGCTTTTTCAGTCAATCGCGCGTAGGCACTCGGCAAAACGCTCCGCCAAAAAACGCGCAGCCGGGCCGAGGGGTTCGTCGCGCCGCCACACCAGCTCCACCACCAGCGCCGGCGGGGTCCATTCGCTGTCGAGCTCGACCATCTGGTTCTGATAGGTCGGGTACTGCACCACATGCCGCGGCAACCAGGCCCAACCCAGGCCACGGGTCAGCCATTCGGCCAACACATAGAAGCTGTCCGCCCGCCACACCTGCGGGCTGGCGGCCTCGCTGCCGGGGTAGACACTGGTCTGGGTCGACATCAGCAACTGGCGATACTGCGCCAGCGCCTGGCAATCCACGGTTTTCTGCCGGGCCAGCGGATGATTGCGCCCGCACACGGTGACCATCTCCACGCTGCCCACCACCCGCCGCTCCAACGCTTCGGGGATTTGATCGTGATAGAACAACATCCCCAGGTCGGCCTTGCGCTCCACCAGCTTGCGTGCGACATCGCCTTGGGCGGCGCTGGAAATCTGCACTTCCAGATTGGGAAATTGCCCAGCCAGCGCATCCAGGCTGTCGAGCACCGGCTGATACAGCATCGCCTCATCCTGGGCCAGGCGCAGGCAGGCCTCTTCGCCGCGCAGCAATGACAGCGCCCGGCCGTTGAGACGCTCACACTGGCGCAGCACTTCCCGGGCTTCTTCCAGCAACACCGTGCCGGCTGCGGTCAGGCGCGGCTGGCGGCCGCTGCTACGCTCGAACAGGCTCACGCCCAGGTCGGCTTCCAGCAGCGCAATCCCATTGCTCACCGCCGATTGCGCCTTGCGCTGCCCGCGCGCCACCGCCGAAAACGAGCGCTGCTCGGCGACGCTGACAAACAGGCGCATCTGTTCCAGGTTCCATTGCACGCTCATGGCTCAACCCATCTTTAATTCGGATAGGTAATGACTTTACCCCATCTGCTAAAGCCCTAAAATGCCGACCTTATCAAAAGCGCTTCACACCGAGGATTAGCCCATGAACCCTGCCTACTATTACTTGGCTATCGCCATCTGCTCGGAAGTGATCGCCACCGTTTCCATGAAAGCCATCAAAGGCTGGAGCACCCCGATTCCACTGGCGCTGGTGATCGTCGGCTATGGCGTCGCCTTCTGGATGCTGACCCTGGTGGTGCGCACCGTGCCGGTGGGCGTGGCCTACGCGGTGTGGGCCGGGATGGGCATTGTGATGGTGAGCATCGCGGCGCTGTTTATCTACGGGCAGAAACTCGACCTGCCGGCGATGCTTGGCATGGGCCTGATTGTGCTGGGCGTAGTGGTGATCCAGTTGTTCTCGAAAACCGCCGGGCACTGACCGCCACGCAACAGCCTGTATACTGCGCCTCTTGTCTTGAACACTGAGGTCGCCCATGCCATCCGTTATTTCCACCGACGTTCTGATTGTCGGCGCCGGGGTTGCCGGCCTCTGGCTGAATGCGCGCCTGCGCCGCCAGGGGTTTTCCACGGTGTTGGTGGAAAGCGCCACCTTGGGTGGCGGGCAAAGCGTGAAGTCCCAGGGGATCATTCACGGCGGTGCGAAATACGCCCTGCACGGCGCCCTCACCGGCGCCTCCGAAGCCATCGCCGACATGCCGCGCCGCTGGCGCGAAGCCTTGGCGGGCAACGGTGAGCTGGACCTGACGGGCGTGCGCCTGTTGTCCGAAGCCCATTACCTGTGGTCCCCCGGCACCCTCGCCGGCAACCTCACCAGCTTCTTCGCCAGCAAGGCCGTGCGCGGGCGTGTCGATCAGGTCAAGGGCGACGACCTGCCGCCAGCCCTGCAAGACCGCCGCTTCAAGGGCAAGGTCTATCGCCTGGCCGAGCTGGTGGTGGACGTGCCCAGCCTGATCGAACGCCTGGCGCAATTGGCCGGCGACGGCCTGCTCGCCGGGCAGCACATCGCCCCGCTGCTGGAAGGCAACAAGCTGGTGGGCGTGACGGTCGATGGCCGCGCGATCCGCGCACAACGCATCGTCTTGAGCGCCGGCGCCGGCACTGCGGACTTGCTGACCGCCCTGGGCCTGAGCAAGCCGGCGATGCAAAAACGCCCGTTGCACATGATCATCGCCAAAGGCCCCGGCCTGAAGCCGCTGTACGCCCACTGCCTGGGCGGCGGCACCAAGCCGCGCATCACCGTCACCACCCACCCGGCCGCCGATGGCAACTGGGTGTGGTACATGGGCGGCGACATTGCCGAGGCCGATGGTGTGGCGCGCACGCCTGCGGAGCAGATCGCCACTGCCCAGCAAGAGCTGGCGCAGTTGCTACCGTGGATCGACATGAGCCAGACCCAATGGGCCACGCTGCGCGTCGACCGCGCCGAGCCCCTGCAAACCGGCCTGAGCCGCCCCGACAACGCCTTTGTCTTTGAGGATGGTCGCCTGCTGGTGGGCTGGCCAACCAAGCTGGCCTTGGCGCCGGACTTCGCCGATCGGGTGATCAATGCCCTCGAACGCGACGGCATTCGCCCAACTGCGAGCGAACCCTTGCCTGAGTTGCCTAAACCCGCCATCGGCGTACCAGCGTGGGAGCAACTGCTGCCATGAGCCTGCCAACCCTGCACGATTTGCATCGCCCTTTGGGCAGCACCGGCCTGCTGGTCTCGCCGCTGGGCCTGGGCACGGTCAAGCTGGGCCGTGACCAAGGGGTGAAGTACCCCAATGGCTTCCAGATCCCCGACGACGATGCCGCACGCATGCTGCTGCGCCAGGCCCGTGAACTGGGCATCAACCTGATCGACACCGCGCCAGCCTATGGCATGAGCGAGGAGCGCCTGGGCCCGCTGTTGCGCGGCCAGCGCCAGGACTGGGTGATTGTCAGCAAGGTCGGCGAAGAGTTCGACAATGGTGTGTCCCGCCACGACTTCAGCGCGGCCCACACGCGCCTGTCGATTGAACGCAGCTTGAAACGACTGGAAACGGATTTTATCGACCTGGTGCTGGTGCATTCCGACGGCAACGACCTGCACATCCTCAACGATTGCGAGGTCTACCAGACCCTGGCCGAGCTCAAGCAGGAAGGCAAGATTCGCGGTTTCGGCTTTTCCGGCAAAACCGTCGAAGGCGGCGTGAAGGCTCTGGAACAGGGTGATTGCGCGATGGTCACCTACAATTTGAACGAACAGGCCGAGAAAACCGTCATTGATTATGCGGCGGCCCATGGCAAGGGCATCCTGGTGAAGAAAGCCCTGGCCAGTGGCCACGTTTGCCTCGAGCCTGGAATGGATCCAATACACGCCAGTTTCATGCTGTTGTTTGCGCAAACCGGCGTTGCCAGTGCTATTGTCGGGACCATCAATCCGCTGCACCTGGCCCATAACGTGGCGACCGCTGCCCGGGTCATCCGTCAACTCTGATGCCGCCGACGCGGCCGACCCCGTCGCAAGAAGGAGCCGACATGCCGCGCACGCTCATTAGAAAAAACCCCAGCAACTTCAAGACACTGCCGCTGCACGTCGAAGCCACCCCCGAAGGCCTGAACTACCAGAGCGTCGGCATGCCGCTCAACTTCGCCCAGACCCTGCAACGGCGCAAGCCGGTGGAAGTGGCCGACCCCGAGCGTTTCGTGCTGGAACTGGCGAACCTCGGCGTGTCGGTGCGCCTGACCCTGCATTGGCAAAACAAGGATTACTGGGTGCTGGTGCGCCAGCGCCGCCAAGACCGTGGCGATGTGGTGCTCAAGTTGATCTCCGGTTACGTACCGGCCCACGAGCTGAACCTGCCGCTGCACACGGCGATCCAGGAAATTGCCGAAGAATGCCTGCTGGAGACGCCTGAAGGCTGGCTTGGCGGGCGTTTCAACGACACCTGGCTGCCGGCGCCCTACTCCGCCGCGCTGCACTATCGCGAAGCCCTGCCGTTTCGCCTCAGCCCGCTGTCCGGCGCCGCGCGCCCGGTGCGCTGCGCCACCACCCAATTGATCGAACGCCCACGGGCCTACGTGCACCTGCCCACCGCATCGCTGCAACTGATCTATGACTTGCGCCTGGAAGTGCCGAAGGAAGCCAAGTCCCTGAGCCTGTTCCATGTGGACGAACGCCTGGAAGGCGACCAGTTGGTGGCACGTCTCGACCGCCAGCGCCCGGACCTGTACCTGATGCCGTTGAAAGACGGCCAGCCGCTGGCCGAGTTGTACACCGTCAAAAAAGATCAGCTGTACCCGGCCAGTACGCGCGGGTTGTACCTGGCGGAAAGCTTCGCCCAGCAGGAAGGCTGGCTGGTGCGTGAAGAGCGGATTCGCTGGAAGGATTGGCTGCGCCAGCAGGGCTTGGCGGAGCCGGAGAAAGAGTCGAAGTTGAAGCGTTTGGCACAGCGGGTGCTGCGCAAGATAACGCCGAAGAAGAAAGCCAAGGCCTAAGGCAACGCTACTGTGAGACTGGCTTATGTGGGAGCTGGCTTGCCTGCGATGGCATCACCTCGATCTAAGTGAAGACCGAGTCGCCTGCATCGCAGGCAAGCCAGCTCCCACACAAGCCCGCTCCCACATATGTGATTGCGTCAGCCTTTGAGCAAGCGTTCCAGGCCGACCTTCAGCGGGGTCGGCTCGGGTAGTGCGAAGCTCGCCAACAACCGCTGGTTATTCGCCCGCGAGTGGCGAATGTCCCCAGAGCGCGCCGGGCCGTAAGTCACCACGGGCAACTTGCCGACAATCTCTTCCAGCGCCTGCAACACCTGCTTGAGCGTGGTCGTGCGATTCCAGCCCACATTGATCGCGCCCAACGGTGCGTCCGGCGCTTCAATGGCTTGCACCAGCACGTCAACCAGGTCTTCCACGTACATGAAGTCACGAGTCTGCTCGCCATCGCCAAACACGGCGATCGGCACGCCCTGCTGCACGCGCTCGCTGAAGATGCTGATCACCCCGGAATACGGCGAGGACGGGTCCTGGCGCGGGCCGAAGATATTGAAGAAGCGGAATATCACCGGCTCCAGGCCATGCTGGCGGCGGTAGAAATCAAAGTAGTGCTCACCGGCCAACTTGTCGGACGCATACGGCGTCAACGGCGCCTTGGTGGTCTCTTCGTCAATCGAAGCGCCCTCGCCGTTATTGCCGTACACCGCCGCGCTGGAGGCAAAGACCACGCGCTTGACGCCCGCCTTGCGCATCGCTTCGCACACATTCAGAGTGCCGACAAAATTGCTCTGGTGTGTGCTGACCGGATCATCCACCGACGCCTGCACCGAAGCCACCGCCGCCAGATGAACCACCGCCGCCGTGCCGACAGCGGCACGCGCCACCAGCTCGGCGTCGGCCACATCGCCTTCCAGCAATTCGACACGCGGGTTATCCAACGCCAGGTTACTGCGCTTGCCGGTGGACAGGTTGTCCAACACGCGCACGCCGTAACCCTTGGCCAACAATGCATCGACCAGGTGCGAGCCGATAAAGCCCGCACCACCGGTAATCAGGACACACTTACTCATTGTTGCGGATCTTCTCGACGATGGCCGTGGTCGAGCTGTTTTCAACCAGCCCCAACACTTTGACTGTGCCGCCGTAGGCGCTGACGATGTCGGCCCCCACCACCTGGTCGACGGAATAGTCCCCGCCCTTGACCAGCACGTCGGGCTTGACCTGGGCCAGCAGGTTTTCCGGGGTGCCTTCGGCGAAGCTGATCACCCAGTCCACTGCGCCCAGACCGGCCAATACAGCCATGCGCCGGTCAACGCTGTTGATCGGACGGCCAGGGCCTTTCAGGCGGCTGACCGAGGCATCGTCGTTGACCGCCACGATCAGGCGATCGCCTTGGGCGCGCGCCTGTTCCAGGTACGTCACGTGGCCGGCATGCAGGATGTCGAAGCAGCCGTTGGTGAACACAATGCTTTCGTTGTGGGCACGGGCATCGTCAATTGCCAACAGCAATTGCTCGATCCCCAGCACCCCGCGCTCCGAGCCTTCGGAACGCTGGATCGCGCGGCGCAGTTCCGGCGCGCTGATGGCAGCGGTACCCAACTTGCCCACCACGATGCCCGCGGCCAGGTTGGCCAGGGCCACGGCGTGGGGCAGTTCCTCGCCGGCCGCAATCGAGGCGGCCAGGGTGGAAATCACCGTGTCACCGGCGCCAGTGACGTCGAACACTTCACGGGCACGGGCCGGCAGGTGCATCGCCGGATGATCCGGGCGCAACAGGGTCATGCCGTGTTCGCCACGGGTCACCAGCAAGGCGCCGAGGTCAAGGTCGGCCATCAGCGCCGCGCCTTTGCTCACCAGCTCGTGCTCATCGGCGCAACCGCCAACGATGGCTTCGAATTCGCTGAGGTTCGGCGTGATCAGGCTGGCGCCGCGATAAATCGAGAAGTCCTTGCCCTTGGGATCGGCCAGCACCGGAATGCCTTTGGCCTTGGCGGCCTGGATCAGCGCCTGGTGGTTCTTCAAGGCGCCTTTGCCGTAGTCGGACAACACCAGCACCTTGATGCCTTCGAGCAACTCATCGACCTGACCGCTGAGGGCCAGGGCGTCGGTGGCGAAGGGTTCTTCAAAATCGATGCGCAGCAATTGCTGGTGACGGCTCATGACCCGCAGCTTGACGATGGTCGGCTGATGGGCGATGCGCTGGAACTGCGCGCGCACGCCGGCACCGCGCAGGCTGTTGGCCAGGCTGTCGGCGGCTTCGTCGTCGCCGGTCACGCCGACCAGGGAGGCCGGGGCGCCGAGGGCGGCAATATTGAGGGCAACGTTGGCAGCGCCGCCTGGGCGGTCTTCGATTTGCTCGACCTTGACTACCGGTACCGGCGCCTCAGGGGAAATCCGTGAGGTACCACCATGCCAGTAACGGTCGAGCATGACATCGCCGACCACCAAGACAGGGGCTTGATCGAATCGCGGCATGGACAACTTCATGGAGCAACCCACATACAAAATGAACAGGGGCGCGATATTAGCACAGGGTGAGCGCCGCCTTGTCCGAGAGCTTTATCTGTAAGACATCCGGCCGCACAACTGCTCACTTTTTAAACAAAACCGCCAGGATGTGCTCCACGGCTTCGGCCAACTCGACCTCGTCGGTGTTGATTTCGCAGTCGGCCTGCCGGGGGGCTTCATAGGGGCTGTCCAGCCCGGTGAAGTCCTTGATGCGCCCATCCAGCGCCGCCCGGTACAGGCCCTTGGGATCGCGGCGCACACAGATCGCCAGCGGCGTACTGACATACACCTCAAAAAACTGCCCCGGCTCGAACAGTGCCCGCGCCGTCTCGCGGTCGGCACTGAACGGCGAGATCGCCGATACGATCACGATCAGCCCGGCATCCACCATCAGCCGCGCCACTTCGCCAATGCGCCGAATGTTTTCCTTGCGCGCCACCGCGCCCATGCCCAGGTCGCTGCACAACCCGGCGCGCATGTTGTCGCCATCGAGCACGAAGGTGTGCCGGCCCTGCTCGTTGAGCTGCACTTCCAGCGCATTGGCCAGGGTCGACTTGCCCGACCCGGACAACCCCGTCAGCCACAGGCAACAAGGTTGCTGGTGCTTGAGCGCGGCGCGGGCGGCCACTGTCAGCGACAGGGCGAAG
The DNA here is from genome assembly GCF_055407965.1 of Pseudomonas sp. B611. NCBI lineage: Bacteria > Pseudomonadati > Pseudomonadota > Gammaproteobacteria > Pseudomonadales > Pseudomonadaceae > Pseudomonas > Pseudomonas sp. B611. The sequence continues at coordinate 240,608 of NZ_JBUZST010000004.1, forward strand.
GGACGCACGTCGGCGACGCTGCTGGAAAGCGACGAGTTATTCATAACCCAAGACCTCGTAATCGCGCTGATAGGCACGCCTGACCAAACGGCGCGTACGCAAGGAGCAAAAGTCCCGGACGGGTTCGCTGCGACGCCCAAGGGAAACATTGAGATGAGGCAAGGCCGCGTCCAGCCCAAGGCGTTCGCAGACGCTGCGAAAATCCCGCTGCAGGTGCTCCTGGCGCCCAAGAAAATCCATGGACATGCGCCCCAGGTGATCCACCAGGAAGTCGGTCTGAGGGGCAAAGTGCAGTTGCCGGCGCAGGTTGTCCGGGTGCAGCCAGCCGGCGACGAAGTGATCAAAGTCGCGATAGCTGCCCACCAACGCCTGGGCCTCCCGATCCCGGCTGCCCATGCTGTTGCCGCGCAGATAGGTGTACGCCGAGTAGGCGCGTTCCAGCGGGTCACGTACGAAGGCAAACTTGAAACTGTCGGCGCAATGCGCGGGGAATTGCTGCTCATACCAGTGGTACGGCAAATGCCCCGGCCAGCGCCCATCCAGCAGCACCGAGCAGACACTGCTGCCAGCGCACTTGGGCACATGGATGAACACACAGGCATGTTTTACAAACGCGGGCGGAAGGACGGTCAATGCCGACATGGACTTGTTGACCGCCTGCCGATCCACCACCGACAAACGCCCCAACAAAAAAGCCCTCTGCTGTTTGGGCAGCAGTTTCCAGAACAGACGTTGCAACATTCCATTACCCACGCAAGAAGGTTAACCCTCTCGTTCGTCATTCGAATCGAGAAGGCCAACATAACAAACGATAGGCGGCGAATTATTTGGCTTTGGTCAAGCCTGTAAGGGGCTTGATACAAAAACGGGGCGCATTGCGCGCCCCGTCTTGTCAGGTGATGTTGGCCGTTGCCGGCTCGTCCAGCCCCATGGCGTGCAGGCGGGAGTAGTAGCCCCCCATCGCCAGCAGCTCAAGGTGTGTACCACGCTCGACAATTTCGCCGTGATCCATGACCAGAATCAGGTCGGCTTTCTCGATGGTGGACAGGCGGTGCGCGATCACCAAGGTGGTGCGGCCCTTCATGACCTTGTCCAGCGCGGCCTGGATGTGCCGTTCGGACTCGGTATCCAGCGCCGACGTGGCTTCATCGAGGATCAGCAGCGGCGCGTTTTTCAGCAACGCGCGGGCAATCGCCAAACGCTGACGCTGGCCGCCGGACAGCAGCACGCCGTTCTCACCGACTTCGGTGTCGAGGCCCTTGGGCAGCTCGGCGATAAAGTCCATGGCGTAGGCATCCCGCGCCGCTTTCTCGACGTCTTCACGCGGCGCGCCGGCCAGGTCGCCGTAGGCAATGTTGTTGGCCACGGTGTCGTTGAACAGCGTCACGTGCTGGGTCACCTGGGCCACGTGGCGGCGCAGGTTGCGCAGACGGTAGTCTTCGATTTCCACCTCGTCGAGGAGGATTTCGCCGGTCTCGTGGTGATAGAAACGCGGGATCAGCGCGGCCAGGGTGGACTTGCCACTGCCCGAACGCCCGACCAGCGCGACCATCTGGCCTGGCGCGGCGGTGAAGCTGATGTTCTTCAGCACTTCACGTTCGGTGCCGGGGTAGGTGAAGCTCAGGTTGCGCACGTCCAGACGGCCGCTGACCCGTTCTTTCTCGACGGTGCCGGTGTCCACTTCAGGCTCGACATCCAATTGCTCGAAGATGCTTTCGGCACCCGCAACGCCCTTCTGAATGGTCGAACTGACTTCCGACAACTGGCGGATCGGCTTGGGCAGCAGGCCCGCCGCAGTGATGTAGGCCACCAGGTCGCCGGCTGTCGCGTCGCCCCGCAGGAACAGCACCAGGAACATCAGCGCCGCCATCGCGGTGTAGATCACCAGTTGCAGCATGGGTGTGTAGACCGCGCCGGTCTTGGTCATGCGCATCTGTTTTTCGGTGTTGCTCATGCTCGCCTTGGCAAAGCGCTGCTCTTCGTAGGTTTCCCCACCGAAGCTGCGCACCACGCGGTAGCCCTGGATCGTCTCCGAGGCCACGTGGGTCACATCCCCCATCGCCACCTGGATTTTCTTGCTCTGCTTGCGGAATTTCTTGCTGGTGCTGCCGACCATCGTGGCGATGATCGGCAGGATCGCCAACATCACCAGGGTCAGCTTCCAGTTCATCCACAGGAGGTAGCCGAACAGGAACACCACCGTCAGGCCTTCGCGGATCACGACTTTGATCGCATCCGTGGCGGCGCCGGTGACCATGGTCACGTTAAAGGTGATGCGCGAGATCAGGTGCCCGGAACTGTGGGTATCGAAATAACGGTTAGGCAATACCAGCAGTTTATTGAACAACTGCACCCGCAGGTCGTGGACCAGGCCCAGGGATACCTTGGCCAGGTAGTAGTTGCCCAGGAACGAGCCGAGGCCCTGCCACGCGGCGATCAGGACGATCAGCAGCGGCACGGCCATCAGCAGTTTCAGGTCCTTGAGGTACGGCACGCTGGGGAAAAACACCACGTCCGGGTTGCTCAGGCCGTCAACAAAGTATTTGAGGATCCCGGCCAGCATCGGCTGGGTGGACGCGAAAATCACGAAACCGACGATGCTCACCAGGAACATGCCGATGTAGGGTTTCACATAGCCCAGCAGCCTGAAATAGATTTTCAGGCTGGATTCCTGTTCCGCTTTGGGCGGTGCGTCACTCATTGTCGAGCTCACTGATTAGGTAGGGCGGCAACTTTATCACAAGCATCGGGTTTGGCCCGAGCCCAGACCGATATGCTGACCAGTGCGATCGGCAGCCAGGTAATGAACCATTCGGCACGCGGGGTACCGGTGAGGTTGGCCGCGTCGAACTGCATCGCCAGGGTGGAGAACACCCAGATGCCGATGAGGCCTTTGCCGTAATGGGTGTCACGCACCTTCCAGGCTTGCCACAGCGCGCCGAACCACACGGCGCACCACAGCAGCAGGCCCGGCAGGCCCAGCTCGATGGCGATGTGGGTGAACAGGTTGTGGGAGTGGTCGAAACGGAATTCATTCCAGAACACGTAGTAATCACCCCCCAGGCCCAGGCCGGTCCACGGGTGCTCGCCGATCATCTGCAAGGCCACCATGAAAATCTGCGGGCGGAACGACACGCCACGGGAAAGCAACAGCGACTGCATCGACACAAACACCACCACCGCCGCCACCGCTGCGGCGATCGCAATCACCGTGCTGCGTCGGTCGCGACTCCACAGCGGCATCGCCACCACGCTCAACAGCAAGGCCAACGCCGCGCCACGGCTCTGACTCGCCACCACAAACAGGCCGAGCAGCCCGATCGCCCCTAGAAAGACCACTTGCAGCCAGCGCCCACGCGGCATCCAGTGCAGCATCCACACCGCGGCCAGACCCAGGACATAAGCGCCAAGGATGGGGTGGGACAACTGCCCCAGCCCTTCAAGGCGAGCGTCCCAGGCGTTGCCTGCAAGGCCATAGAACTTGATCATCGCCAGCAAAGCCGACAGGGCCAGGCCAATGCCGCCCCACTGCATCAGGCGAACCACCTGGTCGGTCCGCCCTTGGGCGAGTATCGGCAAGAACAGCAGGAATACGCCGATATACAGCAAGCGTTTGGCTTCGCGGGAAGGGTCCTCGGCATTGGTCCACAGCAAGCTGACCAAGCCCCAGGCCGCCATCACGCCAAGCGTCAGGTAGAGTCCGCGCTGGGCGTGCCAGACTTGCTTGAGCTGCTCACGGGCAGACCAGGCAAACACCATGGCCGGAAGCCACAAAAACAGCGTCAGCCCCTGTTGATAGATCTTATTGGTCGGCGCGAAGGTGATTGCCAGTAAAAACCACAGCAGCCCAAAACCCATCCATCCTTGCGCCCAACGACTTGCTTGCATCATCCGCTCCTAATACGGCCAACCTGCCTCCCCGGCATGGTTAAAACCCAAAACTTTCGGCATCATTGCCGACTAATGTGCCCGCGACTCCCACAAGGTTTCCTGACGATGCAATGTTCAAGGCTTCCCCAAGCCGCTCTAAACACGATGATTGAAGGCGCCAGAATCCTGGAGAAGGACAGCTACGGGCCCAAAGTCTACCTGCTGACGGACGGGAACATCCTTAAACTGTTTCGTCGCAAACGGTTTTTCTCTTCCGCGTTGTTTCGCCCGTACTCCAAGCGCTTCATCGATAACGCGCTCGGGCTGCAAAAACGCGGCATTCCCACCCTCACCGTGCTCGACAGTTTCCAGTTGGACGCGCCCGGCATGACCGCCGTGCTGTATCGCCCACTACCGGGCGAGACACTGCGCCAGATCGCCAACCGGGAAGGCTTCGACTGGGAACAGAACCTGGAACCTTTGGTGGCACTGATTCGCCGCCTGCACGGCGCCGGAATCTACTTCCGCTCCCTGCACCTGGGCAACATCGTCGTGACGCCGGACAACCAGATGGGCCTGATCGACGTGGCCGACCTGCGCTTCCTGCGCGCGCCGCTGAGTCCGGCGCTGGTCAAGCGCAACCTGCAGCACTTCGCCCGCTATATTGCGCGCGAGAAGCTGAACGAACGCTTTCCAATGCAAGCGCTCGAGCAAGCCGTGCTAGCGGGGTGAGAGCAACCGACGGGCGGTGGCGGTGAAATCCTGCCACGCCTGCTCCGGCGCCAGCGCCGCCAACTGAGCCGCCACGGCGGCGTGCGGGCCGGTTGCAAAGGCGCGTTCCAGCAGCTGCGTCCAGGCGTCGACAGCGTCAGCCGGCGCGTACCAACCGGCGTCAGCCAATTGCTCGCGGAACACCGCCAGTTCGCTGGTCAGTACCGGCACACCCGCCATCACGGCCTCCTGCACAATCAACCCAAGCCCCTCTTCGGAAGACGGTATCGCCACCCAGTCAAACGCGCGATACAGAGTCGCCGCGTCGGCCAAGTGTCCCGGCATAAAGACTTTGCCGCGCAGGCCCAGGCGTTCGATCTGCGCTTCAAGCTCCGCACGCGCAGTGCCTTCGCCAATGATCACCAAGCGCGCCTCGGGCCGACTGGAGGTCACGGCGGCAAACGCATCCAGCAAACAGGCAAAACCCTTGCTGCCCACCAGACGCCCCACGGCGCCCAGCACCGGAGCGTTGTCTGCGGCCAGGCCCAATTGCGCGCGCGCCTGTTCACGAGGCAGCATCGCGCCGCAAAAAGCGCTGGGGTCGAAGGCGCTGCGCAGCACCGCCACCGGCCGCTGCAAATCATGCTGCAGCGAGTCGGCCAGGGTCTGCGACACGGCCGCCACTGTTAATTGAGTCTCGGAAAATTGCTCGAACAGCGTGCGATCCGTGCGACGCAAGCGCGTCATGCCATGAAACAGCACCACGACACGTACCTCAGGCAAAGCCTTGAGCACCGGCAACAGCACCCGCGCAACGCCGACGCCATCGATCAGCACAACCTTCACATCATCCGGCAGCGCCCGGCGAAAACGCGCACGCATGCGCGGGACAAACAGCTTCCACAGGTGACGCCCCTTAAGCTGAGCCGATGAGAGGTTCCACTCCCGCGCCCCATCGCCCGCTTCTGCACCACCCTGAAGCAGCCAGGTTTGCACGAGAGCGCCGCAATCAATGCTGCCAAGCACTTGCTGGTGGACCTTCTGCACCGAGGCGAATGCAGAACCACCTGCCCACATGATGTTAAGGATGCTCATCGACTAAAAAGGACCTTCTGCAACGTTCTGTAGGCGTTTTTTAACCTGTTCAACCGATCAACCAACCGATCGCCAAGCCCAGCAACAACATCGCGACTAACTTGATCCGCTCGCGCCGCTTTCGCCGCGCCTTGTTCTCGCGCTCGGCCGAGGTCGACACATGCAGCCCGAAGCCCGTATGCAGCACCGCATCCCCCTCAAGGGTCACGGCCGTCAGATTCAACTCGGCATAGCGCCGCGACAAGCCCTTCTCACCCTCGAAGCCCGCAAACGGCGCGCACAACGCGTATTCCTTGAGACGCCGCAAACCGGGGTTCAGCGAAAACGCCTGCCACTCCGGCTTATCGGAAATCAATGGATAACACGGCACCCCGCCGATCAGCTCACGCGGCCCGCGGCGGATGTAGGGGCTGTGTACCTGCAAGTCATAGACAAAGTTGCGCAACCACACCTGGAGCACATCCGGGCGCAATTCCAGAACCGTCTTGGAGTCTTCGATGAACCCTGGACGGTAGAACTCCCAGTCATCTTCACAGTGGAAAATGTACGGTGTCTTCACCGACGCGTAGGCCAGGTCGATAGATGCCAACTGGCCCAACTTCGGGCGATTGACGAAGAAAGTGCAATGTTCCTGCCAATGCGCCGGGATGGCCTGGCGAACCGCGTCATCACCGGCGTCCTCGGTTATGAACACCTCGCGGATGTCGGCCGTGTTGAACACGTCGAAACTCTCAAGCGTGCGCTTCAACAGGTCAAAGCGGCCGCAGCTGGTCACGACAAGGGTGATGTCGCTCTGTTCGGAAAATCGCACGTGGGCACCAACAATTAAATGACCGCAATCGACGGCCTGACGGAGGTTATACGCCCAGTTTAAGGCGCAGCGTTTCCAGCAAACTCAATGGAGCACGTGGCCGCAGAGGTGGCTGCAGCACTTCGACAATACGCTGGCCGATACGTGCAAAGCTAAATTGGCTGACAGCCAACGCCTGGCCATTACGCGCAATATCTGCCGCCAACTGAGGGTTGGCACGCAACTCGGCGAGCTTTTCCTGCAACTGCGGGATGTCTTTATAGAACACCACGTTGACTTTGTCTTCAAAACCCAGGGCCTGGTTTTCCGCCTCGCCCTGGTCATACGCCAGCAGCACACAGCCACAGGCCATGGCCTCGAAGTTCTTGATCATGTACTCGCCCATGCCCACATCGGCACTGACAAAAAAGCGGATCCGGTTGAGCGTCGCGCAATATTCCTCGCCCGACTTGGTGCGCGTCACCACCAAGGGCTCCACCTGCGCCAGCTCATCAAGCAACGCCTTGCGTCCACTGTAGGCCACGCTATTGGTGCTGCCGACAAATGCCAGCTCGATGTCGCGTTCACGGTCCTGCGGCTGCAACAACGCCTGGTCGTACCCTTTGGGCACGAACACCGCGTCAAAACCTTCCTCACGCAAACGCTGCGACACCATAAAGCCCGAGCTGATCACCCGTGCCCAGGGCAAACGGCGGTAATGGGCGCTGAATTTTCCGGTGTACTTGCACGGAATGTAGTTCTGGTAGGCGTCGTGCTCGAGGATCACCAGATTGGGGATCGTGCGGATAAAACCGGCCTGGCGGATCTCCTGCTTGAAGCGCAGGAAGAACACGATGCGGTCATAGCGGGTCACGTCGACTTCACGGCGGAAATAGCCGCGCAGGTTGCGCTGCTCGGCGCTGCTCAGCCAGCGGGTATCGCATTCGCAATGCTCGGCGATGCCGTCGTAAAGACGATCGAGGATGGCGCGCTGTTCTTTCTGCACCAGAAATAAAACTTTCATGCTCTTCCTTTCACAGGTCACAAACGCCAGAACAACTCATGTCGCCGCACCGCCTTGCGGAAGAACTCGTTCTCCCCGTAAGGCGAACGCGCGCGCCCGGCCAATAAACGTTGCAGCAGGCGCCGCACGCGGCGCTTGAAGGGCGGTGCCGGTTGCAGGTCATGCATCATGCCCAACGCCATGGCCTTGTCGCGCTGTTGCGCCAACGTCAACGGCAGGCTGCACGGTTTCAGCTCCTGGGTTGCATCGAACAACGGCGGCAAGGCAATGCCGTTGCCCGCATCGCCCATGGGCCAACGGTCGTTGTCATGCAGATGGTTGGCGTAGCCCAACACCGTGGTCGGCTGCCACTCCAGGCCTTGCAAGGCTTGCATGACGGCGCTCTGCGCACAGATGTGATCGGGGTGCGGGTCCAGCGCCGAATACGGCAGCACGATGACTTCCGGGCGTGCCATCAACAGCACCGCTCGCAGATCGGCCAACAGGTTATTCCAGGTCGGCAAGCCGTCGCTATCCGCTGGCAGTGGGAACGGGTTGAATTGGCGGAACGGCCGCACATCGCTCAGCTCGGCTTCACGGGAGGCGAAGGGCTGGTCCGGCGCGGCCTGCATCGCCTGCAATTGCAGGCAGAAATAGCCCAGTTGCACGCAGTGCGCTTGGGGCACGCCGGCCCACAGCGGCACGGCGATACTGTCCCAGGCGCGCAGGCGGCCCTTGATACGTGCGGCTTCGACCGCGTCCAGGCCCATCTGCTGATAGTGTTCGGCTTCGATTTCGCCCGCCGTGAGGGTGACGATCCAGGGTTTTTCGGCTTGGCTGTAGAGCCCGAACGCGGCCAGCTCGGCATCGTCGGCGTGGGGCGCGATGACCATCACGCGCTGTGTGCGGTAATCCGGCTGGGTCCAGGCCCACAGGCGCGGCGTGCCAAGCAGGCGACAATGACGACCGCGCAACTGCAACTCGCTCAGCGCCAAACCGCTGAGATTGAGGTAACGCACGCCGTTGACGCCACGTTCGAAGGTTTGGCGGTCGTCACCCAGTGCAATGCTCGGATCGAGAAAGCGCCCAAGCCAGGTGCTTTTGACGTTGATCGCCAGCACCAGCGTGGCGTCTGCGGCGACCGGCTGGTCGAGCAACAAGCGCCCGTTTTCCAGACGCACACCGGCCAGCTCGGCATCGGCCGAGAAGCGGTATTGATAGTCTTCGTTGGGTGCGTAAAACAGGTGGTCGGCAAACCACGCTTCGTGAGCGACCCAGGCCAGCACGGCCAACAACAACGGCAACCACCAAGCCACCAAGACGCCGATCGCCACCAGCAGCAATACGCCGACCATCAGCGCCACGCGCTTGTTGCGCCGATGGCGCTTGAGCAATTGCTGTTTGCGGGTCATACGCACAGTACCTGCACAGGGTTGCACCAACGGTCCTTGTACTCACGGTCGGCGCGACCGAAGGAAAACCGCAGCGGCTTGCCGACTTCACGGGCCTGTTCCCAGGCACTTTGGGTATTGAGAAAACTCAGCACGCTGCCAGGGCTGAAGGCGCGGGTTTCAGGATCGACCCCGCCGTTGACGTACTCCACGCTGATCCACTCTGGCGACTCGACGCGATACACCAACTGGATCGCGATGGGCGCGTCGTTGAGGAAGATCACCGAGCCGATCAGCCACTCGCGCAGCAGCTCGATCACTTCCGCCAGACGTTCGGCCCCCGTGGCGGTAAAGCCCCAGCGGCGCAGGAACAGGTCGCAGTAGATACGCGCCAGCTCAGCGCTGGAAAACTCGCTGACCGGCCGCACCACGCCGCCCGCCTCTTCCAGCAAGCGCAATTCGCGGCGCTGGTTGTAGCGAAATTTCTTCGACAGTTCTTCCGGGGTACGCGCCATGGCCAACTGCTCGGCCTGGGGCTTGAGGCCACTGAAACGGCCTTCGTTGAGCGTCGACAGGTAACGCGCACGCTGGCGCAGCGGCGCCTGCGCATCGGCGGCGGCCGGCAGGATCACCTCGGCGTTGCCCAGGTCAAACAGGCCCTTCTTGCCGCTGCGCTTGAGCACGTCCTTGGACAAGGCCAGGTCGCGCCCCCAGGTGGCAATGCACGCCTTGAGTTCACCGGCCTGTTCCCACGCCAGGTAACGCACCGGAATCTGCGCCAGCCCGGCCAGGCGTTCGATCACTTGCGGATGCGTCGCCACGCTGCCGCCAAAACGCTGCCAGGCCTCGCTGTAGGCAGGCGCATCGACGACGGACCAGCCACGCTCGCGCCAGCCTTGGAATCGATTGAGCATCAAGCCCTCGCGGTCAGTTCAATAACGTGTGGCAGTTGCCAGAAAGCGTCGCGCACCGCCTGGTCCGAGAACCGTGCGTGCAGGCGCTCCAGCATCATCTCGGCGCACTGGCGCTGCTGCTGTTGATCCATCGCAGCCAGGTGCCCCAGGCCTTGGGCCAAGTGCTCGGCATCGCCGAAAGGAAACAGGATGCCCACGCCTTCGACCACTTCCTTGGCACCACCGCAGGCCGTGGCCAGCAACGGTACGCCAGCGGCCATGGCTTCCAGCAGCACCATGCCGAACGGCTCGTGGTCGGAGCTCAGGGCAAACACGTCAAATGCACGGAAATAGCGGCGCGCATCCGGCACCTGGCCAAGGAACCGCACCTTGTCGGCAATACCCAGCTCGCGGGCCAGTTCCTTGAGGTCCTGCTCCAGGCGGCCGGTACCGAGAATCGCCAGGCGGCTTTCGCCGGGCAACTGTGGCAGGGCCAGGGCGAAGCCCTTGAGCAGCGTGGCCTGGTCCTTGTCCGGATGCAGGCGGCCGACGTTGCCGACCACCCATTCATCCGGCGAGAGCCCGAGGGCGTCCCGCGCGTCATCCTTCGAGACTTGCAACGCTTGCATGGCCTCGACATCGATGCGGTTGTACAAGGTCTGGATACGCGCCGCCGGCCAGTTCGGCAGGCAGCGGCGGATGTCGTCGCGCACGGCGTCGGACACGCCCAGCAAGCTCAAGCGCTTGCGGAAAATCGACGCAAACAGGCGGCGGCCACGGCGCTGGTAATCACCAAACGCGTGGTGCACGCCAATCACCTGCAAGCGCGTGGCGAGCAAGGCGACGTAGATCGGCTTGGCGCGGTGCGCGATGCAGAAACTGAAATTGCGCGAGGCGGCAATCTTGCGCATCTCGGCGATGGCGCCCAGCTTGAGGCCACGAATGGCCTTGGAGCTGAACTCCATGAACAACACTTCATCGGAGGCGCAACCGGCCGCGACCTCAGGGTCGGCGACCCCGGTGAGAAACACCGTGGTCACCTTGTAGCCTTTGCCCGCGAACAGGCTGGCGTACTGACGGGCGCAATCGAGGAACGGCCCGTCATAGCCGTGGCAGAACTGCAGGACGTGGCGATCAGCCGAGCGTGTCATAAGGGTCCACGCCATCCTTGACCACCAGGATGTCTTCCATGATCAGGTATTGCAGGTCCGAACCGAAGAACATGTCCAGCGCGTCTTTCGGCGAGCAGATCATCGCTTCGCCACGACGGTTGAGCGAGGTGTTCAGGGACACGCCGTTGCCGGTCAGTACTTCCAGCTCTTTCATCATGTCGTAGTAGCGCGGGTTGTATTCGCGCTTGAGCACCTGGGCGCGGGAGGTGCCATCTTCATGGACCACTTCCGGCACGCGGGTCTTCCACTCTTCCGACACTTCAAAGGTGAAGGTCATGAACGGCGCCGGGTGATCGACCTTGATCATCTGCGGGGCCACGGTGTCGAGCATCGACGGGCAGAAAGGCCTCCAGCGCTCGCGGAACTTGATCTGGTGGTTGATACGATCAGCCACGCCGGTGGCGCTTGGGCAACCGATGATCGAACGACCGCCGAGGGCGCGCGGGCCAAACTCCATGCGGCCCTGGAACCAGGCCACCGGGTTGCCGTCGACCATGATCTTGGCGATGCGCTTAGGCATGTTCTCGATCTTGCGCCATACCGGCTTGCTCTCGTGCTTGGCGCACGCGGCAATCACGTCTTCGTTGCTGTAGGACGGGCCGAGGTAGACGTGTTCCATCTTCTCTACCGGTACACCACGGGCGTGAGACACGTAGGCCGCCGCGCCAACGGCGGTGCCGGCATCGCCGGACGCCGGCTGCACAAACAGCTCTTTCACGTCGTCGCGGGCAATGATCTTCTGGTTCAGCTTCACGTTCAGCGCGCAACCGCCGGCGAAGGCCAGCTTGCCGGTGTCCTTGAGGATGTCGCCCAGGTAGTGGTCGATCATCTGCAAGGCCAGCTTCTCGAACAGCGCTTGCATGCTGGCGGCGTAGTGGATGTACGGCTCGTCGGCGATATCGCCTTCGCGCTTGGGACCCAGCCACTCGATCAGTTTTGGCGAGAAGTAGAAACCCTTGCCCTTCTCTTTGTAGCGACGCAGGCCGATGACGTTGGCATAGTCGGTGTTGATCACCAACTCGCCATTTTCAAAGGAGGCCAGGCGCGAGAAATCGTATTTGCTGGCGTCGCCGTACGGCGCCATGCCCATGACCTTGAACTCGCCGTCGAGCATCTCGAAACCGAGGAACTCGGTGATCGCGCCGTACAGGCCGCCGAGGGAGTCTGGATCGTAGAATTCCTTGATCTTGTGGATCTTGCCGTTCTCGCCGTAGCCGAAGAACGTGGTGGCGTACTCACCTTTACCGTCGATGCCGAGGATCGCGGTTTTCTCCTGGAAGCCGGAGCAGTGGTAGGCACTGGAAGCGTGGGCCAGGTGATGCTCAACCGGTTCGATCTTGATTTTCTTCGGATCGAAGCCCAGTTGCTCCAGGCACCAGACGATCTTGTTGCGATAGCGCTTGTAGCGACGGTTGCCCATCAGGATCGCGTCAAGGGCGCGGTCCGGGGCGTACCAGTAACGCTTGGCGTAGTGCCAGCGCGCTTCACCGAACAGGCTGATCGGGGCGAAAGGGATCGCCACCACGTCAACGTCGGAAGGCTTGATGCCGGCTTGTTCCAGGCAGAACTTCGCCGATTCGTAGGGCATGCGGTTCTTTGCATGTTTGTCGCGTACGAAGCGCTCTTCTTCGGCGGCCGCGATCAGCTTGCCGTCGATATACAAGGCTGCGGAAGGATCATGGCTAAGGGCGCCGGACAGGCCAAGAATCGTCAATGCCACAGGGGTCTAGCCTCTTTTAGTCTGCATGCAGGCGGGTTACGCCGCGAAAAAGTGTGCTTCCCACCTGGGCAGGAAACAGCTAAAGGGCGGGATTATAGCTTAAAAGCAGTGGAGAGCTGTTAACGGCACGTTGATCGCTGCAAACAAGGGGAATGGGTCTAAAGTCAGGTCGGACGGTTCTAAAGTCGCAGCCGGAGGATTCGTTAAACAGTGACAGAATCGCTAGAATCCCGCATTTGCCGCACCTTACCTGGTTATCTGATGAAAATTGTGGGTCCCGTTCACTTCACCTTTATTGCCGGTATGCTCGGTTTTTGCAGCGCGGCAATCGGCGACGAAATGCCGCTGGTCCTCGACCCCAGCGTCGTCACCGGCTCGCGCAGCGCCAGCCAGACGTTTGACCTGCCGTACTCGGTGGACGCCATCAGCCGCGAACAGATCAGCGATGGCCAACTCGGCATCAATGCGTCCGAAGTGCTGTCCCGCGTACCCGGCCTGGTGGTGCAGAACCGCCAGAACTATGCCCAGGACCTGCAAATCTCTTCCCGTGGTTTCGGCGCCCGCTCGGCGTTTGGCGTGCGCGGCCTCAAGCTGATCGCCGACGGCATCCCCGCCAGCACCCCGGACGGCCAGGGCCAGGCGGCCACCTTCAACCTCGACACTGCCGAACGCATCGAAGTACTGCGCGGCCCGGCGGCCACCCTCTACGGCAGCAACGCCGGCGGCGTGATCCAGATGTTCTCCCGCGACGGCGAAGGCCCGCCGCGCATCGGCGCCGAAACCCTGGTGGGCAGCGATGGCATGAGCAAGAACCACCTGACCGCCGAAGGCGCCGCCAACGGCGCGGGTTTCGTGCTCGACGCCTCGCGCATGGACACCGACGGCTACCGCGACCATAGCAGCGCACGACGCGACCAGACGTTTGCCAAGCTCAACTTCCAGCCGGACGACGACAGCAAGCTGGCGCTGATCTACAGCAGTCTGGAGCAGAACGGGACGCAGGATCCGCTGGGGCAGACGTGGGATGCGTACAAGGCAGATCCGCGCTCGGTGGCTGCTGGCGCGTTGACGTACAACACGCGCAAAAGCATTGATCATCAGCAGTTGGGCATGAATTACGAGCGGTACATCGGCGATGCGACGCTGCAGGTGAATGCCTATACGGGGCGGCGGAGTGTGATTCAGTACTTGTCGATTCCCAAAGGCACACCGTCCAATGAGCGCGGCGGCGGCGTGGTGCAATTCGACCGGAAGTTCTACGGCGGCAGCGTGCGTTGGATGCAGCCCATCGAAAGTGCGCCGGGCGAGTTGATGATCATCACCGGCCTGGACTTCGACCAGAGCGAAGACAGCCGTCATGGCTATCAGAACTACAGCGGCAGCACCCTGGGCGTAAAAGGCGAATTGCGCCGTGATGAGATCGATACCGCACGCAGCCTCGACCCCTATATTCAAGCCAATTGGGCCTTGGGCAACTGGACCCTGCAGGCCGGTGTACGCCACAGCACCATGGAGCTGGACGTTGACGACCAATACTTGAGCAACGGTGACGCCAGCGGCCGCAAGACTTATCAGAAGAACACGCCGTCGATGAGCGTGATGTACGCGTTTACGCCCGAGCTGCATGGTTATGTCAGCGCCGGCAAAGGCTTCGAAACGCCGACCCAGGCTGAATTGGCCTACGCGCCAGGGAATGTCGAAGGTTTCAACTTCGGCCTGAAACCGTCAGAAAGCACTCAATACGAAGTGGGATTGAAGGCCCAGATCAACAACACCCGGATCAACGCGGCGGTATTCCAGATCACCACTGAAGACGAACTGGTGGTCAGTCAATCGCTCCAGGGCCGCACCAGCTACCAAAACGCCGGCCGCACCCTACGCCGCGGCTTCGAACTGGGCATCGAAAGCCAGCTCAGCGAGCAGTGGAGCACCAACCTCGCCTACACCCGCCTGCAAGCCACCTACGACAGTGACTTCACCAACAGCACAAAGGCCATCGAGAAGGGCAACTACCTCCCCGGCGTACCACAAACCACCCTGTTCGCCGAACTCAACTGGAAGCCCCGCGACTGGGTCAGCACCGCCATCGAAGGCATGTACCGCAGCAAGGTCTACGTCGAAGACACCAACAGCCAGCGCGCCGCGCCGGCCTACAGCGTGTTCAACTGGCGCGCACGTTTCGAGCAGAAGGTCGAGCACTGGACCTTCCACCAGACCCTGCGCCTGGACAACCTGCTGGACCGCCAGTATGTCGGCTCGGTGATCGTCGGCGACAGCAACAACCGCTACTACGAAGCCGCCCCAGGCCGCTCGTGGTACGCCGGCGCGGGTGCCGAATACACATTCTAAAATCACCACAAATCAAATGTGGAAGCTGGCTTCTGTGGGAGCGGGCTTGCCCGCGATGGCGGCGGCCTCGACACCGCAATTATTGAGGCCGGCACACGCTCTTATCGTTCCCACGCTCTGCGTGGGAATGCCGCCGGTGACGCTCCGCGTCAGGCCTTCAAGAGCGGACGCAGAGCGTCCAGGGATGCATTCCCACGCATAGCGAGGGAACGATCAAGATCACAGGCAAGCCAGCCCCCACATTGATTTGCTCCCACCTTTCGACCGCGATCAGACCTGCGCTGGCAGTCGCTGATCGATGAGCTTGTACAACGCACTCTCCGGCGACCAGTTACGCATAAACCGCGCACGGTCCTTGGCATACGCCGAGGCGAAGCTCGCATCGCTGCTGTGTTGGCGCATGGCGTCCAGGTCGATCAGCGACCAGCGGTCCTTGTCCCAAAACAGGTTGTGGCCCTTGAAATCGCCATGGCTGATGCGCTCGCGGATCAGCTCGGCGAACAGGTTATCGAGGGCCAGCAGTTCGTTTTCCGGCGCGTCGCCCTGCTCAACGTAAGGCGCAAAACGCTCGATGATGTCCGGCCCAGCCAGGTGCTCGGTGATCAGGTAAGCCCGGCTGCGCAGCCAGAAAAAACGCTTTTCCAGCACCGCCAGCGGCTTGGGTGTGGCGATGCCAAGGAATGCCAGGCGATTGCCTTCGCGCCAGGAATGCCACGCTCGGCTCGGACGCCAGAAGCGTTTGAGCCAATGGGCGAAGCCCTTGATGTTGTAGCGTTTGATCACCAGCGGACGACCCGCCACGTCGACCTTGGCCACCGTGGCCGCGCCGCCCGTCTTGAACAGATGGCCCTGGTCGAGCAAGGCATCGGCCCGCTCCAAGACCGGCAGCATCGCAGTCTCTTCTTCGCGACGGACCGCTCGCAAGGCAAACGGCCCGCGGAACACGCTGAACAGCGTGCATTCGCGGCCAACCTTGCTCAAGAAGTCCTTCAGCCGCCACGCACTGACCCTGCGCACCTGTTTCTCCAGGGCCTCCAGCGGCAAGGCGTGTTCGCCGTTGCTCAGCAGGTAGTACACCAGCAACTCTTCGGTAAACGGTGCGAGGTTTTTCGGCAACTGGGCGAAAAACACCCCGAGGTTCTCCAGCACGCGGTTACGCGACAGCGGCTTGCCCGCCTCTTCGACGCGAATCCCCGCGCCGTCGATCAAATACAACTTACCGTCCCGGCGCAGCAGGTTGTCCAGGTGCAGGTCTTCCTGCCACAGGCCCTTGGCGTGCATCTGCGCAATCGCGCCCAGCGCTTCGGCGAGTACGGCGGTTTGTTCGTCGGCCAACGGCGGCAAACCTTCGACGGCTTGCCAGGCATCCGCCAGGCTTTCGGCGCCCTCGATAAAGTCGAACAGGAGCCAGCCGCCCTCGCCGTCCTGCAAGCCATCGGCCAGCAACTGCGGCGTGGTCAGGCCTTGCTCGGCGAGCAGGCGCACGCCGCTCAGTTCACGCTGAAAATGCCGCGCCGCCTTGCTGCCCACCAACAACTTGGCCAGCACCGGGCGCCCGCGCCATACAGCCGCGCCCACGTAGCGCTCGCCCGGCAACACGCGCAACAGGCTGAGCAGTTGCAACTGGCCAGGGCCGGCCGCGTCGGCCAGCTCGATGGTCAGAGGCAAGTCAGGGGTACGGCCGGCAGTTTTCAGCTCGGACAAACGCATCAACGGTTTTCCTTGTGGCTACGACGGGCGCTCAGGCGCTGGTACCACGTGGCGACCAGCGCACTGTCCTCGGGTTGGTCGAGGTACGCCGCCAACAGTTGGCGCACCTGCGCATCAGACCATTGTGGTGCGCGGCGCAACAGCGGCTCCAGATCCTTGACCCGATCACGCCAGCCGAACAGCAGCGGGCGGGTTTTCTCCAGGTCGATCAACTGCGCGGCGTAACCGTCGCCGGTGGCCTGCAGGAAAATATGCTTGGGATAAAAACAGCCGTGCACCTGGCCGACGCTGTGCAGTCGACGCGCCAATTGCCCGCAAGCCAGCAGGATCGCAGCATGCTGGGCATCGCTCAGTTGCGGCCACTCGTCGAGCAATGAATCCAGGTCATTCCAGCCGTCGAGCGCGCGGGTCAGCAGCATCGCGCGGTGCTCACCGGCCACCTTGCGCTCGCCGTAGAACGCCGCCTGCAACGCCGGGATACCGAGTTTGCGGTAACGGCTGATATTGCGGAATTCGCGGGAGAAACTCGGCTCGCCAAACGGCCGGTGCAGGCTACGCGTGAGGTAGTTGCTCTGGCGCTTGAGGTAATAGCCATGGCCGTCGAGTTCCAGGCGAAACACGCTGCTCCAGCCGCCACGGCTGGTGTTTGGTTCGTCCACCGCGTCGAGTTGCTTGGCCCACAGCGCATCGAATGTGGCCAGGCCGTGGCGCTCCAGCAGTGCACGGTCTTCAGCCGCCAGGAAGTCAGTCATTCGCGCCCCTCAAAAAACTTCACCACGTGGCGAATCCGCCGTTTGTCCGAGGCGCTCAGGTGACGCCGCTGGCGGTATTGCATGTAGAAACGCAGGCGCTGGGTGGCCGACAGGTGATATTTGGCCACCTTGTCGAGGCAGGCCAGGTCCTTGGTGATGCGGTACTTGAGCCAGAACCCGCGCCAGAAATCGCCGTTCGGGCAATCGATCAGGTACAGGGTCTGCTGGTCGTCGATCAGCAGGTTGCGCCACTTCAAGTCGTTATGGGTGAAGCGGTGATCGTGCATGGTGCGCGTGTATTCGGCGAGCTGGCGGCTGACCGCATCGACCCACTTGGGATCGTGCAGGCGTGCATCGTCGCGCTCGGCGAGCACCGACAGGTCTTCAGTGCGCGGCAGCTCACGGGTGATCATCGCGCCCCGGTCGTACGCCAGGCCGTTGCGCTCCAGGCCCCAGGCGATCACGTCGGCGGTGGGAATGCCCCACTTGGCGAAGCGCTTGAGGTTCTGCCATTCGGACTTGACACGTGGCTTGCCCAGGTAACGGCGCAAGCCCTTGCCGGCGCCGGTGTAGCGCTTGACGTAATAATTGACCCCGCCGCGCTCGACGCGGATCACTTCCGACAGTGGGTCGTGGGTCAGTTGCTCGCCTTGCAGCGCGAACACCGCCTCAAGGCTGCCAAAATCATCCGCCAGGTTGGCGTAGGCCGGTTCCAGGTTCCAACCCGCCATCAGATCGCATCCCCGTAACGCTGCTTGCGCGCGTAGAGCTTGTCGGCCTTGCGCTGCATCAGGCTCAGGGACGCCGATTGCTCGGCGAGGATCTGGCGCAGCGGCTGGCGGAAGTAACCCTTGAGGAAGCGCAACTTGTCGCGCCGGGTCAGGCCGATTTCCAGCGCCGAGTAGTACAGCGCGGACAAGTCCTTGTCGCGCCAGCGCAGCGGCAGATGGTTACGCAATTGGGCGCGGTGCAGGTCGATCACCGACAGCTTGATGTCTTTCGCGTCGATGGGTTTTGCAGTGTCCAGCAGGAAGTGGCACAGGTAGCAGTCGCGATGGTTCACGCCACCCCGGTGCATATCGCCGACCATGCGCGCCAGCTCGGCGGTGAGCGCATGGCGCAGCGCCGGTGCCGGCGGTTCGGCCACCCAGTTGACGGTCAGGTCTTCCAGGCTGACGGTGGGCGCCAGCTCTTCGGTGATGATGAACGAGTGCTGGTCCGCCGGGTTGCTGCCCTTCTCGCCAAACGCCACGCCGGTCATGGTCGGCACGCCGAGGGCTTGCAGGCGATGGATCGCCGCCCACTCCAGGCCCGCGCCGAGCACCGGCAGCTTGGCGGTGATCAGGTTCTTGAAGATCTCGCCCCAGCCGATGCCACGGTGGATCTTCACGAAATACGGACGACCCTCAACCACGGTGCGCAATGTGCGCCGCGCCGCCAGCTCACGGAATACTTCGCCTTGCAGTTTCTCGACTTCGGCAAAGGCGTCACGCCCGGCCCACAACGTCTTGAACGGTTCGGCAAGAATCAACTTCATCGTTTCGGCTCCGCCAGAATCACATCCGCAGCGTGCTGCGGCATGCTGTAGAGGTCGGCCGTCTCGGCGAAGGCCAACCCATTGCGGCCCCAGGCCGCGCGCTGTGCAGTGTCGCTGAGCATTTGTGCCAGGTACGTGTTGAGCTGTGCTTGTTCGAACGGCTCATCCAGCACCAGGCCGCAATCGGCTTCGGCGATGTAATGGGCATAACCACATACCGCCGAGACCAGCACCGGCAGCCCGGCCACCAGGGCTTCGAGCAATACGGTGCCGGTGTTTTCGTTGTACGCCGGGTGGATCAACAGGTCGGCGCCCAGCAGGAAGCGCGGGATGTCGCTGCGGCCCTTGAGGAACTGCACGTTGTCCCCCAGCCCCAGCGTGGCGCTTTGCAGTTGGAATACCTTGGGGTCGTCCTGGCCGATTACAAACAGGCGCGTGCGTTTTTTCAGCTCTGCCGGCAGTGCGGCCACAGCCTTGAGGCTGCGATCGACGCCCTTGGTCTTGAAGCCGGAACCGATCTGCACCAGCAGCAGGTCGTCGTCACCAAGGTTGAATTCCTTGCGGAAGCCTTCGCGGATCTCAGCCGCATTCGGCGGTGCACGACGGTCCTGGGCAATGCCCGGCGGCAGCAGGTGGAAGCGTTCCAGCGGCGTGTCGTAATGCTTGATGAACAGCGGCTGCTGCACCTCGGAAATCATCAGGACTTCGGTCTTGGCGTCCTTGGCAAACACTGCGCGCTCGTACTCGGCGAAGTGCTTGTAGCGGCCAAAGTAGCGGTACAGCGAGTGGCGCAGGTTTTGTGCCTTGTCTTCAAAGCAGCCGTCGGCGGCGTAGTACACGTCCAGGCCCGGCATTTTGTTGAAGCCGATCAGGCGGTCCACAGGGCGCTTGGCCAGGTCGGCGGCCATCCAGGCGCTGAGTTTTTCGTTGCGCCGATGGTTGAAGAACGCCTTGACCGGCGCCACCAGCACTTCGAAGCCGGGCGGGATGTCGCCTTCCCAGATCAGCGTGTACACGCGGATTTTATGGCCGCGCTGCTGGCACTCCAGGGCGATGCGCATAAAGTCGCGCTGCAAGCCACCGAAGGGGAAGTATTTGTACAAAACGAAAGCCAGTTGCATCAGTGCAGCTCCTCAGCCAATAACAACGTGCTCAGTCGGCTGGCCACACGCTCAGGGTTCAGGCGCGTGAAGCACAGGGGCGACTCGCGCTTGAGGTCGAACCGACGCAGGTCGTCGGCCGTCGGTTGATAGGTACATTGCTTTTGCAGGCAGGGCGCGCAGGGGAAGTCGCTGCCCAGGTGAATCTGGCCCTTGCCATAAGCGCCGGTCAGGCCCGGGTTGGTAGGGCCGAACAGGGAAATGGTCGGCACATCCAGCGCGGCGGCCAGGTGACCGAGGCCGGTGTCCACCGCCACACAGGCGCGAGCGCCGGCCAGCACGCGGGCGACACCGGCCAGGTTCAGCTTGGGCAGCACTTCGGCGTTCGCCAAGCCGTGGGCCAGGCGGTCGGCGCGGGCTTTTTCAGCGGCGTTGCCCCACGGCAGCTTCACGTCCACACCCAGGCGGCCCATGCGCTCGGCCAGCTCGCGCCAGTAGGCTTCGGGCCAGTGCTTGGTGTCCCAGGTGGTGCCGTGCAGCAGCAGGACGAAGGGCTTTTTCGGCGGCAGGCCAAGCAGTTTTTCGACGCTCAGGCCATAGTCACCCAGGCCCTTGGGCAGGTCATAGCCGAGGGCCACGGCAAACAGTTGGCGCAGGCGCTCCACCGCGTGTTGGCCACGGGCCACGGCCAGGCGGCGGGAGTAGAAGCGCGCGGCCATCGGCTCACGGGCGGAGTTTTTGTCAAACCCGGCCACGGGCGCGCGCACGTAGCGAGTCAGCCAGGCGCTTTTCAGCAGGCCTTGGGCGTCGATTACCAGGTCATATTTGGTCGCTTGGACACGCTGCTTGAAGCGCCGCCACTCGCCACTCTTGATGGTCTGCCAGATGTTTTTGCGCCAGCGGCGAATCGCCACCGGGATCACCTTGTCGACCGCCGGGTGCCAGGTGGGAATCTCGGCGAAGCCTTCTTCTACCACCCAGTCGAATTGAATGCCGGGGATCGCCCGCGCAGCATCAGTGAGTGCCGGCAAGGCGTGGATCACGTCGCCCAGGGATGAGGTCTTGATTACCAGGACGCGCAAACTATCGGACCTCGACCACAGAGCCTTGCAACCGCTGCAAGGCTTCGTTGACCGGCTGCGGCAGCAACTGGCGCATGCAGTTGTAGTGGCCGAAACGGCAAGTACGATCAAAACACGGGCTGCATTCCAGGCCCAGGCGCACCACTTCGACCTTGTCGGCCAGCGGCGGAGTGAAACCCGGCGACGTGGAGCCGTACACCGCCACCAACGGGCGGTTCAGCGCCGCCGCGACGTGCATCAGGCCAGAGTCGTTGGACACCACCGAATCGGCGCAGGACAACAGGTCGATGGCCTCGGCCAGGGACGTGTCGCCACTGAGGTTCACCGCCTCTTCGCGCAGGCCGGGGATCAGGCGCTGGCGAATGTCTTCGCCCACCGGGTGATCCTTCTTCGAACCAAACAGCCACACCTGCCAGCCTTCGCGGATTTTCATCTCGGCGACCTTGGCGTAATGCTCCGACGGCCAGCGCTTGGACTCGCCAAACTCGGCGCCAGGGCACAGGGCCAGGACCGGGCGATCCAGGCTCAGGCCGAACTTGGCCAGGGCGGCATCGCGGCTCACCGGGTCGATCTGCAGGCTCGGGCGCGGATACGGCTTGGGCAACTCGGCCCCCGGCTCATACGCCAGGGCCATGAAGCGTTCGATCATCAGCGGGTAACGGGCCTTGTCCAGCGTGCGCACGTCATTGAGCAGCACGTAGCGGAACTCGCCACGCCAGCCGGTGCGCTTGGGGATACCTGCAAAATACGGCACCAGCGCCGACTTCAGCGAGTTGGGCAGCAGGATGGCCTGGTCATACCTGCCGGCCAGGGATTTGCCGATGCGCCGACGGGTCGCCAGCTCCAGGGCGCCGTGACCGAGCGGAAAGCTCAAGGCCGCGCGCACTTCGGGCATGCGTTCGAGGATCGGGCGGCTCCACTCAGGGGCGAGCACGTCGATCTGGCAGTCGGGATGACGTTGTTTCAGGCACTGGAACAGTGTCTGCGCCATCACCATGTCACCGACCCAACTGGGCCCAACGATCAGAATATTCATGTAGTTTCCACAAACGATGCGGGGAGGCTTATGCCTCCCCGCCTCGATAATTACTGTAGATCGCGCTTTTTGTGGGAGCGGTCTCTCTCGCGAAAGCATCACCGCGGTCTGGCAGACAGACCGCAGCGCCTGCTTCGCGAGCAAGCCCGCTCCCACATAAAGCCGATTTCCACATTAGATTGGCGTCACTCGATTAATCAGCTTAACCCCAGTTCTTTCCAGATTCGCATCACCTGGCGCCGTTCGTCGGCGAACTGATCCCCGGTCACTGTGCCGGCCTCGTTTTGCAAGGCCTGGCGGTGCGCGGCGGAACGGTAGGCCTTATACACCTCGCGCAGCAGATGGGCATCGGCCGCGGGCATCAAGCCCACCTGCTCCAGGCCTTCCAGAATGCGGATATTGTCGGTGTAGCGCAGCAACGATGGATGTTGCGCAGACCACGCCAAAGCCGCGTATTGCACCATAAATTCAATATCGACGATACCTCCGGCGTCCTGCTTGAGGTCGAACAGCACCGTGGCTTCGAAGGCATTGGCGCCGGTGCCGGCCGTCGTGCCCTTGGTGCCGAGGTTGTCACGCATCTTGGCGCGCATCTCGCTGACCTCCTGGCGCAGCGTGGCCAGGTCGCGATCACGCCCGAGCACTTTGGCCCGTACCTGTTCGAACGCATGGCCCACATCCTGGCTGCCCACCAACACCCGCGCGCGGATCAGGGCCTGATGCTCCCAGGTCCAGGCTTCATTTTCCTGATAGCGCTCGAAGGCCCCCAGCGAACTGACCAACAGCCCGGATGCGCCGGAAGGTCGCAGGCGCATGTCCACTTCATATAACTGCCCGGAGTTGGTCTGGGTGGTCAGCAGGTGAATGATGCGCTGGCCCAAGCGCGTGAAGAACTGCGCGCCATCAATCGGCTTGGCGCCGTCGGTCTCGGCCTGCGGGTCGCCGTCGTGGATAAACACCAGGTCCAGGTCCGAACCATGCCCCAGTTCGATGCCGCCGACTTTGCCATAACCGACAATGATGAACCCAGGATCGCACAGGGTGCCGTCCACGCGCTGCGGCGAGCCATGGCGGGCCACGGTCTGGCGCCAGGCCAGGGCCAGCACTTGTTCAAGGATGGCTTCGGCGAGCCAGGTCAGGTAATCGCTGACTTTCATCAACGGCAGGCTGCCGGCGATTTCCGAGGCGGCGACGCGCAGGCGGTGAGCCAGTTTGAAGTGGCGCAGGGCTTCCATCTGCTGCTCAAGGTCGTCCTCTGGGATGCGCGTGAGGCGCTCGCGCAGTTCGGCGGCGAGTTCCGGCGCCAGGGGCGGCTTGAACAGGCGGCCTTCGTTGAGCAATTCATCGAGCAGCAACGGGAAGCGGGTGATTTGCTCGGCGATCCACGGGCTGGCGGCGCACAGGGTCAACAGGCGACGCAGGGCGTCGGGGTTTTCCGTGAGCAGCACCAGATAAGCGGAACGCCGCGCGACAGCCTCCACCAGCGGCAATACACGCTCCAGGACCAGGTCCGGATTGGCGTGTTCGACCGCCTGGGCCAACAGGCGCGGGATAAACGCATCCAGGCGCTCGCGACCGAGGCGCTGCATGGCGCGCAATTGCGGGCTGTTGCGTAGGCCCGCGAGGGCTTTCAGGGCCTTGGCGGCATCACTGAAACCGCCTTCGGCCAGCTGCCGACAGGCGGCCTCTTCATCTTGGGATTCTTCCCACAGCGGCAACCACTCGCCACCCACGACCAATTCGCTTTCTTCGCCCTCTTCTTCATCTGGGTCGGCGATAACCTGGCGGAAGTGCCAATCCACCCGGCCGCGCCAGTACATCAAGCGCTCGTGGAACGCAGCCCAGTCATCAAAGCCCAGCATAAAGGCAATGCGTGCCTGGTCTTCCGGGGTGTCCGGGAGCATTTGCGTCTGGCGGTCGGCAATCGCCTGGATGGCATGTTCGGTGTAACGCAGGAATTCGTAGCCATCGCGCAACTCGGCGATCACCGCCGGTGGCAAGTAGCCCTGCCCTTCCAGGGTGCCGAGCACCTTGAGCAACGGACGTTGTTGCAGGCTGAGGTCGCGACCGCCGTGGATCAACTGGAACGCCTGGGCGATAAATTCCACCTCGCGGATGCCGCCTGAACCCAGCTTGATATTGTCGGCCATGCCTTTGCGCCGCACTTCCTGCTGGATCAACTGCTTCATGGTGCGCAGCGCTTCGATGGCGGAGAAGTCCAGGTAACGGCGGTAGACAAACGGGCGCAGCATGTCGAGCAGTTGCGCACCGGCGACCTGGTCACCCGCGACCACCCGCGCCTTGATCATGGCGTAGCGTTCCCAGTCGCGACCCTGGTCCTGGTAATACTGTTCCAGCGCATTGAAGCTGAGCACCAGCGAGCCGGACGAACCGTAAGGCCGCAGGCGCATATCGACGCGGAACACAAAACCATCGACGGTCATGGGATCGAGGGCCTTGATCAATTTTTGACCAAGACGAATGAAAAACTCCTGGTTATCCAGAGGGCGCTTCACCCCCACGGTTTCGCCACCTTCGGGGTAGGCGAAGATCAGGTCGATATCCGACGACAGGTTCAGCTCCACCGCGCCGAGCTTGCCCATGCCGAGGATGACCATCTGCTGCGGCTCGCCGCTGCGCCGGCCGGTGGGCGTGCCGAACTGGGCGCAGTGGCGCTGGTACAGCCACTGGTAAGCCTGGTCGATGCTGGCGTCGGCCATGTCGGACAGGTCGCGGCAGGTTTGCACCAGGTCGGCCTGGCGGGTCAGGTCACGCCAGATAATGCGCACTTGCTGGCGGGTGCGCTGGCGTCGCAGCACACGGCCCAGCTCATCTTCTGTTTCGACCTGTTGCACCGCGCCAGCAATCTGCCCGCACAGCTCGCCGGGGGCGAAACCCCGGTCCAGCTCGCCCCAGGCCACCAGCTCCAGCAACATCAAAGGGTCACGAACACTCTGTTGAATGACGAAATCGCTGGCCGCACACACGCGGGCGAAGTCGGCCCACCGTTGCGGCGACCACGCAGAAAGGCCATGATCGTCGCCCAGCGTGGCTACGGCGTCACGAAATGACTGCTCGGCCCGGCTGGCGTAAGGCAGGAGGATGGCCGGTAGTTTGGCCAGCGTTGGAAGGCTCATGGTCTATCCTTGATCGGCGCGTATTTGGCTTGTTGTGATGACTGCAAGAACCCGGCGCGGCGATGAACTGTCGAACAAAGGTTATAAATAGCTGAAAATTCGTACTTATTGGCAGGCAACATTAAACTTCTACCTTTTCTTGTCTGCAAAAGATCAACATTAACGATTATGCTCACCAGCCAGACCGAGCCATACGCTCAGTCTTGTGTAGTTTTACTACTCGTATATACATTCGAAAGGCTGAAATGGCCGACGATTTGTAGTAAAACTACAGGACGCCGAAGCAACCTTCGGCCATCCAAGAATTTATGTCGTCTGCCCACAAGGCCAGTCGCAAACTTCAGGCAACCGATTCTGGTAGCCTTTCCGCCCTGGAGCAAGCCATGCAAGACCTCGATCCCGTCGAAACCCAGGAATGGCTGGACGCCCTGGAATCGGTTCTCGACAAAGAAGGCGAAGACCGTGCTCACTACCTGATGACCCGTATGGGCGAACTCGCGACCCGCAGCGGCTCGCAGTTGCCTTACGCCATCACCACGCCATACCGCAACACCATCCCCGTTACCCACGAAGCACGCATGCCTGGCGACCTGTTCATGGAACGCCGCATTCGCTCGCTGGTACGTTGGAACGCCATGGCGATGGTAATGCGCACGAATCTGAAAGATTCGGACCTGGGCGGTCACATCTCCAGCTTCGCTTCCAGCGCAACCCTGTATGACATCGGCTTCAACTACTTCTTCCAGGCCCCGACCGACGAACACGGCGGCGACCTGATCTACTTCCAGGGCCACACCTCGCCAGGCGTCTATGCCCGCGCGTTCATGGAAGGTCGCATCAGCGAAGAACAAATGAACAACTTCCGCCAGGAAGTGGACGGTCAGGGCCTGTCGTCCTACCCGCACCCTTGGCTGATGCCTGATTTCTGGCAGTTCCCGACCGTTTCCATGGGTCTGGGTCCGATCCAGGCGATCTACCAGGCACGTTTCATGAAGTACCTGGAAGCCCGTGGCTTCATCCCTGAAGGCAAGCAGAAAGTCTGGTGCTTCCTGGGCGACGGCGAGTGTGACGAGCCGGAATCCCTGGGTGCCATCTCCCTGGCTGGCCGCGAGAAGCTGGACAACCTGATCTTCGTCATCAACTGCAACCTGCAGCGCCTCGACGGCCCGGTTCGCGGCAACGGCAAGATCATCCAGGAACTCGAAGGCGTGTTCCGTGGTGCTCAGTGGAACGTGACCAAAGTCATCTGGGGCCGTTTCTGGGACCCACTGCTGGCCAAGGACGTCGACGGTATCCTGCAACGTCGCATGGACGAAGTCATCGACGGCGAGTACCAGAACTACAAAGCCAAAGACGGCGCGTTCGTCCGTGAACACTTCTTCAACACGCCAGAACTCAAGGCGATGGTTGCAGACCTGTCCGACGACGAGATCTGGAAACTCAACCGTGGCGGCCACGACCCGTACAAGGTCTACGCGGCGTACCACGAAGCGGTCAACCACAAAGAACAACCGACCGTCATCCTGGCCAAGACCATCAAGGGTTATGGCACCGGCGCCGGCGAAGCGAAGAACACTGCGCACAACACCAAGAAAGTTGATGTTGAAAGCCTGAAGTTGTTCCGCGACCGCTTCGACATCCCGGTAAAAGACGAAGAGCTGGAAGACCTGCCGTTCTTCAAGCCAGAGCCAAACAGCGCCGAAGCCCGCTACCTGAGCGAGCGCCGCACTGCACTGGGCGGTTTCGTGCCACAGCGCCGCGCCAACAGCTTCAGCGTACCGACCCCGGACTTGAGCACCCTCAAGGCGATCCTGGACGGCTCGGGCGACCGTGAAATCTCCACCACCATGGCTTTCGTGCGTATTTTGGCGCAGCTGGTCAAGGACAAGGACATCGGCCCGCGCATCGTTCCGATCATCCCGGACGAAGCCCGTACCTTCGGTATGGAAGGCATGTTCCGTCAGTTGGGCATCTACTCCTCCGTCGGCCAGCTCTACGAGCCAGTCGATAAAGACCAGGTGATGTTCTACAAGGAAGACAAGAAGGGCCAGATCCTCGAAGAAGGCATCAACGAAGCGGGCGCCATGAGCTCCTTCATCGCTGCCGGTACTTCGTACTCCAGCCACAACCAGCCGATGCTGCCGTTCTACATCTTCTACTCGATGTTCGGCTTCCAGCGTATTGGCGACCTGGCTTGGGCAGCAGGCGACAGCCGTACCCGTGGCTTCCTGATCGGCGGTACCGCTGGCCGGACCACCCTGAACGGCGAAGGCCTGCAACACGAAGACGGTCACAGCCACATCCTGGCTGCCACCATCCCGAACTGCCGCACCTTTGATCCAACCTACGGCTATGAGCTGGCGGTGATCATCCAGGACGGCATGAAGAAGATGACCGAAGAGCAGCAGGACGTTTTCTACTACATCACCGTGATGAACGAGTCCTACCAGCAGCCTGCAATGCCGGCTGGCGTGGAAGAAGGCATCATCAAGGGCATGTACCTGCTCGAAGAAGACACCAAGGAAGCAGCGCACCACGTACAGCTGATGGGCTCCGGCACCATCCTGCGCGAAGTGCGTGAAGCGGCGAAGATCCTGCGTGAAGAGTTCAACGTCGGCGCCGACGTGTGGAGCGTCACCAGCTTCAACGAACTGCGTCGCGACGGCCTGGCCGTAGAGCGCAGCAACCGCCTCAAGCCTGGTCAAAAACCAGCGAAGAGCTACGTCGAAGAGTGCCTGGCCGGCCGTAAGGGTCCAGTCATTGCCTCTACCGACTACATGAAGCTGTTCGCCGAACAAATTCGCCAGTGGGTCCCGTCCAAGGAATTCAAAGTCCTGGGCACCGACGGTTTCGGCCGCAGTGACAGCCGCAAGAAGCTGCGTCACTTCTTCGAAGTCGACCGTCACTTCGTGGTGTTGGCAGCCCTGGAAGCCTTGGCTGACCGCGGTGAAATCGAACCCAAGGTGGTAGCAGACGCTATCGTCAAGTTCGGTATCAACCCGGACAAACGCAACCCACTGGACTGCTGAGGAGACTTTTTGTGAGCGAACTCATTCGCGTACCTGACATCGGCAGCGGTGAAGGTGAAGTAATCGAGCTGTTTGTGAAGGTCGGCGACACTGTCGAAGCCGACCAGAGCATCCTGACCCTGGAATCGGACAAGGCGAGCATGGAAATCCCTGCTCCCAAGGCCGGCGTGGTCAAAAGCCTGAAAGTGAAGCTGGGCGACCGCCTGAAAGAAGGCGACGAACTGCTGGAACTGGAAATCGAAGGTGCCGCTGCTGCGGCCCCTGCACCTGCGGCCGCTCCGGCTGCCGCTGCTGCACCGGCGCCTGCCGAGAAGCCAGCCGAGGCCCCTGCGGCCCCGGCTGCTGCTCCTGCCGCCGCTTCGGTGCAGGACATCCACGTGCCGGACATCGGTTCGTCGGGCAAGGCCAAGATCATCGAGCTGCTGGTTAAAGTCGGCGACACCGTCGAAGCCGACCAGTCGCTGATCACCCTGGAGTCCGACAAGGCCTCCATGGAAATCCCTTCGCCGGCTGCCGGCGTCGTGGAAAGCATCGCGGTCAAGCTGGAAGACGAAGTCGGCACTGGAGATTTCATCCTCAAGCTCAAAGTACAAGGCGCTGCGCCTGCTGCTGCTCCAGCACCTGCGGCGGCTCCGGCTGCCAAGGCTGAAGCTGCACCTGCCGCCGCACCTGCGCCTGCTGCAAAAGCCGAGGCCGCTCCGGCGCCGGTTGCTGCTGCACCTGCGCCAAGCGGTGCCAAGGTTCACGCCGGCCCTGCCGTGCGTCAGCTGGCTCGCGAGTTCGGCGTTGAGCTGAACGCCGTCGCGGCCACCGGCCCCCACGGCCGTGTGCTGAAGGAAGACGTGCAGGTTTACGTCAAGGCGATGATGCACAAAGCCAAGGAAGCTCCGGCTGCCGGCGGCGCTACTGGCGGTTCGGGCATTCCACCGATCCGCACCGTGGACTTCAGCCGCTTCGGCGAGATCGAAGAAGTGCCGATGACCCGCCTGATGCAAATCGGCGCGGCCGGCCTGCACGCCAGCTACCTGAACATCCCGCACGTGACCCAGTTCGACCAGGCCGACATCACTGACCTGGAAGCTTTCCGCGTTGCGCAGAAAGCCGTGGCCGAGAAGGCCGGCGTGAAACTGACCGTGCTGCCGCTGCTGCTCAAGGCGTGCGCGCACCTGCTCAAGGAACTGCCGGACTTCAACGCTTCGCTGGCACCAAGCGGCAAGGCGATCATCCGCAAGAAGTACGTGAACATCGGCTTCGCGGTCGATACGCCGGATGGCCTGCTGGTACCGGTCATCAAGAACGTCGACCAGAAAAGCCTGCTGCAACTCGCTGCCGAGGCTGCTGCGCTGGCTGCCAAGGCCCGCGACAAGAAGCTCACACCGGACGACATGCAGGGCGCGTGCTTCACCATCTCCAGCCTCGGGCACATTGGCGGTACTGGCTTCACGCCAATCGTCAACGCGCCGGAAGTGGCGATCCTGGGTGTGTCCAAGGCAACTATCCAGCCAGTGTGGGACGGTAAAGCGTTCCAGCCGAAGCTGATGCTGCCGCTGTCGCTGTCCTACGATCACCGTGTGATCAACGGCGCCGCGGCTGCACGCTTCACGCAGCGCCTGGGCCAACTGCTCGGCGACATCCGCACCATTCTGCTGTAAGCCTCAACGGGCCTCCCTTTCATCGGGGAGGCCTGGTTGCACCGATTTCCGAGCGCCACACGCTCGTACCTCAACCCCGCCACTTGGCGGGGCTTTTTTTGCCTGTTTGATCGTTCCCACGCTCCGCGTGGTAACGCCGCCCCGGACGCTCCGCGTCCCCTGTTATGCGGTTTTTTTGCCTGGATAACTGGACAGACAAAACAGGTTTGTACACCTTCCATCACCGCCATTTCAGAAATCCCTCGCGCGGCCGATAACCCCCTTATAGCACTTAGCCTTCATCCTCTCTTGTCAGTGCGTGCTGCATGATGCAACCTTGCCGCAGGCGACAGAAAAGAGGGCGTGAGCCCAGCGCCGTGCGCATTTTCCCAAGCGAGTTTCCCCCATGAAAAGCCAACCCGATGTCGCCCGTATGGCGGCCGAGGTAGTGACGCAATTACCGGTGCCTTCGCGCCTCGGTATGCTGCGTTTCGAGCGGCTGAATGAGGCAAGCTGGGCCCTGCTCTACCTCGACCCCAATTGCGAACGCCAATTCGGTCTGCCGGCGGTCGAGCTGTGTGCCCTGCTCGGCACCCCCTACGCCAGCCTGATGGAGCCCCAAGCGCGCTATCAGCTGCATGATGCGATCCAGCAACAACTGAGCCACAGCCCCCATTACCTGGTGCGCTACACCCTGCACACCAGCGACGGCCCGCTGAGCCTGCTGGAAATGGGCGAAGCCTACAAACAACACAATCGCCACTTGCTACGCGGCTACCTGATGGTGGTGGACGGCCTGTTCAGCGAAGTCCCCACGACGGCCCCGACGGCCGACCTGGAAAGCCAGAACAGCCGCCTGCAGATCGCCCTGGAGCTCAACCAGCGCGCGCAGCAAGAACAATTGCAACACCTGGAACGTGTGCGCGCCCAACAGGAGCTG
Source organism: Pseudomonas sp. B611 (assembly GCF_055407965.1). Classification (NCBI taxonomy): domain Bacteria; kingdom Pseudomonadati; phylum Pseudomonadota; class Gammaproteobacteria; order Pseudomonadales; family Pseudomonadaceae; genus Pseudomonas; species Pseudomonas sp. B611. The sequence goes on from NZ_JBUZST010000004.1 coordinate 271,556, forward strand.
ATCCTGCTGCTGGCCCGCCAGCGCTACACCGCGAACAATTCGCTGCAGGAAGCGGCCGAGCTGATCACCCGCAGCGCCTGCGAAATCTACCAGGTCGACAGCGCGCGCATCTGGCACCTCGAAGACCAGCGCCTGGTGCCGATTGCCGCCTACCTGCGCGCCGACCAGCAGCACTACCTGCCCGAACCCATCGATGCCAGTTGCTTCCCGGATTACCTGGAAGCCCTGCACAGCAGCCGCGCCATCGACGCCACCAACGCCCTGCGCGACCCGCGCACCCGCGAGCTGGCCGAGGAGCTGCGCGCCAAGGACATCCAGGCCCTGCTCGACGCCAGCATTCGTGTGGATGGCCAGGTGGTCGGCGTGCTCTGCCTGGAGCAAGGCCGCAGCCCGCGTATCTGGCAGGCCGATGAGATCGCCTTTGCCGGCGAGCTGGCGGACCAGTTCGCGCAAGTCATCAACAACCACAACCGGCGCACCGCCACCAGCGCGCTGCACCTGTTCCAGCGTGCGGTGGAGCAAAGCGCCAACGCCTTTCTGCTGGTCAATTGCGACGGCGTGGTGGAGTACGTCAACCCGAGCTTTACCGCGATCACCCAGTACAGCGCCGAAGAAGTCCATGGCCACCGCCTGGCGCAACTGCCGGCGCTGGAGAACCTCAGCGAGCTGCTGTTCGACGCGCCCTCCAGCCTGGCCAAGAGCAACAGCTGGCAGGGCGAATTCAAGAGCCGGCGCAAAAACCTCGAACCCTACTGGGGCCAGCTGTCGATCTCCAAGGTGTACGGCGACAACCGTGAGCTGACGCACTACATCGGCATCTACGAAGACATCACCCAGACCAAGCTGGCCCAGCAGCGCATCGAGCGCCTGGCCTACACCGACAACCTGACGAACCTGGGCAACCGCCCGGCGTTTATCCGCAATCTCGACGAACGGTTTGCCCGCGACAGCGACAGCCCGATCAGCCTGCTGCTGGTGGACATCGACAACTTCAAGCGGATCAACGACAGCCTCGGCCACCAGACCGGCGACAAACTGCTGATCAGCCTGGCCCGACGCCTGCGCAACAGCCTGAGCACCGGCGGCAGCCTGGCGCGGTTCGCCAGTAACGAGTTCGCCGTGCTGCTCGACGACACCGACCTGGAAACCGGCCAGCAAGTCGCCAGCCAGCTGTTGGCGACCCTCGACAAGCCGATGTTCGTCGACAACCAATTGATCAGCGTTACCGGCTCCGTGGGCCTGGCCTGCGCGCCCTTGCACGGCCGTGACCCGCAAACCCTGATGCGCAACGCCGGCCTGGCCCTGCACAAGGCCAAGGCCAACGGCAAGCACCAGGTGCAAGTGTTCACCGAAGCGCTCAACGCCGAAGCCAGTTACAAGCTGTTCGTGGAAAACAACCTGCGCCGCGCCCTGACCCAGAACGAGCTGGACGTGTTCTACCAGCCCAAGCTGTGCCTGCGCAGCGGCCGCTTGCTGGGCATGGAAGCGCTGCTGCGCTGGAACCATCCGGAAAAAGGCATGATCCGCCCCGACCAGTTCATCAGCGTGGCGGAAGAGACCGGCTTGATCATCCCCATCGGCAAGTGGATCGCGCGCCAGGCCTGCCGCATGAGCAAGCAACTGAGCGCCGCCGGCATGGGCAACTTGCAAGTGGCGATCAACCTGTCGCCCAAGCAGTTCTCCGACCCAGACCTGGTGGCCTCGATTGCCACCATCCTCAAGGAAGAACAACTGCCGGCCAACCTGCTGGAGCTGGAGCTGACCGAAGGCTTGCTGCTGGAAGCCACCGAGGACACACGCCTGCAACTGGACCAGCTGAAAAGCTTTGGCCTGACCCTCGCCATGGACGACTTCGGCACCGGCTATTCGTCGCTGAGCTACTTGAAAAAATTCCCGATCGACATCATCAAGATCGATCGCAGCTTCATCCATGAAATCCCGGACAACCAGGACGATATGGAAATTACCTCGGCGGTGATCGCCATGGCCCACAACCTCAAGCTCAAGGTCGTGGCCGAAGGCATCGAGACCGCTGAACAGCTGGCGTTCCTGCGCCGGCATCGCTGTGACGTCGGCCAGGGCTACCTGTTCGACCGGCCAATCCCCGGCGCAGAGCTGTTTGCTATGCTCAAGCGCTATCCACGCGGACCTGTCGCCTGACAGCGTGGTAACACTCGGGCACACTGGCTGTCTGACCTTTTACCGCTAACTCAACCTGACGAGAGGACTGATCATGGTCTTGCGCTCGGAAATTCTGGTGAATAAAAACGTGCTTCCTACTGCAGAACAAGCTTTGCCTGGCCGCGAAACCCCGATGGCCCTGCCTGAAACCCACTTCGTCAACGGCAACCCGCTGCTGGGGCCCTTCCTGGATGACGTCGGTTTCGCGATCTTCGGCCTGGGTTGCTTCTGGGGCGCCGAGCGCAAGTTCTGGCAGCGCGACGGCGTGGTCAGCAGCGTGGTCGGCTACGCCGGCGGCTTTACGCCGAACCCGACCTACGAAGAAGTCTGCTCCGGCCTGACCGGCCACAGCGAAGTGGTGCTGGTGGTGTATGACCAGGCCAAAGTGAAATACGAAGACCTGCTGAAGATGTTCTGGGAACTGCACAACCCGACCCAGGGCATGCGCCAGGGCAACGACATCGGCAGCCAGTACCGCTCGGTGATCTATGCGACCACCCCAGAGCAATTGGAGGCGGCGAAAGCCAGCGCCCAGGCTTATCAGCAAGAGCTGACCAAGGCCGGGCTGGGTGAGATCACCACGGAAATCGACGAAGCGCCGACGGTGTACTTCGCCGAGGCGTATCACCAGCAGTACCTGGCGAAGAATCCGCAGGGCTATTGCGGGATTGGCGGCACGGGCGTGACCTGCCCGATCTGAGACCAGCGCAGCTCAAATGTGGGAGCGGGCTTGTGTGGGAGCGGGCTTGCTCGCGAAAGCGGTGGATCAGTCAACTGATTCTGTGACTGACACTCCGCATTCGCGAGCAAGCCCGCTCCCACATTGGGTCCTATGCCAGGCTTGGGATCCAGTTACTCAGCAATCAGCCAATCCATCTGCCACCCACCCTGAGTCTGCCCCAGCTGCTTGGACAACCACGGCAGCAGCTCACGCAACTCCTCTTCCAAACCCCACGGCGGGTTGGCAATCGCCAGGCCCGAGCCCGTCAGGGTGTTCGGCGTATCCAATGGATGCACCAACAACTCCACACGCAGCAGCTTCGGCGCGCCGGTACCGGCCAGGTCCTGATAGAAGCGGCGCAACATGCGCTGGTCCTTCACCGGGTACCAGATGGCGGCAACGGTCTGGCGCATGCGACTCACGGCTTCCTTGAGGGAGGCGGCGCAGCGTTGCATCTCGTCGAGTTTCTCGAACGGCGGGTCGATCAGCATCAACGCGCGTTTTTCCGGCACTGGCAGCAGGGCACGCGGCACATGCCAGCCTTCGCCCAGGTGCACTTTGACGCGGCGATCACCCTTCATGTTGTCTTTGAGCAGCACACCGTCTTCCGGATGCTTTTCATTGAGCAGCACGCGGTCCTGTGGTCGCGTGAGGCGGCGTGCCAGCTCCGGCGAGCCCGGGTAGTAGCGCAACTGGCCATCCGGGTTCATCTCGTGCAGCACGCGCATGTAATCAGCGGTCAGCGGCGGCAGGTCACTTTGGCCCCACAGGCGCGCAATGCCTTCCAGGTATTCACCGGTACGGTTGGCCTGGTCGCCCTGCAAGTCGTACAGGCCGATCCCGGCGTGGGTATCGAGGTAGGTGAACGGCTGCTCCTTGCGCGACATCAGGGCGATGAGGCGGGTCAAGGTCAGGTGTTTGAAGACATCGGCGTGGTTGCCGGCGTGAAAGGCGTGACGATAATTCATGGTTGCTCCTGCGCAGGGGGCGAAGTTTACCTTTTACGCGGGCTCAGGTGCAGTGCGCTACTTATGCTTAAAGCGCAGGAACTTCGCTGAAAATGATCTAGCCGGTTATGTGGGAGCGGGCTTGCCCGCGATGCAGGCGACGCGGTATTACCTGCACACCGCGGTGAAGCTATCGCAGGCAAGCCAGCGCCCACACTGTCCAAGGAGGTCAATAACAATCATGAAAGACGCCACCCTCGCACTGCACCACGGCTTCAAGTCGGACCCCACCACCAAGGCCGTCGCCGTGCCGATCTACCAGAACGTCGCCTTCGAATTCGACAACGCCCAGCACGGCGCCGACCTGTTCAACCTGGACATGCCCGGCAATATCTACACGCGCATCATGAACCCCACCAACGACGTGCTGGAGCAACGCATCGCGGCCCTGGAAGGCGGTATCGCGGCCCTGGCCGTGTCGGCCGGCAGCGCGGCGATCCACTATGCGATCCAGACGCTGACGCGCGCCGGTGACAATATCGTCACCACCCCGCAGCTCTACGGCGGCACCTACACCCTGTTCGCGCACTTGCTACCGAGCTTTGGCGTGGACGTGCGCTTCGCCCGTGACGACTCCGCGCAAGCCATCGCCGAACTGATCGACGACAACACCAAGCTGGTGTACTGCGAAAGCATCGGCAACCCGGCGGGCAACATCATCGACCTGCAAGCCCTGGCCGACGTCGCCCATGCCCGTGGCGTGCCGCTGATGGTGGACAACACCGTGGCCACGCCGATCCTGTGCAAGCCGATCAGGTTCGGCGCCGACATCGTCGTGCATTCGCTGACCAAGTACATCGGCGGCCATGGCAACTCCCTGGGCGGGGTGATTGTCGACAGCGGCACCTTCCCCTGGACCGATTACCCGGAAAAATTCCCCGGTCTCAACAACCCCGAGCCGGCCTATCACGGCGTGGTCTACACAGAAAAATTCGGCCCCGCGGCCTTTATCGCCCGCGCCCGCACCGTGCCACTGCGCAATACCGGCGCGGCGTTGGCGCCGATGAACGCCTTCCTGCTGCTGCAAGGCCTGGAAACCCTCGCGCTGCGCATGGAGCGCCATACCGAAAACGCGTTGAAGGTCGCGCAGTTCCTGCAAGGCCATCGCGCAGTGGAATGGGTCAGCTACGCCGGCCTGCCGGATCACCCGCACCACGCCCTGGCGCAGAAATACCTGCAGGGCAAACCCTCGGCGATCCTGTCGTTTGGCTTGAAGGGCGGCTATGAAGCCGGTGTGCGCTTCTACGACGCGCTGCAAATCTTCAAGCGCCTGGTGAATATCGGCGATGCCAAGTCCCTGGCCTGCCACCCGGCCTCCACCACCCACCGGCAGATGAACGAACAAGAGCAGGCCAAGGCCGGGGTGAAACCGGAAATGATCCGCCTGTCGGTGGGCATCGAAGCGATTGAAGACCTGATCGACGACTTGCAGCAGGCCCTGGGTTCAACCCAGCTCTGAGGCGATGTAGTCGGCCAGCGCTGCATGGCTGATGGGCGAAATCCGCACGAAGCGGGCGACCTTGTGCCGCAAGGTCGTCGGCGAGAAGGCAGCGCAGAGGTCGGGGCGCTGTTCTTCAAGCCATTGCAGCAGGTTGTCGATCAGCGTCTGCGGTGATTGTTCCGCCAGCAGCCCCATCAGTGGTGCAGGCACTTGCCACCATGGGCTGGTTTTGGCGGCAGTCACCGTTCCTGTCGCCACGCCCAGCGCCTGGCCATTGATCAGGTAACGCTGGAACACCGGCAATATCTCCCCGCCCGATTGCTGAATGATCGGCAACATCTGGGCGCCGTCCCAGAAGCGCAAGAACACCGCCTGCCCCTCCGGCAGGTACACCTTGGTCAGGCTTTGCAGGTGCGCGATCACCGTGTCCAACGGGCTGGACGAGACGGCCAGCCAACCCCAATCGGTGGATGCGGTGGAGGCAACCCAATCCAGGAAAGCGCTGCCACGCTCGACGATGGCGACGTAGGGCATGACCTCATCCCATGACGCATAGGCCGTGCCGGCCCAAACGGGGTGCAGCGCCGTTGCGCCTGCATGGGTTCGCCACGCCGTCAGCGGCTTGGCGTCGCTGGCCGCGCTCACGATGGCGAAGAGTTGTTCACCGGGAAGCAAGGTTTGATGCATCGTCGTTAAATCCATTCTGGGGTGGCGCACAGGCCGTTCTTGCAGCGCTCACACTCTTCGCAAAACGGCGCGCTGCGCTTGAGGCTGGCCACTTGTGCGCGGCTCAACGGCGCGGGTATGACCGCCAGCAGTGTCTCTTTCAAGCCCGGCATCAGCGGCGCAGCGGCCGCAGCGGGCGCACCGCCGAGCTGGATCGGCACGCTGCTGAAAATCCCGCCCGCCGACAACGTGATCGACTGCCCGCCCGCTTGAATCGTGACGGACGCGCCCGCATCGATGACCACACTGTGCCCGGCACCGATCTGAATGGTGCGCCCGGCACGCATCTGCTGGGAGCCGCCGACCACCAGGTGATCATCCTGCTTGAGTTCGGTCAGGCGGTTACCGTGGGTGATGCGCTGTTCTTCACCTTGCAGCTCATGGTGGGATTCGCCGCCCACCCGGACTCGACGCCTGTTATCCACCTGCACCTGCTGGTCATGCAACACGTGTTGGGTCCAGTCGCGCTGGGCGCGCAGGTAGATTTCCTCGGCGCCCTTGCGGTCCTCGATGCGCAGCTCGTTGTAGCCACCACCACCGGGGCTGCTCTGGCTGCGGAACGTGCTGCGGGTCTTGTCTGCGGGCAGATCCAGGGGCACGGGTGTCGCCGCGTTGGGCAGGCAGCCCATCACCAAGGGCATGTCCATATCGCCATTGACGAAGCCCACCAGCACTTCCATGCCCACTCGCGGGATCAGCACCGCGCCATAGCGGTCATGGGCCCAACCGCTGGCAACCCGCAACCAGCAGCTGGAATGGTCGTTGTGCTCGCCGTTGCGGTCCCAGGCCAGCTGCACTTTGACCCGGCCGTATTCGTCGCAATGGATTTCGCTGTCGGCGGGGCCGGTGACCACCGCGTTCTGATAGCCGGAAATGCTCGGACGCTCAGGCAACGGCGGGCGAAAGATCACGTCCCATGGCGCCGCGACAAAGGTGTTGCGATAACCCTGGCGAAAATCCCCACCTGCCGGTTCGGTCACCGCCTCCTCTAGCACCTGGGGCTGCTTGCCCTCATGGACAACCTGGGTCACCAGCCACAGGTCATTCCAGGCCCCACGCGGGTGGCCGGCGAGCCGCATGAAACGGCCGCTGGCCAGCGCCGGTTCGTCGCCACTGCCACGGGCGATCTGATAGTCGCTGCGGCTGCGCTCCAGGCCACGTTGCGCAAGGTATTTGCCATGGGCGCGGTCGCTGAAGTATCCGGGATAATCCTGCACCTCAAGGCGCGGCAGTTGCTCGCCAGCCGCCGCACTTTCCAGCGCCAGGCGCGGCTTGCGCCAATCGTAATCACGCAGGTTCAGCGCCGTGGCGCGGGTCTCCAGTTGCACGGCAAAGCGTTTGATCGCCGGCGTGTCGGCGACCATCCCGGAGCCGGGGGTGTAAGGAGTGGGCTGCTCAACCTGGGCAAAAACCGTCTGGTCATCACCAAACACCAACAGGTGCCGATCCGCCGCATGCTGGAAGTGATAGTGGATCCCCGCCTCGGCACACAGGCGCTGGACGAACGCCAGATCGGTCTCGCCAAACTGCACGCAGTACTCGCGCTCGGGGTAAGTACCACTCAACTGGAACGCAAAGCGGTCACTCTGGATGCCCTGCCCCACCAGCACCTGCGCCACGATCTGCGGCACCGTCTGGTGCTGGAAGATTCGTTGCTGGCTGCTGTGTGCCAGGTAGGCCAGTTGTGGCACGAGGCTGATCTGATAGCGCGTCAGGCGCCGGCCGGAATCGCCTTGCGCCACGCGGTAGACCAGGCCATGGACGCCATGGCCCTGATCGTCAAACCCCAGATACACCGGGCGATGCAGCAGGCCTTCGAGGTCGAGGTCGGGCTGTTCGCTGACCAGTTCAAGGTCAAAACAGTAGGGTTGGCTAAGCGCTTCGGTACCACTGAAGCTGTAGACCTTGAGGTCGCTGGCGAGCCCGTCCAGGGTCAGGTTGAAGGCACTTTGATTGGCAGGAGCGAACATCCGGTGTTTCTCTGCGAAGGGGTGGGCGGGGATAGTGCCTCAGCTATTTGCCGTACTGATCACGGCGCGAACAAATCAGTAAATCCTTACGCCTTGGGTTTCCCTTTCGGATTTCCACGTTTGCTTGGATTTTTCGCACAAAAATACAGACGTCTGACGGAAGCCTTTCATTGCTGCGTAGCCCGTTTCCCAAAGTCAAAAAACCACCCCAAATTCCCCCCTGCGTAACCACGACGCGTTCCAGGCGACTGATTAAATTTCACAGCCATGTTCATGCAAAAGGAATGTGTTCATGGCAGGTCGTCTCTACACCGAATCGCGGGGGAGCGTGTGATGCCTCAGCCCTACGGTTTTCTCAATCACCGGCAACAAACGTCCGTGGAGCTCAAGGCGAGCTTGCGATTAAGCAAACCCGCCGAAGCCAAGTTTGACGCGCTGAATACGCATATCCGCAATGTCGTGGTGCTACCGGGACAGCTGGTGATCATCGGTGACGAGACGGTTGCCGCCCGAACCTCGGAGGAGTCACGGCTGATGTGCGCGGCTTGGGATATTCGCCATAGCGTGATGGCCCATGGCGGGGATGCCTTTGGGCTACAGAACTATGATTTGCTGCAAAAATTGCTCGGGTACGCTTCGCTCGGGATAGGCACTGCGGGGGATGTCTGGAGCCGGCACCTACGGGAAATCGTGAAAACGCTCGATGAAATTGAGGCCCTGCATAAACAATCGCTGCGCCGGGGCGGTGGCGCTGCGCGCGATGACTTCCTGGCTCGCCGCCAAGTGCTGTTTGCCAAACTGGAAGCGCAAATGCGCAGCTTTGCGCGGTATGGCACGGGCCTGCGCAATGAAGGTTCAATCAAGAAGATGCTGGGGATCTCGACCAGGAGCTATTTGCACACCGGGGAGATAAATCGATACGCAGAAACGATTGCCAAAATTTCGAAGACAGCGAAGCTGCTTAAACACGGCACGCCGTTGGGGATAGCGTTGAGTACGACGTCGACGGCGCTGGAGATCAAGGAAGCGTGTTCTACCGGGAGAGGGGAGCAATGCCGAAAAGCGAAGTATGTGGAAACCGGTAAATTAACCTTTGGTGTGGCAGGAGGAATCATTGGAGGCCAGATGGGAATGGGCTTGTGTATAGCGGTAATGGCTCCGACAACCGGGCCGCTCGCCCTGAGTTGTCTTTTGATAGCAGGCGGCGCAATGGGCGCGGCTTTCGGCAATTGGGGCAGCGAGATTGGCGCAGCCACCGGAGAGGTACTGTATGAGTATTGAGTACATACTTAACCTCCCTACCAAAGACCAAATAGCATTGGGCTCGGCAGCCTCAATGCTTCTAGCTGTCTCGCTTGACCTCTTTCTGGCCTATCGAAAATTGGAGTCGATGGAGCGGCGCTTGGACCAATGCAGCCTCCTGACCAATTACAAACGTCTTTTGGGCAACAGCCTACGAGGAAGATTATCCAGACTGTGTGTGGTCTATTTAGCAATTGCGCTACCGAGGTGGAATGCAAGACGAGGTGTCATCAACGTAAAACAAGTCGCAGAGTTTCCCCGCAGCCTGAAATTCGCCCTTCACGGAACAGCTCTTATCGGACTAATCGGCGCAGTGAGTGCGATGATCTTTCATTTCAGCGATCAACTGAGCCTGTAACCCGGCGCATTGTCACCTCAAGACCACCCCAAAAAAAACGGCCCGCCATCCAAAGGACGCGGGCCGCTTTCTCAACTCAACAGGCAAATTTTACTTGTTGAGGTTGTAGTCCTTCTCCGCCGCATCAAAACGCTCGACCATACCCGCAGTCGGTGCGCCCAGCTTGCTCACGAAGTAGATCGCCAGGCTGGCGAAGATGAAGCCCGGGATGATTTCGTACAGGCCCAGCAGTTCGAAGTGTTTCCACACGATCACGGTGATCGCGCCGACCAGGATGCCGGCCAGGGCGCCGTCGCGGGTCATGCCTTTCCAGATCACCGAGATCAGCACCACAGGGCCGAACGCTGCGCCGAAACCGGCCCAGGCGTAGCTCACCAGGCCCAGTACGCGGTTTTCCGGGTTGGCGGCCATGGCGATGGCGATCAGCGCAACCAGCAACACCATCAGGCGGCCGACCCATACCAGCTCAAGCTGGGAGGCGTTTTTGCGCAGGAAAGCCTTGTAGAAGTCTTCGGTCAGCGCGCTGGAGCACACCAGCAACTGGCAGCTCAAGGTGCTCATTACCGCCGCCAGGATGGCCGACAGCAGCACGCCAGCAATCCACGGGTTGAACAGCAGCTTGGCCAGCTCGATGAACACACGCTCGTGGTTCTCGGTCACAGGACCCGCCACTTCCGGGTGCGCCGAAAAGTAAGCAATACCAAAGAAGCCCACTGCCACGGTGCCGCCCAGGCACAGGATCATCCACGTCATGGAGATGCGACGCGCCTTGGCAATCGACTTCACCGAATCCGCCGCCATGAAACGCGCGAGGATGTGCGGCTGGCCGAAGTAACCCAGGCCCCAGCCCATCAGCGAGATGATGCCGATGAAGGTGGTGTTTTTCAGCATGTTGAAGTTGTCAGGGTTCTTCGCTTCGATGGCGAGGAAGGTGGTATCAACGCCACCGGTGGCCAGCAGCACGATGATCGGCGTGAGGATCAGCGCGAAGATCATCAGCGTGGCTTGTACGGTATCTGTCCAGCTCACTGCCAGGAAACCACCAACGAAGGTGTAGGCAATAGTCGCAGCAGCACCGGCCCACAGCGCAGTCTCGTAGGACATGCCGAAGGTGCTTTCGAACAGGCGGGCACCGGCGACAATGCCGGAGGCGCAGTAGATGGTGAAGAACACCAGGATCACCACGGCGGAGATGATCCGCAGCAGGCCGCTTTTATCTTCGAAACGGCTGGAGAAGTAATCCGGCAGGGTCAGGGCGTCGCCGTTGTGTTCGGTCTGTACCCGCAGGCGACCGGCCACGAACAGCCAGTTGAGGTAAGCACCGACGATCAGGCCGATGGCGATCCAGCTTTCCGACAGGCCGGACATGTAGATCGCGCCGGGCAAGCCCATCAACAACCAGCCGCTCATGTCCGAAGCACCGGCCGACAACGCCGTGACCACGCTACCGAGGCTGCGACCGCCGAGGATGTAATCGGAAAGGTTGTTGGTGGAGCGATAGGCCATGAAGCCAATCAGCACCATTGCTGCGATGTAGATCACAAACGTGATCAGGGTTGGATTACTTACGCTCATATGAGTGACGCCCTGGCTTTGTTTTTATGTAGCGGCGGTCTGTCAGACGGCCACCCACTGCAAGTAGGTAGACGTAACTGCGTGCCGCGCATTTATGACTGACGTTTCCCCAGGAAAGCCGTCAGCCGATGAACCGACTCGTTGAAGTGGTTGCACCTTGGGCGCGAATGCTATTCAACAAAGCAAATAAGGTGCAACCAGTTTCGTGAGAATAAGTTGCACCCAAGTGTGAATTACGCAAAACACCCCATTCTTGCTCCTTTTCGGAGCAAGAACAGCCGATCTCAGAAGCAAATGCACCACCGTGAAGCAGATTCCGCTGAGGGTCGGTTTTTTTCATGCCACCCCCTGAAAATTTCATGCATAAAAAGGGTTGCGCCCGGTTGCACCTCTGCATGGGCGAAGCTAATCTTGCCGCCAGCTAATGCCACTCGGTAGTGGCACCCATGAGGATAAGAAAATGGCTACGACCACCCTTGGGGTCAAACTCGACGACCCGACCCGCGAACGCCTGAAGGCTGCCGCGACCTCCATTGATCGCACGCCGCACTGGCTGATCAAGCAGGCGATTTTCAATTACCTGGAGAAACTGGAGGGTGGTGCAACCCTGACCGAACTCAATGGTTTGAGCAGCAAGGACGCCGACGACGCAGGCGAAGTGCAGACCGACCACGCCCACCAGTGCTTCCTGGAGTTCGCCGAAAGCATACTGCCGCAATCCGTCCTGCGCGCTTCGATCACCGCCGCTTACCGTCGCCCTGAGCCGGAAGTGGTGCCAATGCTGATCGAACAAGCTCGCCTGCCGGCGCCGATGGCCGAAGCCACCAACAAGCTGGCCGCCTCGATTGCCGAAAAACTACGTAACCAGAAGAGTGCTGGCGGCCGTGCCGGTATTGTTCAGGGCCTGCTGCAAGAATTTTCCCTGTCGTCCCAGGAAGGCGTGGCGCTGATGTGCCTGGCCGAAGCGCTGCTGCGCATCCCGGACAAGGGCACCCGCGACGCGCTGATCCGCGACAAGATCAGCACCGGCAACTGGCACCCGCACCTGGGCAACAGCCCATCGCTGTTCGTCAACGCTGCCACTTGGGGCCTGTTGCTGACCGGCAAACTGGTCGCCACCCACAATGAAGCGGGCCTGACCTCGTCCCTGAGCCGCATCATCGGCAAGAGCGGCGAGCCGATGATCCGCAAGGGCGTCGACATGGCCATGCGCCTGATGGGCGAGCAGTTCGTCACCGGCGAAACCATCGCCGAAGCCCTGGCCAACGCGAGCAAATTCGAAGCCAAGGGTTTCCGTTATTCCTACGACATGCTCGGTGAAGCCGCACTCACCGAACACGATGCGCAGAAGTACCTGGCCTCGTACGAACAAGCTATTCACTCCATCGGCAAAGCCTCTCACGGCCGTGGGATTTATGAAGGCCCAGGCATCTCCATCAAGCTTTCGGCCCTGCACCCGCGTTACAGCCGTGCGCAGTACGAACGCGTAATGGACGAGTTGTACCCGCGCCTGCTGTCGCTGACCCTGCTGGCCAAGCAATACGACATCGGCTTGAACATCGACGCCGAAGAAGCCGACCGCCTGGAACTGTCCCTGGACCTGCTGGAACGCCTGTGCTTCGAGCCGCAACTGACCGGCTGGAATGGCATCGGTTTCGTCATCCAGGCTTACCAGAAGCGTTGCCCGTATGTGATCGACTACGTCATCGACCTGGCGCGCCGCAGCCGCCACCGCCTGATGATCCGCCTGGTAAAAGGCGCGTACTGGGACAGCGAGATCAAGCGCGCCCAGGTCGAAGGCCTGGAAGGCTACCCGGTGTACACCCGCAAGGTGTACACCGACGTTTCCTACATCGCCTGCGCACGCAAACTGCTGTCGGTGCCGGAAGTCATCTACCCGCAGTTCGCCACGCACAACGCCCACACCCTGTCGGCCATCTACCATATCGCCGGTCAGAACTATTACCCCGGCCAGTACGAATTCCAATGCCTGCACGGCATGGGTGAACCGCTGTACGAGCAGGTTGTAGGCAAGGTCTCCGATGGCAAGCTGAACCGTCCGTGCCGCGTGTACGCTCCGGTCGGCACCCACGAAACACTGCTGGCTTACCTGGTGCGTCGCCTGCTGGAAAACGGCGCCAACACCTCGTTCGTCAACCGTATCGCCGACCAGTCCATCTCGATTCAGGAGCTGGTGGCCGATCCAGTGGCCAGCATCGAGCAAATGGCCACGCTGGAAGGCGGCTTCGGCCTGCCGCACCCGCGTATTCCATTGCCGCGTGACCTGTACGGCAGCGAGCGCGCCAACTCGGCCGGTATCGACCTGGCCAACGAACACCGCCTGGCATCGCTGTCCTGCGCCCTGCTGGCAACGGCGCACAACAACTGGAAAGCCGCGCCGATGCTCGGTTGCGCTGCCAGCAACCAACCCGCCGCACCGGTGCTGAACCCGTCCGACCTGCGTGATGTGGTCGGCCATGTGCAAGAAGCCACCGTCGAAGACGTGGATAACGCGATCCAATGCGCCATCAACGCCGGCCCGATCTGGCAGGCGACCCCGCCCGCCGAACGTGCGGCGATCCTGGAGCGCGCCGCCGACCTGATGGAAGGCGAGATCCAACCGCTGATGGGCCTGCTGGCTCGTGAAGCCGGCAAGACCTTCGCCAACGCGATTGCCGAAGTGCGCGAAGCCGTGGACTTCCTGCGCTACTACGCGGTACAGGCACGCAACGATTTCACCAACGACGCCCACCGCCCACTGGGCCCGGTGGTCTGCATCAGCCCGTGGAACTTCCCGCTGGCCATCTTCAGCGGCCAGGTTGCCGCTGCACTGGCCGCCGGCAACCCGGTACTGGCCAAGCCTGCCGAGCAAACCCCGCTGGTTGCTGCACAAGCCGTGCGCATCCTGCTGGAAGCGGGCATCCCGGAAGGCGTGCTGCAATTGCTGCCGGGCCAGGGCGAAACCGTGGGTGCGCGCCTGGTGGGTGATGATCGCGTCAAAGGCGTGATGTTCACCGGTTCCACCGAAGTGGCGCGCCTGCTGCAACGCAATGTCGCCGGACGCCTGGATGCCCAGGGCCGGCCGATCCCGCTGATCGCCGAAACCGGCGGCCAGAACGCAATGATCGTCGACTCCTCCGCGCTGACCGAACAAGTGGTCATCGATGTGGTGTCCTCGGCCTTCGACAGCGCCGGCCAACGTTGCTCGGCCCTGCGTGTCCTGTGCTTGCAGGAAGATTCTGCAGACCGCGTCATCGAAATGCTTAAGGGCGCCATGGCGGAATGCCGTCTGGGCAACCCCGAGCGCCTGTCGGTAGACATCGGCCCGGTGATCGACGCCGAAGCCAAGGCCGGCATCGAGAAGCACATCCAGGCCATGCGCGACAAAGGCCGCAATGTGTACCAGGTGGCGATTGCCGACGGTGAAGAGATCAAGCGTGGCACCTTCGTGATGCCGACCCTGATCGAACTGGAAAGCTTCGACGAACTGCAACGGGAGATCTTCGGCCCGGTGCTGCACGTGGTGCGCTACAAGCGCAAAGAGATCGACCAGCTCATCGGCCAGATCAACGCGTCGGGCTACGGCTTGACCCTGGGCGTGCACACCCGTATCGACGAGACCATCGCCAAGGTGATCGACAACGTCCATGCCGGTAACGTCTATGTGAACCGCAACATCGTCGGCGCCGTGGTCGGTGTGCAGCCGTTCGGCGGCGAAGGCTTGTCGGGCACTGGCCCGAAAGCCGGTGGTCCGTTGTACCTGTACCGCCTGCTCTCGACTCGTCCTACGGATGCCATCGAGCAATCCTTCGCACGGGGCGACAAACTGGCCGCACCGGATCTGCGCCTGCGTGACGCCATGAGCCAACCGCTGACCGCCCTGAAAACCTGGGCCGACAGCCATAAACTCAGCGACCTGAGCGCCCTGTGCGACCAGTTCGCCGCGCAATCGCAAAGCGGTATCACTCGCCAACTGGCTGGCCCGACCGGCGAGCGCAACAGCTACGCCATCCTGCCCCGCGAGCACGTACTGTGCCTGGCGGAAGTGGAAAGCGACCTGCTGACCCAACTGGCCGCTGTGCTGGCGGTAGGCGGTTCGGCGGTATGGCCAGAGACTGACTTGACCAAGGCCGTGTTCCCACGCCTGCCTAAAGAGATTCAGGCGAAGATCAAGCGTGTGGCTGACTGGACCAAGGACGACGTGGTGTTTGACGCGGTCCTGCACCACGGTGACTCCGATCAACTGCGTGCGGTGTGCCAGCAAGTGGCGCAGCGCAGTGGCGCGATTGTCGGGGTGCATGGTTTGTCCCAAGGCGAGACGGCGATTGCGCTGGAGCGCTTGGTGATCGAGCGGGCGTTGAGCGTTAACACCGCAGCAGCGGGCGGTAACGCCAGCCTGATGACCATCGGCTAACTGAAGAAACGCGGTAAAAAATGTGGGAGCGGGCTTGCTCGCGAATGCGGTGGGTCAGTCAATAATTCAGTGACTGACACTCTGCATTCGCGAGCAAGCCCGCTCCCACATTTGGACCGCGTTTCTCTCCCCTATCCGCGTTTTGCAGCTCCATCACCCAAATCAATCTTGCTATCCACCCTCCATTTGCGCACTTAGACTCGGCCCTATTCCCACATAGGTAAGCCGCCATGTCCGAGACGCTGCTCAGTTCCCGCAATCTGGCTTTCGAGCTGTACGAAGTCCTCGATGCCGAGGGCCTGACCCAGCGCGAGCGGTTTGCCGAGCACAATCGGGAAACCTTCGATGCGGCCATCAGCACCGCGCGCAGCATCGCCGAAAAGTACTTCGCCCCCCATAACCGCAAGAACGACGAAAACGAACCGCGCTACGAAAACGGCGCAGTCATCCTGATTCCCGAGGTCAAGCCGGCCGTCGATGCCTTCCTCGAAGCCGGCTTCCTCAACGCCGCGCGCAGTTTCGAAGCTGGTGGCATGCAGTTGCCGACCCTGCTCTCCCAGGCCTGTTTCGCGCATTTCCAATCGGCCAACGCCGCCTCCACGTCCTACCCGTTCCTGACCATGGGCGCCGCCAACCTGATCGAAAGCTTCGGCACCGACGAGCAAAAACAACGCTTCCTGCAACCGATGATCGACGGGCGTTTCTTCGGCACCATGGCCCTGACCGAACCCCATGCCGGCTCTTCGCTGTCGGATATTCGTACCCGTGCAGAACCTGCGGCTGACGGCACCTATCGACTCAAGGGCAATAAGATTTTCATCTCCGGCGGCGACCATCCGCTGTCGGAAAATATCGTGCACATGGTGCTGGCCAAGCTGCCGGACGCCCCCGCCGGGGTGAAGGGCATTTCGCTGTTTGTCGTGCCCAAGTTCCTGGTCAACGACGACGGCAGCCTGGGCGAGCGCAACGATGTGGTGCTGGCCGGGCTGTTCCACAAGATGGGCTGGCGCGGCACCACGTCCACCGCATTGAACTTCGGTGATAACGGCAACTGTGTCGGCTATCTGGTGGGCAAACCGCACCAGGGCTTGAGCTGCATGTTCCAGATGATGAACGAAGCGCGCATCGGCGTGGGCATGGGCGCGGTGATGCTTGGCTATGCCGGTTACCTGTACTCCCTGGAATACGCCCGCGAGCGCCCCCAGGGCCGTCTGCCGGATAGCAAAGATCCGACGACTGCACCGGTGTCGATCATTCAGCACGCCGATGTAAAACGCATGCTGCTCACGCAAAAAGCCTACGTCGAAGGCGCCTTTGACCTCGGTCTGTACGCCGCGCGCCTGTTCGACGACACCACCACCCTGGCCACCGAAGCCGAGCGCAAACAGGCCCACGAGCTGCTCGACCTGCTCACGCCCATCGTCAAATCCTGGCCGTCGGAGTTCTGCCTCAAGGCCAACGAACTGGCGATCCAGATCCTCGGCGGCCACGGCTACACCCGCGAATACCCGGTGGAGCAGTACTACCGCGACAACCGCCTGAACCCGATCCATGAAGGCACCCACGGCATCCAGTCCCTGGACTTGCTGGGGCGCAAGCTGGCGCAGAACAGCGGTGCAGGCTTGAAACAACTCATCAGACTGATCGCCGAAACCGGCGCCCGGGCGCAGGAATACCCGACGCTGACCGCGCTACGGGAACCGTTGGAACACCTGGTCAACCGCCTGCAAAGCGTGACCATTGGCCTGCTGACGGATCTCGCCCAGGGCAAGGTCAACAGCAGCCTGGCGAACTCGGCGCTGTACTTGAAGGTGTTTGGGCATACGGTGATTGGCTGGCGCTGGCTGGAACAGGCGATTCGCGCCGAAGAAGGGCTGGCCAAGGCCAATGTGGCCGACACGGCCTTCTATAAAGGCAAGCTCCAGGCCGCCCGCTACTTCCTGACCTGGGAAGTACCGGGCTGCCATCATGAACTGGCGATTCTGGAGACACGCGATGATACATGCCTCGCGATGCAGGACGAATGGTTCTAAGGCTGTCCGATCGCCTTGGAAATCACATCGACCGTGGCGCTGACTTGCTCTTGGTAACGGTCGAGTTCCTCTTGGTGCGCCTGCTGCATTTCGATCTGCTCGGCGCACAGGTTCAGCGCCGCCAGCACCAGTAACTTGTCGCCGATCAGCGTCGGATACTTCTTCTTGGTGGTGGCCAGGGAGGCCTTGAGCATGGTCACGGCGTGCATCAGGGTTTTGTCTTCCCCGGCCGGCGCCTTGATCGAGTAATCCTCTCCGAGAATCGAAACGACCTTTATCCCTTCATTCATGCGCTGACAGGACCTGCGCTCACGCGCTCAACCAGCGCCTGGATACGGGCAGCGGTCGCGCCTTGTTTTTCTTCCTGCTCCATCAGGTTCAATTGCAGGCTGTCGTTCTCATCCTTGGCACGGGCCAGTTCGGCCTTGAGGGATTCGTTGCTGCCCAGCAGATCCTGATTTTGCTGTACCAGGTCGCTGACCAGTTGTTCCAATTGGCTGAGGGATGCTTCTAACATTTTGATTTCTCGGGCTTTTTCAAAGGGCGGTGACGATAAAGAAAATTCACCTCGGATGCCAGGGTTATCCCCGGCGCGCAGCCCGATTTTTATGGGCCGGGCCGCACTTTCGAGCCTTAGTGACTGCAATTCGCCGATCTGGTTCCTGAAGCTCATCGGATGCGACAAAAACGCACGCC
The DNA here is from genome assembly GCF_055407965.1 of Pseudomonas sp. B611. Classification (NCBI taxonomy): domain Bacteria; kingdom Pseudomonadati; phylum Pseudomonadota; class Gammaproteobacteria; order Pseudomonadales; family Pseudomonadaceae; genus Pseudomonas; species Pseudomonas sp. B611. The sequence continues at coordinate 289,980 of NZ_JBUZST010000004.1, forward strand.
CCCCTTTAGACTTTAGTCGTACGACCGATAGAGAAGCATCCCCCCTCTCATGGCCGCACGGATCGCGCTTCTCCCCAGGATTCCAGCATGTCCCTTCGTAATATGAATATCGCGCCGCGTGCCTTTCTCGGCTTCGCGTTTATCGGCGCGCTCATGTTGTTTCTCGGTGTGTTCGCCTTGAACCAAATGAGCAAGATCCGCGGCGCCGCCGAAGACATCACCCTGTCCAGCGTGCCGAGCATTCGCGCCCTCGACGAGTTCACCCAACTGACCCTGCGCCTGCGCGTGCTGTCGTACCGCCTGCTGACCAACCGCGAGCCGGATGTGCAGCAAAAGACCCTGGACACCTTCGAACTGCGCGACCAGCAAATCCGCGCCGCCCAGGCCATCTACGAAAAACTCATCGACAGCCGCGAAGAGCGCGCCGCCTACGACGAGTACGTCAACCTGCTCGGCCAGTACCGCCAGATTGAAACGCGCATGAAGAGCCTGTCCCAGACCAATCAGGTGGAAGCCCTGCGCACCCTGATCAACAGCGAGCTGCTGAGCAACTCCGAACAGGTCAACGCAGTGCTGGCGCGCCTGTTGGATATCAATAACAAAATGGCGCTGGTCACCAACCAAGAGGCCAAGGATCAATACGACCTGGCCTTCAACCTGGTCGTCGGCCTGCTGGCACTCGCCACCGCACTGACCGTGTTGTTCGCCTGGCTGCTGACCCGCAGCATCACCGTGCCCATCGCCCAAGCGCTGGAAGCGGCCGAAGAAGTGGCCGAAGGCAACCTGACCCGCCCGATCAAGGTCGATGGCAACGACGAAGCCGGGCGCCTGCTGGCCGCCATGGCCAAGATGCAGGACAAGCTGCGCGATACCCTGCAACGCATCGCCGGTTCCGCCACCCAGTTGGCCTCGGCCGCCGAAGAGCTGAACGCCGTCACCGACGAAAGCGCCCGTGGCCTGACCCAGCAAAACAACGAGATCGAACAGGCCGCCACCGCCGTCAACGAGATGACCAGCGCCGTGGAAGAAGTCGCACGCAATGCGGTGAGCACGTCCGAAGCGTCGCGCAACGCCACTACCTCTGCCGGTGACGGCCGTGATTTGGTGCAAGAGACAGTAAGCGCCATCGAACGCATGAGCGGTGATGTACAGGCCACTGCCACGCTGATCGGCGACCTGGCCAATGAGTCGCGGGATATCGGCAAGGTGCTGGACGTGATTCGCGGCCTGGCCGACCAGACCAACCTGCTGGCCCTCAACGCCGCCATCGAAGCCGCCCGCGCCGGTGAAGCCGGGCGTGGTTTTGCCGTGGTCGCCGACGAAGTGCGCGCACTGGCCCATCGCACCCAGCAGTCCACCAGTGAGATCGAGCGGATGATCGGCAGCATCCAGGCCGGCACCGAGCACGCGGTGGATTCGATGCGTAACAGCACCGAACGTGCGGAATCAACGCTGAACATCGCCAAAGGCGCGGGGTTGTCGCTGGATACCATCAATACGGCGATTGTCGAGATCAACGAACGCAACCTGGTGATCGCCAGCGCAGCGGAAGAGCAGGCGCAAGTGGCGCGGGAAGTGGATCGTAATCTGGTGAACATCCGCGACCTGTCGGTGCAATCGGCGACGGGTGCCAGCCAGACCAGCGCGGCGAGTAATGAGTTGTCGCGATTGGCGGTGGATTTGAATGGGATGGTGGGCCGTTTCCGCCTCTGACTGACACACTGATCGTTCCCACGCTCCGCGTGGGAATGCGGCCTGTGACGCTCCGCGTCACGCCCCAAAGCGGACGCAGAGCGTCCAACGAGGCATTCCCACGCAGAGCGTGGGAACGATCTTTTGACAGCGCAGCAATTCAACAGGTTAGAATCGCTGGCACGCAGACTGCATGGCCAGTTTGCGCCCCGTCTTGTTTGCCCATGGAGTACTGCCTTTGAATGCGACGACCATCAACAGCCTGTTCTTGATCGGCGCGTTGCTGGTGAGTGCGAGCATTCTGGTGAGTTCTCTTTCGTCCCGCCTGGGCATCCCGATCCTGGTGATCATCCTGGCCGTGGGCATGGTCGCCGGCGTCGATGGCGGCGGCATCATCTTTGACAACTACCCGACCGCCTACCTGGTGGGCAACCTAGCCCTGGCGGTGATCCTGCTCGACGGCGGCCTGCGCACACGGGTGGCGAGTTTCCGCGTGGCACTCTGGCCGGCGTTGTCGCTGGCCACGGTGGGGGTGTTGATTACCACCGGCCTCACCGGCATGGCGGCGGCCTGGCTGTTTGACCTGAATATCATCCAGGGCTTGCTGATCGGTGCCATTGTCGGCTCAACCGACGCCGCAGCCGTATTCTCGCTGCTGGGCGGCAAGGGCCTCAACGAACGGGTGACCGCCACCCTGGAAATCGAATCCGGCAGCAACGACCCGATGGCGGTGTTCCTCACCGTAACCCTGATCGACATGCTCGCCAGCGGCCAGACCGGCCTGCACTGGAGCCTGCTGACGCACCTGGTGCGCGAATTCGGTATCGGCGGCGTCGTCGGCCTGGGCGGCGGCTGGTTGATGCTGCAAATGGTCAACCGCATCAACCTGGCCACCGGCCTGTACCCGATCCTGGTGATCGCCGGCGGCCTGTTCGTCTTCGCCGTGACCAACGCCCTGCACGGCAGCGGCTTCCTCGCCGTGTACCTGTGCGGCCTGGTGATTGGCAACCGCCCGGTGCGCAGCCGTCATGGCATTTTGCATATGCTCGACGGCATGGCCTGGCTGGCGCAGATCGGCATGTTCCTCGTGCTGGGCCTTTTGGTCACGCCCCATGATTTGCTGCCGATTGCCCTGCCGGCCCTGGGCCTGGCGCTGTGGATGATCCTGTTTGCACGGCCGCTGTCGGTGATCGTCGGCCTGCTGCCGTTCAAGGCGTTCCATGGCCGGGAAAAAGGCTTTATCGCCTGGGTAGGCTTGCGCGGCGCGGTGCCGATCATTCTCGCGGTGTTCCCGTTGATGGCCGGCCTGCCCCATGCGCAGCTGTACTTCAACCTGGCGTTCTTTATCGTGCTGGTCTCGCTGCTGGTGCAAGGCACCAGCCTGCCGTGGGTGGCCAAACTGCTGAAAGTGACCGTCCCGCCTGACCCGGCGCCGATCTCCCGTGCGGCCCTGGAAGTGCACGTCACCAGCGAGTGGGAGCTGTTCGTCTACCGCCTCGGCGCCGAAAAATGGTGCATCGGCGCGGCCCTGCGTGAACTGAAAATGCCCGAAGGCACGCGGATCGCCGCGCTGTTCCGCGGCCAGCAACTGCTCCATCCGTCGGGTAGTACGGTGCTGGAAGTCGGCGACCTGCTTTGTGTGATCGGCCACGAACACAACCTGCCGGCCCTGGGCAAACTGTTCAGCCAGGCGCCGCAACGCGGCCTCGACCTGCGCTTCTTCGGCGACTTCGTCCTCGAAGGCGACGCCCAGCTGGGCGCGGTCTCCGCCCTGTACGGCCTGAAGCTCGAAGGCATCGACCCGGATATGCCACTGAGCAGCTTCATCACCCAGAAAGTCGGCGGCGCGCCCATCGTCGGCGACCAGGTGGAATGGAACAACACCATCTGGACCGTCGCGGTCATGGACGGGAACAAGATCGGCAAAGTCGGCGTCAGATTCCCCGAAGGAAGTCGCCCGGGCCCCGGACTCTTCCTCTAAACTGCGGGGCGACAACGCCCCGATTCTTCACCTTGCACGACCGGTCTCTATGCCAATCCTGCGCACGTTCCTCGCCACTGCCCTGCTGGGCCTGACCCTTTGTGTCGGCACCGTCCACGCGGCCGACCCGCCCAGCGCCGACGCTATCCAGCAATCCCTGGACAAGCTGCCCGACCGCAAGCTGCCCGACGCCGACATGAAGGCGTTGCAGAACATCCTGCAACAGACCCTGACCTACCTGGGCAACAAGCAGGATTACGAGCAGCGCCTGGTAGACCTCAAGCGCCAGCTCGAAGACGCCCCGCGCCAGACCGTCGAAAACCAGCGCGAACTGACCCGGCTCAAGGCCACCAAAGTCATCCCAGTGGCACAACGCTATGCGAGCCTGCCGGTGCCGCAGCTGGAGCAACTGCTGGTGCAGCGCACCACCCAGCAAGGAGACCTGCAAAAAGAGCTGGCCGACGCCAACAGCCTGACCATCGCCGCCCAGACCCGCCCCGAGCGCGCCCAGACCGAAATCAGCAGCAGCCAGACGCGCATCCTGCAGATCAATTCGATCCTCAAGGCCGGCAAAGACAACGGTAAAACCCTCAGCAGCGACCAGCGCAACCAACTGAATGCCGAACTCGCCGCCCTCAACGCCCTGATCCCGCTGCGCCGCCAGGAACTGGCCGGCAACAGCCAACTGCAGGATTTGGGCAACAGCCAGCACGACCTGGTGGTGGAAAAAACCGCGCGCCTGGAACAAGAGATCCAGGACCTGCAAACCCTGATCAACCAGAAACGCCTGGCGCAATCGCAACAAACGGTGACGCAACAGTCCATCGAAGCGCAAAAGGCCGGCGGCAGCAGCCTGCTCGCCACCGAAAGCGCGGCCAACCTGAAACTGTCCGACTACCTGCTCAAAAGCACCGACCGCCTCAACGACCTGACCCAGAAAAACCTGCAAACCAAGCAGCAACTGGACACCGTGACCCAGAGCGATTCAGCCCTGGACGAGCAGATCAGCGTGCTCAAGGGCAGCCTGCTGCTGTCGAAGATCCTCTATAAACAGAAACAGGCCCTGCCGCGCCTCACCGTGGACCGCGACCTCGCGGACGACATCGCCAACATTCGCCTGTACCAGTTCGAGGTCAACCAGCAACGGGAGCTGATCAGCTCGCCGAGCACCTATGTGGATAACCTGCTGGCCAACCAGGCGCCTGAAGACGTTACCCCACAACTGCGCCGCACCCTGCTGGAGCTGGCGATCACCCGCAGCGACCTGCTGGAGCGCCTGAGCCGTGAGCTGAGCGCGCTGCTGAATGAATCGATCACCCTGCAACTCAACCAGAAGCAACTGCTGAGCACCGCCACCACGCTGCGCGCGACGCTCGACGAACAGATGTTCTGGATCCCCAGCAACAAGCCGCTGGACACCGAGTGGCTGGAAACCGTGCCGGCGCACCTGAGCAAGCAGGTCACCACCCTGCCCTGGGCGTCCAGCGTCAGCGAGCTTTACGACGGCCTGACCCAGCGCCCGCTGCTGTTCCTGCCACTGCTGTTGTTGATCGGCGCGCTGCTGTGGCGGCGCAAAAACCTCTATCAACGCCTGAACAAAGTCCACCAGGACATCGGTCACTTCAAGCGCGACAGCCAGTGGCACACGCCCCAGGCCATCCTGATCAATATCCTGCTGGCGATGCCGGTATCCCTGGGCCTGGCGCTGTGCGGCTATGCGCTACAGATCGACGCCCGTGGGCAAAACGCCAACCTCGGCGCGGCGCTGCTGCAGATCGCCCAGGCGTGGATGGTGTTCTACACCGCCTACCGCATCCTTGCGCCGGGCGGCGTGGCCGAACTGCACTTCCGCTGGGAAAAGCCCCAGGTCGAATTCCTCCAAGGCTGGGTGCGCAAGCTCGGCCTGGTGGTGCTGGCGCTGGTGGCCGTGGTGGCCATCGCCGAGCATCAACCGGCGGCGCTGGCCGACGACGTGCTGGGCATCGGCGTGGTGCTGCTGTGCTACGCGCTGATGGCCTGGCTGCTGGGTCGCCTGTTGCTGCATAGCCCGGCCCACGAAAAGGCCTCGCTGTTCCGCAAAGCCGTGGGCGTGCTGTTTACCGCCCTGCCCATCGCGCTGTTTATCGCCGTGTGCTTTGGCTACTACTACACCGCGCTCAAGCTCAGCGATCGGTTGATCAACACCCTGTACCTGCTGATGTTCTGGCTGGTGATCGAAGCCACCTTCGTGCGTGGCCTGGGCGTTGCCGCCCGGCGCCTGGCCTATGCGCGCGCCCTGGCCAAACGCCAGGCGGCCAAGGAAGCCGGTGACGGCGAAGCGGTGATCGAAGAACCGACCCTGGACATCGAGCAAGTCAACGAACAGTCCATGCGCCTGATCCGCCTGGCCTTGCTCGGCGGCTTTATCGCGGCGCTGTACTGGGTGTGGTCGGACCTGATCTCGGTGTTTTCGTATCTGGATAACGTCACGTTGTACGAATACACCAGCGGCACGGGCGCCAATATCAGCATGGTGCCGATCAGCATCGGCGACCTGCTCGGCGCCCTGATCATCATCGGCATCACCTTCGCCCTGGCGCGCAACCTGCCGGGCTTGCTGGAAGTGCTGGTGCTGTCCAAGCTGGACCTGGCCCAGGGCAGCGCGTATGCGACCACCACGTTGCTGTCCTACGTGATTGCGGGCATCGGCTTTGTGTCGACGCTGTCCACCCTCGGCGTGAGCTGGGACAAGTTGCAATGGCTGGTGGCAGCGCTGTCGGTGGGGTTGGGTTTCGGCATGCAGGAGATCTTCGCCAACTTTATCTCCGGCATCATGATCCTGTTCGAACGCCCGGTACGGATTGGCGACACCATCACCATCGGCAACCTGTCGGGCACGGTGAGCAAGATCCGCATCCGTGCGACGACGATCACCGATTTTGACCGCAAGGACATTATCGTCCCCAACAAGACGTTCATTACCGGGCAACTGATCAACTGGTCGCTGACCGACACCATCACCCGCGTCACCCTGAAACTGGGCGTGGACTACGGCTCGAACCTGGATCTGGTGAAGGAACTGTTACTCAAGGCCGCCCGGGAAAACCCGCGCGTCCTCAAAGAACCCGAACCCCACGTGTACTTCCTCAACTTCGGCGAAAGCACCCTCGACCACGAACTGCGCATGCACGTGCGCGACCTGGGCGACCGCAACCCGGTGCTGGACGAGGTCAACCGTTACATCAACCGTGAATTCAAGAAGCAGCACATCAACATCTCGTTCCGCCAGATGGAGGTGTACCTCAAGAACATGCACGGTCAGGAATACAAACTGGTGCCGGTGGAAGACGACCGCAAGACCATCGTGCCTCCCGCTGAAAGCCCGGACAAACCCGAACCGCCCGCGGGCAACGTCCAGGATGCGCCGGAACCACCGCCGAGCAAACTCGACTAACTGCGCTATCCCCAGCAGAATGCTCGGACATTCTGCTGGAGATGGCCGGTGAAAGCCCTCGACGAACTGACCTTCGACAACCGTTTCGCACGCTTGGGCGACGCGTTCTCAACCCACGTTCTGCCCGAACCCCTCGACGCCCCGCGCCTGGTGGTCGCCAGCAATGCCGCCATGGCCCTGCTCGACCTCGACCCGGCCGTGGCCGAGACGCCGGAATTCGCCGAGCTGTTTGGCGGGCACAAGCTGTGGGCAGAAGCGGAGCCACGGGCGATGGTCTATTCCGGGCATCAGTTCGGTGGCTATACCCCGCAACTGGGTGATGGCCGTGGATTGTTGCTGGGCGAGGTGTACAACGCGGCCGGCGAGCATTGGGACTTGCACCTCAAGGGCGCCGGGCAGACGCCTTACTCGCGCATGGGCGATGGTCGAGCCGTGTTGCGCTCGTCGATCCGCGAGTTCCTCGCATCCGAAGCCCTGCACGCGCTGGGCATCCCCAGCAGCCGTGCCCTGTGCGTGATCGGCTCCGACACCCCGGTGTGGCGTGAGAAGCAGGAACGTGGCGCGATGGTATTGCGCATGGCGCCGAGCCATATCCGCTTCGGGCATTTCGAATATTTCTACTACACCAAAAAACCCGAGCAGCAGGCGCTGTTGGCTGAGCACGTGCTGAACCTGCACTACCCGGAATGCCGTGAGCAGCCTGAGCCGTACCTGGCCATGTTCCGCGAAATCGTCGAGCGCAACGCCGAGTTGATCGCCAAATGGCAGGCTTACGGCTTCTGCCATGGGGTGATGAACACCGACAACATGTCGATCCTGGGCATCACCTTCGACTTCGGGCCGTTTGCATTCCTCGATGACTTTGACGCCCACTTCATCTGCAACCATTCGGATCATGAAGGGCGCTATTCCTTCAGCAACCAGGTGCCGATTGGGCAGTGGAACCTCAGTGCACTGGCGCAGGCGTTGACGCCGTTTATCAGCGTGGATGCGTTGAAGGAAGCGCTTGGGCTGTACCTGCCGTTGTATCAGGCCAATTACCTGGACTTGATGCGCCGCCGGTTGGGGCTCACCACCGCTGAAGATGACGACCAGAAGCTGGTGGAGCGCCTGTTGAAGCTGATGCAGAACAGCGGCGTGGATTACACGCTGTTCTTCCGCCGCCTGGGGGATGAGTCGGCGGCGCTGGCCGTGACGAAGCTGCGTGATGATTTTGTCGACATGGCCGGGTTTGATGCCTGGGCCGAACTGTACAAGGCCCGCGTAGAGCGGGACGGGCATTCCAGCGAAGAACAACGCCGCGAGCGGATGCACGCGGTGAACCCGCTGTACATCCTGCGCAACTACCTGGCGCAGAACGCCATCACCGCTGCCGAGTCCGGGGACTACAGTGAAGTGCGGCGACTGCATGAGGTGCTGAGCAAACCGTTTGAAGAACAACCGGGGATGGAGCAATACGCGCAGCGGCCGCCGGATTGGGGTAAGCATTTGGAGATTAGTTGTTCGTCGTGAAACCTTTAGATGAAGGTTTCGACTGAAACACCGAAGCGTTCAGCCAGCCAACGTATTTGCCGTATGTTGAGCTGGCGTTTGCCGCTCAATATCTCAGAGACGACCGACTGCGCACCGACACCCGGCAGGTCGCTTTGAGTAAGGTTATGCTCGCGCATCATGTAGCGCAGCACATCGGCACCACTGGCGACGGGCATCGGGCGATGCTCATGGTCGTAGGCTTCGATCCAATCACTGAGGATGTCCACCAAGCTCATCAGCGGACTGTCCTCGTCCTCACCGATCATGCTCAACAGCTCGTCCAGGCCACATACCAGCGCGTCGTAGTCTGCCTCGTTCTCCGGCTTGCGCAACACCGGCGAAACGAATTGCCAGTGTTCAGCCGCTACTCGCATAAGCGCGCTCATCGGATTTTCTCCTTCCATTTGTCTTTCTCATACTCGCGGTGATCAAGCAGATGCTTGATGTAAATACGTTGCGCCCAATACTCCACGCCAGCAATCAACCTCAGTTTGTTGCCTCCAATATCGAACACATGAAACTCTCCAACCTTATCCGTGGCGGGAAACATGGCTTTCATCGCTGCGAAGTCTTTGGGGGAATTTCGCTTCACGATCCGATACCACTGATCCAACGCTGTTGCTGAACGCGGCCACTTTTCCTTTGCTTCCCAGATCCTTTTCTCGCTGATCACTCGCATGCAACATCCTTATCGCATCTTGCTATGAAGGTTAAACCTGACCTGCGAATATCGCAATTTGCTATATTCGCAAACAGACCAATGGCGCCCTTCAACAGCCTAGACAGGCGCTCCCGGATCAACACCGGCGAAACTGTGAGCGGATGAGTCGCCATCTCCATGCCTTGATAAACATCCGCGCCGACTCCAAATAGAGCCCATTGGCCATTTCCAGGAGCCCACTATGTCCGAACCTCTCGTCATCCCTTGCCCGCATTGCAACGGCCTCAACCGCATCCCCGGCGAACGCCTGGGCGACGCGCCCAAGTGCGGGCGTTGCAAGCAACCAGTGTTGTTGAACAAGCCTTTCGAACTGAAGCAAGGCGACTATGCCAGCCAGATCAAAGGCGATTTGCCGTTGCTGGTGGATGTATGGGCCGACTGGTGCGGGCCGTGCAAATCGTTTGCGCCGGTGTTTGAGCAGGCGGCCGGGCAGCTGGAGGGCAAATGCCGGTTGGCCAAGCTGGACAGTGAAGCCAATCAGCAGCTGTCGGCGCAGTTGGGGATTCGTTCGATTCCTAGCTTGATCCTGTTCAAGAACGGCCGCGAAGTGGCGCGCCAGAGCGGGGCGTTTCCGTTGCCGCAGTTGATGGCATGGCTGCGCAGCCAGGGCGTGTAACCCGCCCCTGAGAACAACACCTACCCCATGTGAGAGCGGGCTTGCTCGCGAATGCGAAGTGTCAGTCGATGCATAGGTTGAATGACACACCGCTTTCGCGAGCAAGCCCGCTCCCACATTTCTGACCGCGTTTTAGCCTTGGGTCAGTGGGACTTCGCGGTCCATCATCTGGCCGACCAGCAGTACTCCCAGCTCGCTTAATTGATGGATGGCCAAAGCTACGTCGCGGTGTTCGCCGGTGAGGTCGTTGGACAGGTTGGGCAACAGGGTGCGCACGGAAGAGAAGGTTTCGTAGCTGTTGAGCACGAGGGTTTCGGTGGGCAGATTGGGGGTTATGGTGAATAACATGCTTTTCGTTCTCTGACAGGGCCACCACCTATTCGCTACTAAACGAGGGCGGCAGCTGTACGCAGGTTAGTAGACCGGGAACGAAAGCAAAACCGGCGCACCCGAAGGTGCCCTGCGCACAGCAGCCATAAGATTTTGGAGCCTTGCACATGCTGTCATCTGTTGGGCTACTAAACCCGATCACTGAACATTCAGCGACCGGCGAACCTTAAGAGACACCCCTCCAGACGCACAAGCCGGCGGATTCTGGCGTATGCGTAGGCAACGATACAAGGCTCATGCCCTATTGCCAGACCTGTCCTACAGCCTCTGTGGGACAAATCCAAATCCCCCTGCCTGAATGCAAAACAAATGTGGGAGCGGGCTTGCTCGCGAAGGCGGTATATCAGCCAACATCTCTGGCGACTGACACTCCGCATTCGCGAGCAAGCCCGCTCCCACATTGGATTTGGGTTGTACCTTGGCTTATGCGCTTTCCAGCAAGTTATGCAACTCCACAAACTGCTGGGTCAGCTTGTGCCGTGGGTCCAGGTGGATCAGCGGCTTGCTCTCCTGGTGCGACTCACGCATGCGCACGGAGCTGGCCAGGTACACCGGCAGCACCGGCAAACCCTCGGCAATCAACTCGTCGAGCATCTGCTGCGGCAGGCTCGCCCGGGCCTGGAACTGGTTGACCACGATGCCTTCAACCTCAAGGCCTTCGTTGTGGTCTTCCTTCAATTCTTCGATCTCAGCCAGCAGGCCGTACAGCGCTTGTCGCGAGAAACTGTCGCAATCGAAGGGGATCAGCACGCGATCAGCGGCAATCAACGCCGAAACCGCGTAGAAGTTCAACGCCGGCGGGGTGTCCAGGTAGATTCGGTCGTAATCTTCGCTCAACTCGTCCAACAGCTTTCGCAGCTTGTTGATCTTGTGCTTGGCCTCAAGCTTGGGCTGCAAGTCCGCCAGCTCGGCGGTGGCGGTGACCACGTGCAGGTTGTCGAAGGGCGTTTCGTAGATATCCACCTTGTTCTTCTTCGAAAATGGCCCGGAAGACAGGGTTTGCTTGAAAAAATCCGCGATCCCCATGGGGATGTCGTCGCCCGTCAGCCCGGTGAGGTACTGGGTTGAGTTGGCTTGTGCATCGAGGTCCACCAACAGGGTTCGATAGCCTTCGCTGGCGCTGACCGCCGCCAGGTTGCAGGCAATGCTGGACTTGCCAACGCCACCTTTCTGATTGAACACCACACGCCGCATGGAAAAACCTCCGTGTATCAATGAATGCCCGAGTGTAGAGGGCAAAAGCGCCTGTTAGCTACCTTGTTCATCCATGCACTACAGCATCGCAGACGATTGAAGCGCTGACTGTCATCTGCCACCGACAAATTAAACAGAACGATCTGACAATCCAATCTGATCCCGGGTAGCGGACAATCTGTAAATCTTTACCAGTCATTTGTAATCAACCTTGAACAATTCATTACCAAAGTTTGCTAGAAGCCCGCAGCACCGGGATAATGCGCGCCATTCGGCCATTGTTCCCTGTCCCGGTATTCGGGGCCAACGGCCGCACATGGAAGCCCGCAGGGGCGGGATAACCTCTCAGTGATCAATTTCAACATCGCCCAATGGCGCGCCTGGGCTCCAGGGCTCGACAGCGCGCAAGACTGGCTGGCCTGGAGCAAGGCCCCAGTGGTCATTCCCGCCAGCGACGCCGCCCCCGACGTGTCATTTCTGCCAGCCATGCAGCGCCGCCGCCTGAGCCGCCTGGCACGCATGGCCTTCAGCGTCGGCTGGCCATTGGCCGAAGGCCTGCAGGATTTGCCGCTGGTGTTCATCTCCCGGCATGGCGAAACCCCGCGCACCCTCGACATCCTCAGTGACCTGGCCAACGACCAGCCCCTGTCGCCGACCCAGTTCAGCCTGTCGGTGCATAACGCGGTGATTGGCCTGTGGTCGATCCTGCGCAATGAAACCAGTGAAATGACCGCCCTCGCCGCCGCCGGCGACGGCCTGGAGCACGGCCTGCTGGAAGCCGCCGCGCTGCTCAACGAAGGCGCCCCGGCCGTGTTGCTGGTGATCACCGAAGAACAGCCGCCCGAGGCCTACGCCAGTTGGATCACCGATGTGCCGTTTCCCTACGCCCTCGGCCTGCTGCTGACGCCGGGCGACGAGTGGCAGCTGGAACTGCACACCGCCACTGTCCAACCCACTCAAGCCCAGTGGCCCCACGCCCTGAACCTGCTGCGCACCCTGCTCACCGAGCAGGGTGCCTGCCAACATGCCTGGAAGAACCGCGTATGGAACTGGCAACGCAAGTAACCACCGACAAGCCACGGCAGGCCTACTACTGGCGCCTGTTCGCCACGGCCATCAGCTTCCTGGTGTTTGGCATCGGCGGCCTGGGCCTGCGCGTGCTGGTGTTCCCGCTGCTCAGTTGCCTGCCGGGGGATGCCAAGCAGCATCAGCGGCGTGCGCGCCACACCATCAGTTGCCTGTTCTGGTTTTTCATTCGCCTGATGTACCGCCTGGGCATCCTCACCTACAGCGTCGAAGGCGCGGAAAAGCTCGGTCGCCCGGGGCAGATGATCGTGGCCAACCACCCGTCGCTGATCGACGTGGTGTTCCTCATCGGCCTGATGCGCCAGACCAACTGCGTGGTCAAGCAGAGCCTGTTCCAGAACCCGTTCATGCGTGGCCCGGTGCGTGACGCCGGCTATATCAGCAACGACGGCAGCGCCGACATGCTCGACGCCGCCGCCGACGCCCTGCGCGAAGGCCAGACCCTGATCATCTTCCCCGAGGGCACCCGCACCACACCCGGCGCTGCGCCCGCCTTTCATCGCGGGGGCGCCGCCATTGCACTGCGCGGTGCGACAATCGTCACCCCGGTGGTGATCAAGGTCAGCCCCACCACACTGACCAAGGCCGAGCCCTGGTATCGCATCCCCAAACGTCGCTTTCACTTCAGTTTGCGCGTGGGTGCCGATATAGAACCACAGGCGTTCGCCACACTGGGGCCCGCACCCCAGGCTTCACGCAAGCTCAACGATTACCTGCATGACTATTTTATTAAGGAGCTCGCCGAAGATGAGCGACAGCAACAGCCTTGAGTACGACATAAAGACCCTGATCATCGAGGCTCTGGGCCTTGAGGACATCAGTGTCGACGATATTGGTAGCGACCAAACCCTGTTCGGCGAAGGCCTGGGCCTGGATTCGGTAGACGCCTTGGAATTGGGCCTGGCGATCCAGAAAAAGTACGGCATCAAGATCGATGCCGACGCCAAGGACACCCGCAATCACTTCACCAACGTGGCCAGCCTTGCGGCATTCGTCACGGCCCGACAGGCAGCTTGAGACCGTACCATGCAAACTCGTGACGATATTTTCAACACCTTGCGCGACGCCCTGGTGGAACTGTTTGAACTGGCGCCGGAACGCGTCACCCTTGACGCCAACCTGTACCAGGACCTGGAAATCGACAGCATCGACGCCGTGGACTTGATCGACCATATCAAGCGCCAGACCGGCAAAAAGATCGCCGCCGAAGAGTTCAAGGCCGTACGCACCGTGGACGACGTGGTTGAGGCGGTGTACCGCCTGGTGCAACCCGCCGCATGAGCCGGCTGATCGGCCTTGGCCTGTTGTTGGCGGGGCTGCTGTACCCCTTTGCGGTGTATTACGGCACCGAGCATTTTGCCCCGTGGCAATTCGGCCTGCTGCTGGGCAGCCTGTGGCTGTTGCGCGCGTTCACCGGCGCCCGGCGCCCCGGCAGCCGCTGGATGGCACTGGCGGTGATCGTGTTCTGCCTGCTGCTGGCCTGGTTCGACAACCCGCACCTGCTGCGCTGGTACCCGAGCCTGGTCAGCGCGTTCATGCTGGCGCTGTTTGGCCTGAGCCTGAAATACGGCCCGCCAATGGTGGAACGCCTGGCACGCATGACCGACCCGCAGCTACCGCCCCACGCAATTGTGTATACGCGCCAGGTCACCGTGGTCTGGAGCGCGTTTTTTCTGTGTAATGGCCTGCTCGCCGCCGCCCTCACCCTGTGGGCGCCGTTGAGCTGGTGGACGTTGTACAACGGCCTGATCGCCTACGGGCTGATGGGGCTGTTGTTTGCCGTGGAATGGCTGGTACGACAAAGGGTTCGAGGCCGCGTATGAATGGGTTGAAACTTGAGCACTTGCTGCTTGAGCCGCTGGAACAGCGTCCGGTCACCACCGAACCTGCCATGAATCACGCCCAGCTGTGGGAGCAATCCCTGAGCCTGGCGGCAGGGCTGCGCGCGCGCGGTATCCAGCGCGTCGCCGTGCACCTGGAAGACGCCGGCCTCTTGGCAATCGCCCTGCTCGGTGCCTGGCGCGCCGGGGTCAGCGTGCTGCTGCCGGCCGACCTGCAAGCGCAAACCCGCCAACGCTGGGACGCGGCCGTCGACGCCTGGTTGACCGAAGCGGCACACCTCGACGCGCTGTATCAGGCGCCGTTGAGCGCCGTGGCGCTGGACCTCGACGCCTGCCAACTGAGCCTGTGCACCTCCGGCTCCAGCGGCGAGCCCAAGCGCATCGACAAGACCCTGCGCCAACTGGCCAACGAAGTCGACGCCCTGGAAGCCCTGTGGGGTGCGGATTTGAAAGGCGCCTGCATCATCGGCAGCGTCGCCACCCAACATATCTACGGCCTGCTGTTCCGCGTGCTGTGGCCGCTGTGCGCCGGGCGCACCTTTGTGCGCAAGCAACTGGCCTTTCCCGAGGACTTGCAGCGCGCCAGCCGCGAACACCCACAATTTGCCTGGGTCGCCAGCCCGGCGCTGCTCAAGCGCATGGGCGACAACCTCGACTGGCCGGCGCTGAGCCAGGTGTCGCGGGTGTTTTCCTCCGGCGGCGCGTTGCCCATCGAGGCCGCTGGCGAGCTGTACGACCGCTTGCAGCAATGGCCGACGGAAATCCTCGGCAGCTCGGAAACCGGCGGCATCGCCTGGCGCCAGGGCGCACAGCCTTGGCAGCCGTTCGCCGACGTGGAACTGAGCCAGGACGCCGACGGCGCCCTGCGCATCGCCTCGCCCTACCTGCCCGCCGGGCATATCGAACAAACCGCCGACGCCGCGCGCATCCACGCCGACGGCCGCTTCGAACTGCTCGGGCGCCTGGACCGCATCGTCAAGCTGGAAGAAAAACGCATCTCCCTGCCCATGCTTGAACAGGCGCTGATGGCTCACCCGTGGGTCGCCGAAACGCGCCTGGGCGTGGTGCAGGAAAACCGCGCATCACTCGGTGCACTGGTGGTGCTGAGCGCCGAGGGCCTGCATGCCCTGCGCAATCAAGGCCGTCGGACACTGACCCAAACCCTGCGCCAGCACTTGAGCCAGCATTGCGAAGCCTTGGCGTTGCCGCGTCGTTGGCGCTTACTGCGCCAACTGCCGCTGACCAGCCAAGGCAAACTGCCCCAGGCCCACGTCGAAGCGTTGCTGCTGGCGCCACGACCAAAGGCGCCAGACGTATTGGAGCAAGTCGAAGCCAATGGCGAGTGGACCTTGCAGTTGAGCATCCCGCCGGACCTGGCCTACTTCAGCGGCCACTTCCCGGTCACGCCGGTGTTGCCGGGCGTAGTGCAGATCGAATGGGCGTTCAACCTCGGCCAGCAACTGCTCGACTTGCCCGCGACCTTTGCCGGGATGGAAGTGCTCAAGTTCCAGCAACTGGTGCGCCCGGGCGACCGGATTGAACTCCACCTGCGCTTCGACCAGGAACGCGGCAAGCTGTATTTCGCCTATCGCAATGGCGACGCGGCCTGCTCCAGTGGGCGGATTTTGCTGGAGACCGTCGATGCATAACCCCTGCGCCCTGATCCCGGTCTACAACCACGAAGCCGCCGTGCCCGCCGTGGTCCAGAGCCTGTTGGACAGCGGCCTGCCCTGCCTGCTGGTGGACGACGGCAGCAGCCCGGCCTGCGCGGCGGTGCTGGCACAACTGGCGACCCGGGATAACGTCACCTTGCTGACCCTGCCGAACAACCAGGGCAAGGGCGGCGCGGTCATGGCCGGTTTCCGCGAAGCCGCGCGCCTGGGTTTCAGCCACGCGCTTCAGGTGGACGCCGACGGCCAGCACGACCTGCGCGAAGTCGAGACCTTCCTCGACGCCTCGCGCACTCACCCCAACGCAATCATCTGCGGCTACCCCGAATACGACGACAGCGTGCCCAAAGGCCGCCTGTATGCGCGTTACCTGACCCACGTATGGGTGTGGATCAACACCCTGTCGCTACAGATCCGCGACTCCATGTGCGGCTTTCGCGTGTACCCGCTGGCCCCCACGCTGGCGCTGATGGACTCGGCCTACATCGGCACGCGCATGGATTTCGACTCCGATATCCTCGTGCGCCTGGCCTGGCGCAACCAGCCGATGCGCTGGCTGCCGACCCGCGTGCATTACCCGGCGGACGGCCTGTCGCACTTCCGCCTGTTCCGCGACAACGTGCGCATCTCGGCGATGCACACCCGCTTGTTCTTCGGCATGTTGGTGCGCTCGCCGATGATCCTGTGGCGGCGGTGGCAGGCATGAGCGACAGCACCAAGCACTGGGCCGATCGCGAGGAGCGCGGCAGCTTCCTGCTGATGAAACTCACCGCGTTCGCCGCCAAGGTCCTTGGCCGCCGCGTGCTGAGCCCGCTGTTGTACGCCATCGTCCTGTACTTCTTCCTGTTCGGCCGCACCGCACGCCACAGCGCCTGGCAATACCAGCAGCGCCTGGCCGACTGGAGCGGGCGCGATGACCTGCGCCCCAGCCACAAGCGCGTCTTCGGCCAGTTCATGGCCTTCGCCGACTCCCTGCTCGACAAGCTCGACGTGTGGAACGGCAAGCTGCGCCTGGAGCAGATCGAGATCAACGACCCGGCGCAATTGCGCGGGCAACTGCGCGGCGCGCGCGGGCAGATGCTGGTGGGCGCACACCTGGGCAACCTCGAAGTGTGCCGCGCCCTCGCCGAGATCGGCGAACAAGTGACCATGAACGTGCTGGTGCACACCAAGCACGCCGAACAATTCAACCGCCTGCTGGGCGAAGCCGGGGCGACGCACTTGCGCCTGATCCAGGTCAGCGAGCTGGACCCGGCCACCATGCTGCTGCTCAGCCAGCGCCTGGACGACGGCGAGTGGCTGGCCATCGCCGGCGACCGCGTGCCGCTGCATGGCGGGCGCACGGTACGCGTGGACTTCCTCGGCCATGACGCCGCCTTCCCCCAAGGCCCATGGCTGCTGGCCGGCTTGCTCAAATGCCCGGTGAACCTGCTGATGTGCCTCAAGCACAACAACCGCTACCGCCTGACCATCGAGCCGTTCACGCCGCTGATCGAATGGAAACGTAATACCCGCGAGCAGGTCATAGCCCTGTGGACCGCGCGCTACGCCGCACGCCTGGGCCAGTTCTGCCTGGAAGCGCCCCAACAATGGTTCAACTTTTACCCTTTCTGGAAGACCGATGACGACGCATCTTGAGCCGGTAACCTTTGGCGAACGCCCTTTGCGCATCGAAGACGTGCTGGCCCTGGCCAACCGTCAGGCGCCTACCCAATTGCAGGGCGATGCCGCCTACCGCCAGCGCATCGCCAAAGGCGCGCAGTTCCTCGACTCGCTGCTGGACAAGGAAGGCGTGATCTACGGCGTGACCACCGGCTACGGCGACTCCTGCGTGGTGGCCGTGCCATTGCAGCACGTCGAAGCGTTGCCCCGTCACCTCTACACCTTCCACGGTTGCGGCCTGGGCAAGTTGCTCGATGCACAAGCCACCCGCGCCGTACTGGCCGCGCGTTTGCAGTCGCTGTGCCACGGCGTGTCCGGCGTGCGCGTGGAGCTGCTGGAACGCCTGCATGCGTTCCTTGAACACGACGTGCTGCCGCTGATCCCGGAAGAAGGCTCGGTGGGCGCCAGCGGTGACCTGACGCCGCTGTCCTACGTGGCCGCGACCTTGTCCGGCGAGCGTGAAGTGATGTTCCGTGGCGAACGCCGCCAGGCCGCTGACGTCCACCGCGAGCTGGGCTGGGACCCGCTGGTGCTGCGCCCCAAAGAAGCCCTCGCGCTGATGAACGGCACCGCCGTGATGACCGGCCTCGCGTGCCTGGCCTTCGCCCGCGCCGACTACCTGCTGCAACTGGCCACGCGCATCACCGCGCTGAACGTGGTGGCGCTGCAAGGCAACCCGGAACACTTCGACGAGCGCCTGTTCGCCGCCAAGCCGCACCCAGGGCAGATGCAAGTTGCCGCCTGGCTGCGCAAGGACCTGGCCATCGACGCACCGACCGCGCCACTGCATCGCTTGCAGGACCGCTATTCGCTGCGCTGCGCGCCCCACGTCCTCGGCGTGCTGGCCGACAGCTTGAACTGGCTGCGTTCGTTCATCGAGATCGAACTGAACAGCGCCAACGACAACCCTATCATCGACGCCGAAGAAGAACGCGTGCTGCACGGCGGGCACTTCTACGGCGGCCATATCGCCTTCGCCATGGACAGCCTCAAGACCCTGGTGGCCAACGTCGCCGACCTGCTCGACCGCCAGCTCGCGCTGCTGGTGGACGTGCGCTACAACCACGGCCTGCCGAGCAACCTGTCCGGCGCCCCGGCGGATCGCGCGATGATCAACCACGGCTTCAAGGCCGTGCAGATCGGCACCAGCGCCTGGACCGCCGAAGCGCTGAAAAATACGATGCCGGCCAGCGTGTTCTCGCGCTCCACCGAATGCCACAACCAGGACAAAGTGAGCATGGGCACCATCGCCGCCCGCGACGCGATCCGCGTGCTGGAGCTGACCGAACAAGTCGCCGCCGCCACCTTGCTCGCCGCCAACCAGGGCGTGTGGCTGCGCGCCCAGGCCGCCGATGCACGGCCATTGCCGCCCGCCTTGGCCGCGATGCACGAACAACTGGCCCAAGACTTCCCGCCGGTGATCGAAGACCGCGCCCTCGAAGGCGAACTGCGCCTGTGCCTGCAACGCATCGCCACTCAACACTGGAGGCTGCATGCGTAGCCCCGGCGTGTTGCACTGCGACACCGAGATCCTCGTGCCTTTTTTCGACGTCGACACCATGAACGTCGTCTGGCACGGGCATTACGTGAAGTACCTGGAAGTGGCGCGCTGCGCGCTGCTGGACAAACTCGGCCACAACTACACGCAGATGCTGGAGTCCGGCTACGCCTGGCCGGTGATCGACATGCAGCTACGCTACGTGCGTGGTGCGGTGTTTGGCCAGACGATCAACGTGCGCGCCAGTTTGGTGGAGTGGGAGAACCGTTTGAAGGTTAATTACCTGATTACCGATTTGGCCAGCGGCGAGCGGTTGACCCGTGCCAGTACCGTGCAAGTCGCAGTGGACGTCACCAGCCGCGAAATGCAGCTAGCCTCCCCCAAAATATTCACAGACGCCGTCGAGAGAGCCCTGAAATGAGATCCCCTGTGGGAGCGGGCTTGCTCGCGAAGGTCGTCAACGATAATGCAATCCGCCTGACACTGCGCGGCGTCCTCAAGTCCTTCGCGAGCAAGCCCGCTCCCACATGGATCGCGCTGATCTTGCTGTTCAGTATTCCAAGTCTGGCCCATGCTTTTGACTTGCAGCAACTCAGCGACCAACTGGCCAAACCCTCAGTGATCCACGGCAACTTCACCCAGGAAAAACACCTGCGCGCCCTGCCCCAGCCGCTGGTCAGCAAAGGCACCTTCGTCCTCGCCAAGGACCACGGCCTGCTGTGGCTGCTGAAGACCCCGCTGCAACAGGACTACCGCATCAGCGCCCAAGGCATCGCCCGTCGTGACGCCACGGGTTGGCAGCCGCTGCCGAACAAGAGCGCCGGCGCCGAGCAGAATCGCCTGTTCCTCGCCGTGCTCCAAGGCGACAGCAGCGGCTTGCAGCGAGACTTCGAACTGCAATTGAAAGGCGAAGCCAACGACTGGAAGCTGACGCTGATCCCCCGCTCCCTGCTGCTAAAACAAGTCTTCACCCAGATCAATATCGACGGTGGCGAGCTGGTGCAAAAAATCGAGCTGCTGGAAACCCAGGGCGACAGCACCCTGCTGCGCATGCAGGACAGCACCGCAGCCCTGCCCTTGAGCGACGCGGAGAGTCACGACTTTGCGCAGTGAGCGTTTGTTACCGCGCCTGTTCCTGATCCTGCTGGTGGCCGTGCTGGCCCTGGCCGGCTGGCAGTGGCGCCATGGCGCGCCGTTGTCGGCGAACCTGATGGAGCTGGTGCCGGGCAACACCCCGGACGCCCTCGAGCTGCAAGCCGAACAGCGCATGCAAGAGCCGTTGAACCGTGAAATGCTGGTACTGGTCGGGCATGCCGACCGCCAGCAAGCGGTGGCCGTGGCGCAACAATTGGGCGAGCGCTGGCAGGCGAGCGGCCTGTTTGAAAAGGTCCAGTGGAACCTGCAAGCCGACTTGCCGGCGCTGCGCGAGCAACTGCTGCGCGGGCGCCTGGCGATGCTCTCGGCCAAGGACCGCGAGCAACTGATCGAACAACCCGACGCGTTCATCCAACAGCGTGTGCAAGCGCTGTTCGACCCCTTCACCGGCTTCAGCCTGGTGCCGAGCCAGGATGACTGGCTGGGCCTGACCGGACGCATCCAGAACAGCCAGCCGCAACATGGCTCGGTACAGCTGGATATCGGCAGCGGCGCGTTGATCGCCGATGCCGACGGCAAGAGCTGGGTGCTGCTGCGTGCGCGCACCACCGGCAATGCCTTCGATATGAAACTGCCGCTGCAAGTGGCGGACCTGCTCCAGGCCAGCCGTGCACAGGCCGGCGAGCAAGGCGCGCAACTGCTCGCCGCCAGCGGGCTGTTGTATGCGGCCAATGGTCAGCAGCAAGCCACGCGGGAAATCACCTGGGTCGGCGGCGGCGCTACCGTCGGCATCCTGTTGTTGCTGCTGCTCGCCTTCCGCCGCTGGCGCGTGCTGCTGGCGTTTGTGCCGGTGCTGGTGGGCATGCTGTTTGGCGCGGTGGCCTGTGTGGCGCTGTTCGGCCATATGCATGTGATGACCCTGGTGCTGGGCTCCAGCCTGATCGGCGTGGCGGTGGATTACCCGCTGCACTACCTGTCGAAAAGCTGGAGCCTGAACCCCTGGCGCAGCTGGCCGGCGTTGCGCCTGACGCTGCCGGGCCTGAGCCTGAGCCTGGCCACCAGTTGCATCGGCTACCTGGCGTTGGCCTGGACGCCATTCCCGGCGCTGACGCAAATCGCGGTGTTCTCGGCGGCCGGCCTGGTCGGCGCCTACCTGTCTGCGGTGTGCCTGTTGCCGGCGCTGCTCAAGGGCGTCGAACTGCGCCCGGCTCAATGGCCGCTGCGCATCGCCGAATGCCTGTGGCTGGTGCGCGAATCGTTGCTCAAGCGCGTGCCGAGCGCGGCGCTGCTGGCCCTGTTGCTGCTGTTTTGCGCCGGTGGCCTGTGGCAGCTCAACAGCAAAAACGATATTCGCCAATGGATCGGCGCGCCGCCGCAACTGCTGCAAGAAGCGCAAGCCGTGGCGCGAATTACGGGCTTCCAACCCACCAGCCAGTTCTTCCTGGTGCGCGCCGAGAACCAACAGCAGTTGCTGGAACGGGAAAGCGCCCTGGGCCAGCGCCTCGATCAACTGGTGAACATGGGCAAGCTCCAGGGCTATATGGCGCTCAGCCAACTGGTGAGCCTGCCCGCCGAGCAACAAACGCTGCGCGAGGCACTGAACAATCTGGCGCAACACTGGCAACCGCTGCTGGACCTCGGCGTGCCCGCCAGCGCCCTGCAAGCCGAAGTCGCGCAACTGCAAGCGCTGCCCACCCAAGACATCGACGCAGCCCTGCAAGGCCCGCTGGCCGAACCCTGGCGCACCTTGTGGCTGGGCCCGGTGGACGGCGGCGTCGCGGCGATGGTCAGCCTGCAAGGCCTGAACAACCCGGCGCTGCTGCGGGTGCAGGCCTTGGACTTGCCCGGGGTGCAACTGGTGGATCGCCTCGGCGACCTGAACCGGGTGTTCGCCGACACGCAGATCAGCGCCGCTGAACTGAAATTGATGTCGTGCGTGCTGATCGTGCTGTTGCTGATCCTGCCGTTCGGCTTCGGCGGTGCCCTGCGCATCGTCGCACTGCCGTTGCTCGCCGCGCTGTGCAGCCTGGCCAGCCTCGGTTGGCTGGGCCAGCCGCTGACCTTGTTCAGCCTGTTCGGCCTGCTGCTGGTCACAGCCATCAGCGTCGATTACGCGATCCTCATGCGCGAACAGATCGGCGGCCCGGCGGTCAGCCTGCTGGGCACGCTGCTGGCGGCGCTGACGACCTGGTTGTCGTTCGGCCTGCTGGCGGTGTCCAGCACACCGGCGGTGAGTAATTTCGGCTTATCGGTCAGCCTCGGCCTGGCATTCAGCTTTATGCTGGCGCCCTGGGCCGGGAAACAGAAACACGCCTTATGAATGTGATTATCGCCAATGCGGCAAGGAGCCCTCGTGCCCATAGTTGAAATGGAACGTCGCCAGGTGGTGGTGATCGGTGCCGGTCCGTCCGGGGCCATCGCCGCCGCGCTGTTAAAGCGCAAAGGGCATGATGTATTGATTATCGAGCGCCAGCATTTTCCACGGTTCTCGATCGGCGAAAGCCTGCTGTCCCACTGCATCGACTTCATCGAAGAAGCCGGCATGCTCGACGCTGTGCAGGCCGCCGGTTTCCAAGTGAAAACCGGCGCCGCGTTCGC
The DNA here is from genome assembly GCF_055407965.1 of Pseudomonas sp. B611. NCBI lineage: Bacteria > Pseudomonadati > Pseudomonadota > Gammaproteobacteria > Pseudomonadales > Pseudomonadaceae > Pseudomonas > Pseudomonas sp. B611. The sequence continues at coordinate 312,990 of NZ_JBUZST010000004.1, forward strand.
CTGGGGCGAGCGCTACAGCGCGTTTGATTTCAGCGATACGTTCAGCCAGGGCAAGCCGACCACCTTCCAGGTGCAGCGCGGCGAGTTCGACAAGCTGCTGGCCGATCAGGCGGCGCTGCAAGGCGTGGAAATCCGCTACGGCGAAACCATCGTCGGCGTCGATTTCAAAGGTGAAACCCACTACCTGCACGTACGCCGCGAGAACGGCAGCGAGTACCACCTCAAGGCCAAGTTCGTGCTCGATGCCAGCGGCTACGGGCGAGTACTGCCGCGACTGCTGGACCTGGAAGCACCGTCGGATTTCCCGGTGCGCCAGGCGGTGTTCACCCATATCGAAGACCGCATCGAACATCCTGGGTTTGATCGCACCAAGATCCTCATCACCACCCACCCGACCCAGCGCGATATCTGGTTCTGGAGCATCCCGTTCAGCAACGGTCGCTGCTCAGTGGGTGTGGTCGCGGCCAAGGAGCATTTCGACGGCCGCGACGGCGACCTCGATGCGTGCCTGCGCGGGTTTGTCGACGAAACCCCGAGCCTGTCCAACGTGCTGCAAAACGCCGTGTGGGACACGCCGGCGCGCACCATCGGCGGCTACTCGGCCAACGTCAAGACCCTGCACGGGCCGGGCTTTGCGCTGCTGGGCAATGCGGCAGAATTCCTCGACCCGGTGTTCTCGTCCGGCGTGACCATCGCCATGCGTTCGGCAAGCATGGCCGCCGCCCTGCTGCATCGCCAGCTCAAAGGCGAAACCGTGGACTGGCAAACCGAGTTTGCCGAACCCTTGAAGCGCGGCGTGGACACCTTCCGCTGCTACGTCGAAGGCTGGTACGCCGGGACGTTCCAGGATGTGATCTACCACCCGGACAGCTCGCCGGAGATCCGCCGGATGATCTGCTCGATCCTCGCCGGCTACGCGTGGGATGAGCGCAACCCGTTTGTCAGCGAGCCCAAGCGGCGCTTGCGGATGTTGTCGGAAATCTGTGCGGGCGAGCCGGTATGAGCAGTCAGTACCTGAGTAAAAATTACGTCGAAGAAACCAGGTTCGGCTTCTGGTTTTTGCGCAGCCACACCTGGCAGCACCATGTGTTGCGCGTGGCGATCAACGACCTGCGCAGCCTGTTCACTGACCCGCTGCCAGAGGCGCCGGTGCTGCTGGATGCCGGTTGCGGCCAGGGCAAGTCATTCCAATACCTGCGCCAGGTGTTTGCCCCCGCACGCCTGATCGGCCTCGACGCCGACCCCCACAGCCTGAAACTGAGCCAGGCAGAAGCGGCGCGCCAGAGCATGGCCGTGGAACTGATCGGCAGCGACTGCGCCACCCTTGACGTGCCTGACGCCAGCGTCGATATCCTGTTCTGCCACCAGACCTTCCACCACCTGGTCGAACAGCATCGCGCGCTGAAAGAGTTCTACCGCGTGCTCAAGCCGGGCGGGTATCTGCTGTTTGCCGAGTCCACCGAAGCCTATATCGACACCTGGGTGATCCGCTGGCTGTTCCGCCACCCGATGCACGTGCAGAAAAGCGCCGAGCAATACCTGGAGATGATCCGCGAACAGGGCTTTGAATTCGGCCCGCAGAACGTCTCGTACCCGTATCTGTGGTGGAGCCGTTCCAGCGATTTCGGCCTGCTGGAACGCTGGGGCCTGCGCAAGGCGCCGCCGGTGGGGCAGCGCGAAGAAACCCTGGTCAACTGCGTGGCACGCAAGCCCCTGGCGAGCGCGACCCCATGATGCGTGTGTTGCTGATCGGCTGCCTGTTGTTGCTGAGCGCCTGCGCCAGCCAGCCACCGTTGCCGGAGAAAACCCCGAGCCTGGCCTTGCCCCTGCAATTGCACGTGCAACGCCTGGCCGACGGCCAGAGCCAGGACTGGCTGCTGGTGATCCAACGCGAAGGCGGCAGCATTCGCTGGTCGATGATGGACCCGCTGGGCATTCCCCAGGCCCGGCAAAAGCTGATCGATGGGCAATGGCAGGCCGACGGCTTGCTGCCGCCCAATCCCCAGGCGCGCGAGCTGTTTGCCGCGCTGCTGTTTGCCCTGACCTCGGCCGATGACCTGCGCGCGCTCTATCCGACGGCGCAAGCCATGGACCTGACGCGCACCCTGCCGGGCCATTGGCAGATCGTGTATCAGTCGTCCGAGGTGTTCAGCGTGAACATCAGCGGCCAGCCCCTGAGCTACCGCATCACGCCGCTGGGGGCCGCGCAATGACGGCCTACCTCAACGCCCTCGGCGTGATCTGCGCCCTCGGCCGCGGCCAGGCCGAGGTCAGCCGCAGCCTGTTTGCCGGCGACTGCTCGGGCATGCGCGCCGAAAGCGGCTGGGTGCCGGAGCGTGTGTTGCCGGTAGGCGCTGTGCACGGCGAGCTGGCGACTATCCCCGCAGAACTCGGCCAGCAGAGCAGTCGCAATAACCAGCTGCTGCTGGAAGCGGCGTTGCAGATCGAGGGCGAGATTCGCCAGGCGATCCACACCTACGGCGCGGCGCGTGTCGGCGTTGTGCTGGGTACCAGCACTTCGGGCATCGATGAGGCCAGCCGTGGCATCGCCCATTTCCTGCGGGAAAACCAGTTCCCCGGCGACTACGACTACCAGCAGCAGGAACTCAGCGCCCCGGCGAACTTCCTCGCCGACTGGCTGCAACTGAGCGGCCCGGCCTATGTGATCTCCACCGCCTGCACCTCCAGTGCCCGCGCGCTGATGAGTGCGCAGCGCCTGCTGGACCTGGGCGTCTGCGATGCGGTGATCTGTGGTGGCGTGGACAGCTTGTGCAAGCTCACGCTCAACGGTTTCAGCTCGCTGGAAGCGGTGTCGAACGAGCGCTGCAACCCGTTCTCGGTGAACCGCAACGGCATCAATATCGGTGAAGCAGCGGTGCTGTTTGTGATGAGCAAGGAACCGGCGCCCATCGCCCTGCTGGGCAGCGGCGCCAGTTGCGACGCGCACCATATCTCCGCGCCCGAACCCAGCGGCAAAGGCGCGTTGCAGTCGATGCGCAAGGCGTTGGCCAGCGCAAAATTGCAGCCCGGGCAGATCGGTTACCTGAACCTGCACGGCACCGCCACCCAGCACAACGACGCCATGGAAAGCCTGGCCGTCGCCAACCTGTTCCCGCACGGCGTGACCTGCTCATCGACCAAGCCCATGAGCGGCCACACCCTCGGTGCGGCTGGCGCGCTGGAAGCCGCCTTCTGCTGGTTGAGCCTGACCCACGGCCAACTGCCGCCGCACGTCTGGGACGGCGTGGCCGACCCGGCGCTGCCAGCCTTGCACTGGGCACAGCTTGGCGACACCCTGGAAAAACGCTGCCTGATGAGCAACTCGTTTGCCTTCGGCGGCAACAACGTCAGCCTGATTATCGGAGAGGCCCCATGACCCCTTGGCCACTCGCCGAACTGCTGCCTCATGCCGGCGACATGATCCTGATCGACCAGGTGCTGTCGTACGATGAAGAGCAGATTCGCACCCGCGTCACCGTCACCCCCGGCGGCCTGTTCAACCGCCCCGACGGCAGCCTGCCAGCCTGGGTCGGCATTGAGTTGATGGCGCAAAGCGTCGCCGCCTACGCCGGTTGCCGTGCGCGCCACAAAGGCGAAGCGGTGGAACTGGGCTTCCTGTTGGGCACACGCAAGTTCGAGTGCAACGTGGAGCATTTCCCGGCCGGCGCCGAGTTGACCATCCACGGCCTGCGCTCCCTGGAAGACGACAACGGCATGGGTGTGTTCGAATGCCACCTCACCGGCGAGGGCATCCAGGCCAGTGCGCGCTTGAACGTATTCCGACCGCCCCAGGCGGCCACCTATTTAGATGAATCGAAGGACGTAACGCCATGACTGAATCCGTACTGGTCACCGGCTCCAGCCGTGGCATCGGCCGCGCCATCGCCCTGCGCCTGGCCCAGGCCGGGCATGACATCGTGCTGCACTGCCGCAGCGGGCGCGCCGAAGCCGACGCGGTACAGATCGAAATCGAAGCCCTGGGCCGCAAGGCGCGGGTGCTGCAATTCGATGTGGCAGACCGGGCTGCGTGCAAGGAAATCCTCGAAGCGGATGTGGAGCAGCATGGCGCCTATTACGGCGTGGTGCTCAACGCCGGCCTGACCCGCGACGGCGCGTTCCCGGCGTTGTCGGAAGACGATTGGGACGTGGTAATGCGCACCAACCTGGACGGTTTCTACAACGTGCTGCACCCGGTGATGATGCCGATGATCCGCCGTCGCGCCGCTGGGCGTATCGTGTGCATTACGTCGGTGTCGGGGTTGATCGGCAACCGTGGCCAGGTCAATTACAGCGCGTCGAAAGCCGGCCTGATTGGCGCGACCAAAGCGTTGGCGATTGAGCTGGGCAAGCGCAAGATCACCGTCAACTGCGTCGCGCCGGGGTTGATCGACACCGCGATGCTGGATGAAAACGTACCGGTGGAAGAGCTGATGAAGATGATCCCGGCGCAACGCATGGGCACCCCTGAAGAGGTGGCCGGCGCGGTGAATTTCCTGATGTCGGCCGAAGCCGGCTACATCACCCGCCAGGTCCTGGCTGTGAATGGAGGCCTGTGCTGATGAAGCGCGTCGTCGTCACCGGCATGGCCGGCATGACCTCCCTGGGCGGCGATTGGGCCACCATCTCGGCCAACTTCCGCGCCAACCGCAGCGGTATCCGGCGCATGGACGAGTGGGACCGGTTCACCGAACTGAACACGCGCCTGGCCGGGCCGATTGACGATTTCGTCGTGCCGGCCCACTGGACGCGCAAGCAACTGCGCAGCATGGGCCGCGTCTCGCGCCTGGCGGTGTGGGCAGCGGAACAGGCGTTGCAGGACGCCGGCTTGCTCGGCGACGAGTCGATCAAGGACGGGCGCATGGGCGTGGCCTGTGGTTCGTCCACCGGCAGCACCGACGAGATCAAGGCGTTCGGCAATATGCTGCTGAACTCGGTGGCCGAGGGGCTGAATGCCAACTCCTATGTGCGCATGATGCCCCACACCACGGCGGCGAATATCAGCATCTTTTTTGGCCTGACCGGGCGGCTGATCCCCACGTCCAGCGCCTGCACCAGTGGCAGCCAGGGCATCGGCTACGCCTATGAGGCGATCAAGTTCGGCCGCCTGCCGTTGATGCTCGCCGGCGGCGCCGAAGAGCTGTGCCCCACCGAAGCCATGGTGTTCGATGCGCTCTACGCCACCAGCCTGAAAAACGATGCGCCGCAAACCAGCCCACGGCCCTACGACAGCGGCCGCGACGGCTTGGTGATCGGCGAAGGCGGCGGCATGCTGGTGCTCGAAGAACTGGAACATGCGTTGGCGCGCGGTGCGCATATCCACGCGGAACTGGTCGGCTTCGGCAGCAATGCCGACGGCCAGCACACCACGCGCCCGGAACAGAAAACCATGCGCCGTGCGATGGAGCTGGCGCTGGAAGACGCCGGTCTGGAGCCGTCCGCCATCGGCTACGTGAACGGCCATGGCACCGCCACCGACCAAGGTGACGTCGCCGAGACCCTGGCCACCCACGCCCTGTTCGGCAGCCGCATGCCCATCAGTTCGCAGAAGAGTTTCCTCGGCCACACCTTGGGTGCGTGCGGCGCGCTGGAGTCGTGGTTCAGCATCGAGATGATGAACCGCAACCAGTATGTGCACACCTTCAACCTGGACTCCGTCGACCCGCAATGCGGCGAGCTGGATTACCTGCAAGGTGAGTTCCGCGAGATGCACCACGACTACGTGATGAACAACAACTTTGCCTTTGGCGGCGTCAACACGTCGCTGATCTTCCGCCGCTGGTCCTGACTTTTTAATCGATTGGAGAATACGGAATGTCTTCCTTGCTACGCGCCACCCTGATCACCCTGGCCCTGCTGACCACCGCCGGCTGCACCAGCAAACCCGTGCTTAACACCCAGCACGAACTGCCGGCCGACATCCAGATCAGCGAAGAAAAAATGAAGACGGTGATTGTCAGCGCACTGCAAAAACGCGAGTGGACCGTGCAGCGCCTGAGCCCGCAACTGGTGCAGGCCGAAATCACCATTCGCAACCAATATTACGCCGCCATCGACATCCGCTACACCCGCAACAGCTACGCCATCACCTACCGCGACAGCCGCGACCTGGGCTACAAGGACGGCAAGATCCACCGCAACTACAACCGTTGGGTGAACAACCTCGACCACGACATCCTGGCCGGGTTGCGCAGCAATGGCGCAAACGAGGCAGGCTCGGCGGCGCAGCTGTTTGAGCAAACCGGCACTACCAAGTAAAGCTGAGGTTGTGGTTTCTCCAGAAACGACAAAGGGCGCCTTTCGGCGCCCTCTTCACAAACAGGTTGGCTTGTCATCGCCGCGTCCTGCCTGGCTCTGCGATGGCTGGTTGCCCAGGATCCTCAGAGTCTCACAAGCCCCTTTCGGGAACGGGGGGAGTGTGCCTGAGCAACCCTGATTGGAAAACCCTGAAGATCATGTATGGGAGCCTTGATCCGTCAGACAACCGCATAGCTATTAACGAAGCTGACCGCAACGGTCCGAAGTGGGGTTTGCGCACCGGGAGGGGCCGGAAGAGGTGGTATGGGCACTGGCTGGCCGTAGTGAATACATTGAAGATCATAAGTTCCGGGCGTAATACCTAGATTGATCAAACCCTGCACCGGCCTTTCGCCTCGAATAAACACGCCGCCGTATCTTCGCAGCGCAAAAAACGCCGAGTAATCATCTAGCACAAACGTTGCGATCAACACTGGGAAAGGAATAATCACATCCACTAGATAGAACTCGAAAACATCGCCAATCCTCGTACTGCTCGGCAACAGATATTCCAGTTGGTAATAGTTTGGCCCGAACGGCTGGGTTATTTTGGGCGCCACACTTCTCATCCAGGCCCAGCCTGGCGGCGGAAACGGCGGAAGTGGGGGAAACGGCAGCGGGTCAAAAGCAGCCGACATGGTGGTGCCAGGCAAAAGAAACGGAAAGTTCGCAGCCACTGGCGTGATGACCACTTTAAACCCCTTTGCACAAGAAACCTGAAAACCAACCATGGTTGATTGAGTTGCACACTACGGTATCGATGGCATAGGCCCGGGTCACCTGTCAGAAAATACAGTTATCTATATCAATTAATTATGAGCAGTTACTGCTTTATCACCTGTAAGCCGCCAGAAGAATCAGTGCTCCCCATTACACTGCTGCCTTACGCGTCAACAACTCCACAAACCCCTGCGCCATCGGCGTCTGCGCACCCTTGCGCTGCACCAGCCACACCGCCGTCACCGCCTCCTCATCCAGCAACGTGCGATAGACCACGCCATCAATGCGGATGCGCTGGTAAGACGCTGGCAGCACCGATACGCCCAATCCCGCGGCCACCAGGCCGATGATGGTCATCGCCTCCCCCGCTTCCTGGGCGAAGTGCGGGCTGAAACCGGCGTCACGGGCCAGGTTGATCAGCTGCGCATAGAGCCCACTGCCATAGCTGCGCGGGAAAAACACAAACGGTTCCTCCGCCAATTGCGCCAGGTGCAAGCCACGCTCACTGCCGTCCACCAACGGGTGGCCGGCGTTCAATACGGCTACCAGCGGCTCGCGCATCAACTCGACCACACTCAGCGAATCCGGCAATGGCAGCGGGCGCATCAGGCCGACCTGGATCGACTCGTCCACCAGCGACTCGGCGACCTGGGTGCTGCTCATCTCCTGCAAGTTGAGGTGAACCGCCGGGAACGCCTGGCGAAACGCAAAGATCGCCTGGGGAATGCTGGCGTTGAAGGGCGCTGACGAGGTGAAGCCGATCTTCAATTCCCCCAGCTCACCCAACTGCGCACGGCGTGCCACGTCCGCCGCCTTGTCCACCTGGGCCAGCACCAACCGCGCCTCATGCAGGAACAAGCGCCCCGCTTCGCTCAGCTCGACCCGACGATTGGTACGCTCAAACAAACGCGCCCCCACCTCTTGCTCCAGCGCCTGGATCTGCTGGCTCAGCGGCGGTTGCGAGATGCCCAGCACTTGCGCGGCGCGGCCGAAATGCAGTTCTTCGGCGACGGCGATGAAGTACCGCAGATGTCGTAATTCCATGCCAGCCTCATTAGGTCGTAAAAGCTCTCAAACAGGTCGAACAATATATTGGAAAGAATCATTAGCCAGCTATATTCTTTTTTGCATGGCCGGTCCTGGCACGCTTTCCCTCCCCGAGGTCCCCGTGAATTCTGCTGTCGCTCCACTCGCTCAAGAAGTCCCGCCCACTGCCCTGGATGAGGTGGTGGCCCAGCTCAATGACGCGTACATCGAAAAAGGCACGCCGATGTTCATGCGCACGGTGCTGGCGCTGTTCTCCGGCGGTTTTGCCACCTTTGCCCTGCTGTATTGCGTACAGCCGATGATGCCGGCGCTGTCCCACGAGTTTTCCATCAATGCGGCGCAAAGCAGCCTGATCTTGTCGGTCGCCACCGCAATGCTCGCCTGCGGCCTGCTGATCACCGGGCCGATTTCCGACCGCTTGGGACGCAAGCCGGTCATGGTTTCAGCCCTGTTCTGCGCCGCGCTGGCGACCATCGCCAGTGGCTTGATGCCGACGTGGGAAGGGATTCTGCTGATGCGCGCATTGGTGGGCTTGTCATTGAGCGGCCTGGCCGCCGTCGCGATGACCTACCTGAGCGAAGAAATCCACCCGCAACACATCGGCCTGGCCATGGGCTTGTACATCGGTGGCAACGCGATTGGCGGCATGAGCGGGCGCTTGATCATGGGCGTGCTGATCGACTTTGTCAGTTGGCACACCGCTACATTGATCATCGGCGCCCTGGCGCTGATCGCGGCAACAGTGTTCTGGAAAATCCTCCCCGAATCGCGCAACTTCCGCGCCAGCAGCCTCAAGCCGCGCAGCCTGCTGGATGGCTTTGTCATGCATTTCAAGGACGCCGGCCTGCCGTGGCTGTTCCTCGAAGCGTTCCTGTTGATGGGCGCATTCGTGACGATGTTCAACTACATCGGCTATCGCCTGCTGGGCGATCCGTATGACTTGAGCCAGGCCGTGGTCGGCCTGTTGTCGCTGGTGTACCTCTCGGGCATCTACAGCTCGGCGAAAATCGGCTCCCTCGCCGACCGCCTCGGCCGCCGCCGTGTGCTGTGGGCCACCATCGTATTGATGCTTGCCGGTATCGCCCTGACGCTGTTTACCCCGTTGTGGCTGGTGGTGCCGGGCATGCTGATCTTCACCTTCGGTTTCTTCGGCGCCCACTCGGTGGCCAGCAGTTGGATCGGCCGCCGCGCGGTGAAGGCCAAGGGCCAGGCGTCGTCGTTGTACCTGTTCTGCTATTACGCGGGGTCGAGCGTGGCGGGGACGGCGGGCGGGTTCTTCTGGCATTACGCCGAGTGGAATGGGATTGGTGGGTTTATCGTGGCGTTGTTGGTTGGGGCGTTGCTGGTGGCGTTGAAGTTGGCGAAGTTGCCGCCGCTGGGGCAAGCAACGACATGACTTCGTGTTAGAAAAAAAACCGCTTCACCGCGGTTTTTTCGCCACAGGCTTGCGCTTCATTCCAGTGCTGACCGAGTCATGGAGCGCCATCGCACGGCCCCCATCCCACTCGGCCTGCATCGCCGAAAACAACTCGACGTCGATGCGCGCTTGATGCGCAATAAGCGCCTCGGACATCGCCTCAGCAATTCGCTCGATGATCATCCCAGGCTTCTCCACCGCGCAGTACTTACGACCAAATTCCATCAGTTGCTGGCGATCTGGATAAGCCTTCACCTTGTTCATCTTGATTGCCAGGGTACGGTCAACCAATGAACGGCCAGACTTGGGGTTGTAGTTCTCATACACAGTGGTAGTGGTGACATCGAATACAGGCGCTATCTGCACCGTCTCACGAGCGCCCGGATGGGTGTAGATCACACCAAAGTTTTTCAGGTGTGCGTCACCGTTACGCACCATGACCGACAAGCAAACCGATGAGAAAAACCGCTCAAGCTCACGTAGCGGTTCACCTTGCGCACAGACATGATTGATCACCGCAGCGAGGGTTTCGTAGCTCTGGGAATACTTGTAGTTGTCATGGGGATCTTTGTTGAGCCCCAACAGCACGGCCATGTCTTCAAAACCAAGCCGCCCCGAGGGAGTAAGGTCAAAGCGCTCCATGACAAACAGATCCCCCCCTTCGGACAACCAGAAAGGTGGTGTCTCCATGCCCGCCATGCGGGCAGCTTCCATGCAAAGGAACTCGTTCTGTGCCAAGTGAGCATACTCATCGGCGCCAGATTTCACGATCAGGTCAGAACTGAGCATGGTTTTGCGGTTGCCGGCCAGCTTGTCCAGATCAGGCACCAGCACCTTGGGCTGCACGCCGGATATACCCGACTCGAAATAGGTCTCCACCAGAAACTCGAAGACGCCCTGGGAGCTATCGGCTGACAGTATTTGCTGGAGCCCCACCTGAGCCGTTACGGGAACTGATACCTCGGCAGGATTCTGGTACGTCAGCCGACCAATCTGATTGCCACCGATCACCGACAACAGGCGCATTTCATCCACCTGCATGTGCTTGGCCATCCGTCGCTTGATCTGATCGGCCAGAAAACCTTCTGGTACGTTCATATCGAAAATTGGATGCAATCCATTGCTGACTGAAGGTGTCGGGTCATAGGGCATGACCAGCGATGCCTCTCGCTCGGCATCAGCTGACGAATAGGAAAACGCGAACTGCGAGCCTTTGGACAATTCGCCTGAGCGCCCCTGAGGAGTGAGGACGTTGAGCAATTTGACTCTACTCATCGTGCTCCACCAGGTCCGCCAGGGATTTGAGATCAATGCGTTTATCGACAACTTCCAATGCCATTCCCAAAGCAGAAATCACCCTGAACACCGTATACATCGCAACATTTTCACCCGCTTCAAGATCCATGATGGTCTTGCGGTTGCACTTGGCCCGATCCGCCAGTTGCGCTTGGCTATAGCCTTTGGCTCGGCGCAGTTGTCGTATTCTGTCGCCCAAATCAGGCGGGTTGATCAGCAACATAATGTCACCCAAAACGGACTTTGAAGATGCGTATCGCATGTTATGTCCGCAATAGCGGACATAACAAGCACCTTACGTCCGCTGACCTCAAACAAAAACGCCCGGCATAAACCGGGCGTTTTTATTGGGCAGCGATCACTCGTGATACTGCGCGGACAGTTCATGCACCGCACGCAAGAACGCACCGGCATGCTCCGGGTTCACTTCCGGCGTAATGCCATGCCCCAGGTTGAACACGTGCCCACTGCCCTTGCCGTAGCTGGCGAGGATACGGCCGACTTCGGTGCGGATCGCTTCCGGCTTGGCGTACAGCACGGTCGGGTCCATGTTGCCTTGCAGCGCCACGCGGTTGCCCACGCGCTGGCGGGCTTCGCCGAGGTCGCAGGTCCAGTCCAGGCCGAGTGCGTCGGCACCGGCGTCGGCGATGCTTTCCAGCCACAGGCCGCCGCCCTTGGTGAACATGATCACCGGCACTTTGCGGCCTTCGTGTTCGCGGATCAGGCCGCTGACGATCTTGCGCATGTAGGCCAGGGAGAATTCCTGGTACGCCGCCGACGACAGGTTGCCGCCCCAGGTATCGAAGATCTGCACGGCTTGCGCGCCGGCCATGATCTGCGCGTTGAGGTAGGAGGTGACCGACTGGGCCAGCTTGTCCAGCAGCAGGTGCATGGCTTGCGGGTTGTCGTAGAGCATGGCCTTGGTCTTGCGGAAGTCTTTCGACGAGCCGCCTTCGACCATGTAGGTGGCCAGGGTCCAGGGGCTGCCGGAGAAGCCGATCAGCGGCACACGGCCATTGAGCTCGCGGCGGATGGTGCTGACGGCGTCCATCACGTAGCCGAGGTCCTTGTGCGGATCAGGGATCGGCAGGGCTTCGATATCGGCCAGGGTGCTGACGACTTTCTTGAAACGCGGGCCTTCGCCGGTTTCGAAGTACAGGCCTTGGCCCATGGCATCAGGGATGGTGAGAATGTCGGAGAAAAGGATGGCCGCGTCCAGTTGCGGATAGCGGTCCAGCGGCTGCAGGGTGACTTCGCAGGCGAACTCCGGGTTCATGCACAGGCTCATGAAGTCGCCGGCGTTGGCGCGGCTGGCGCGGTATTCCGGCAGGTAGCGACCGGCCTGGCGCATCATCCACACAGGGGTGACGTCCACGGGTTGCTTGAGCAGGGCACGAAGGAAACGGTCGTTCTTGAGGGCAGTCATGTCGGCATCCGCAAAAAAAGTGCGGGCATTTTCTCAGAGCCGGACGCAAAAGGCACGGAGTGCGCCGTGCCTTTTGTCTATCGGGTTGATTTGAAGCAATGTCTTGAACACGCTGAAACTAAATGTGGGAGCGGGCTTGCTCGCGAAAGCGGTGGGTCAGTCGACACATCTGGTGACTGATACTCCGCATTCGCGAGCAAGCCCGCTCCCACAGTTTGATCCCATTTCAGCGTGGGATCGGGGTCAGACCTGCAAGTAGTCCAGGATGCCTTCAGCGGCATTGCGGCCTTCGAAGATCGCGGTGACCACCAGGTCAGAACCGCGCACCATATCGCCACCGGCGAAGATCTTCGGGTTGCTGGTCTGGTGCTTGTACTGGCCTTGTTCCGGGGCAACAACGCGGCCCTGGCTGTCGGTCTGGATCTGGAACTGCTCGAACCACGGCGCCGGGCTTGGACGGAAGCCGAAAGCGATGACCACGGCGTCGGCCGGGATGATTTCTTCGGAACCCGGGATCGGCTCAGGGCTGCGACGGCCACGGGCGTCCGGTTCGCCGAGACGGGTCTCGACCACCTTCACGCCTTCGACGCGGTCTTCACCAACGATGGCAATCGGCTGGCGGTTGTAGAGGAATTTCACACCTTCTTCCTTGGCGTTCTTCACCTCTTTGCGCGAGCCGGGCATGTTGGCTTCGTCACGACGATAGGCACAGGTCACCGACTTGGCGCCCTGGCGGATCGACGTACGGTTGCAGTCCATCGCGGTGTCACCACCGCCCAGTACCACGACCTTCTTGCCTTTCATGTCGACGAAATCTTCCGGCGACTTTTCAAAGCCCAGGTTGCGATTGACGTTCGCGATCAGGAAGTCCAACGCGTCGTAAACGCCCGGCAGGTCCTCACCGGCAAAGCCGCCTTTCATGTAGGTGTAGGTGCCCATGCCCATGAACACGGCATCGTATTCTTCGAGCAGTTGCTCCATGGTGATGTCTTTGCCGATTTCGGTATTGAGACGGAACTCGATACCCATGCCGGTGAACACTTCACGACGGTGGCTAAGGACGGTTTTTTCCAGCTTGAACTCGGGGATGCCGAAGGTCAGCAGGCCGCCGATTTCCGGGTTCTTGTCGAACACCACCGGAGTCACGCCGCCACGCACCAATACGTCGGCGCAGCCCAGGCCGGCAGGGCCGGCGCCGATGATGGCGACGCGCTTGCCGGTCGGCTTGACCTTGGACATGTCCGGGCGCCAGCCCATGGCGAACGCGGTGTCGGTGATGTACTTCTCCACCGAGCCGATGGTCACCGCGCCAAAGCCGTCGTTAAGGGTGCACGCACCCTCGCACAGACGGTCTTGCGGGCACACCCGGCCGCACACTTCCGGCAGGGTGTTGGTCTGGTGCGACAGCTCCGCGGCGGCGAGGATGTTGCCCTCGGCCACCAGCTTGAGCCAGTTGGGAATGAAGTTGTGCACCGGGCACTTCCATTCGCAATACGGGTTACCGCAACCCAGGCAGCGATGGGCCTGGTCGGCCGAGTGCTGGGGTTTGAAGGGTTCGTAGATTTCCACGAACTCTTTCTTGCGTTGACGCAACAGTTTCTTCTTCGGATCTTTGCGCCCGACATCGATGAACTGGAAGTCGTTATTCAGACGTTCAGCCATGTTAAAACCTCATCAAACTCTTCAGGCGCATATCACTGCGGGTTGGCACGGATGCTGGAAAGCAACGATTTCAGGTTGGCAGCCTTGGGCTTGACCAGCCAGAAACGACGCAGGTAATCATCGAGGTTTTCGGCGAGGTTGCGGCCCCATTCGCTGCCGGTCTCCTCGACGTACTCGTCCAGCACGTGCTGCAAGTGGTTCCGGTAGGACTCCATGGCTTCGCCGCTGATCCGCTGGATCTCGACCAACTCGTGGTTGACCTTGTCGACGAAGGTGTTGTCCTGGTCGAGCACGTAGGCGAAACCGCCGGTCATGCCCGAACCGAAGTTGTAACCGGTCTTGCCCAGTACCGCGACAAAGCCCCCGGTCATGTACTCGCAGCAGTGATCGCCAGTGCCTTCCACCACGGTGTGGGCACCGGAGTTGCGCACGGCGAAACGCTCACCGGCAGTACCGGCGGCGAACAGCTTGCCACCGGTGGCGCCGTACAAGCAGGTGTTGCCGATGATGGCACTGTCCTGGGTCTTGTAGACGCTGCCTTTAGGCGGAACAATCACCAGCTTGCCGCCGGTCATGCCCTTGCCCACGTAGTCGTTGGCGTCGCCTTCCAGGTACATGTGCAGGCCACCGGCGTTCCACACGCCGAAGCTCTGGCCCGCAGTGCCTTTGAAGCGGAAGGTGATCGGCGCTTTCGCCATGCCTTGGTTGCCGTGCTTGCGCGCGATTTCGCCGGAGATGCGGGCGCCGATGGAACGGTCGCAGTTGCAGATATCCAGGGCGAAGTCGCCACCGCTGGCGTCGTTGATCGACGATCCGGCGATTTCCACCATCTTCTCGGCCAGCAGGCCTTTGTCGAACGGCGGGTTGCGCTCGACGCCGCAGAACTGCGGTTTGTCGGCCGGAATGTGATCACTGCCGAGCAGCGGCGTCAGGTCCAGGTGGTGCTGCTTGGCGGTCTGGCCCTGGAGGATTTCCAGCAGATCGGTGCGACCGATCAGCTCTTCAAGGGAACGCACGCCGAGCTTGGCCAGCCACTCACGGGTTTCTTCGGCGACGTAGGTGAAGAAGTTCACCACCATGTCGACGGTGCCGATGTAGTGATCCTTGCGCAGCTTCTCGTTCTGGGTCGCCACGCCGGTGGCGCAGTTGTTCAGGTGGCAGATGCGCAGGTATTTGCAGCCCAGGGCGATCATTGGCGCGGTGCCGAAGCCGAAACTTTCGGCGCCGAGGATCGCGGCCTTGATCACGTCGAGGCCGGTTTTCAGGCCGCCGTCAGTCTGCACCCGCACTTTGCCGCGCAGGTCGTTGCCGCGCAGGGTCTGGTGGGTTTCAGCCAGGCCCAGTTCCCACGGTGCACCGGCGTACTTGATGGAGGTCAGCGGCGAAGCGCCGGTGCCGCCGTCGTAGCCGGAGATGGTGATCAGGTCGGCATAGGCCTTGGCCACGCCAGCGGCGATGGTGCCCACGCCGGCTTCTGCCACCAGTTTCACCGAGACCAGGGCCTGCGGGTTGACTTGTTTCAGGTCGAAAATCAGCTGCGACAAGTCTTCAATCGAGTAGATGTCGTGGTGCGGCGGTGGCGAAATCAGGGTCACGCCCGGCACTGCATAACGCAGCTTGGCGATCAGGCCGTTGACCTTGCCACCTGGCAGTTGACCGCCTTCGCCCGGCTTGGCGCCTTGGGCCACCTTGATCTGCAGCACTTCGGCGTTGACCAGGTATTCCGGGGTCACGCCAAAACGGCCAGTCGCGACCTGCTTGATTTTCGAGCTCTTGATGGTGCCGTAGCGCGCCGGGTCTTCGCCGCCTTCGCCGGAGTTGGAACGCGCACCCAGGCGGTTCATGGCTTCGGCCAGGGCTTCGTGGGCCTCAGGCGACAAGGCGCCCAGGGAGATACCGGCAGAGTCGAAGCGCTTGAGGATCGATTCCAGCGGCTCGACTTCGCTGATGTCCATCGGCGTGTCCAGGGTCTTCACCTTGAACAGGTCGCGGATCATCGAGACCGGGCGGTTGTCCACCAGGCTCGTGTATTCCTTGAACTTGGCGTAGTCGCCCTGCTGCACGGCGGCTTGCAGGGTGTTGACCACGTCCGGGTTGTACGCGTGGTATTCGCCACCGTGCACGAACTTCAGCAGGCCGCCTTGCTGGATCGGCTTGCGCGCGCTCCAGGCTTCGGCGGCCAGAGCTTTCTGCTCGGCTTCGATGTCGACAAAACGCGCGCCCTTGATGCGGCTTGGCACGCCACGGAAGCTCAGGTCGCAGACTTCTTCGGACAGGCCGATGGCTTCGAACAGCTGCGCACCGCGATAAGACGTGACGGTGGAGATGCCCATCTTCGACAGGATCTTCAGCAGGCCCTTGGTGATGCCTTTGCGGTAGTTCTTGAACACCTCGTAGAGGTCGCCCAGCACTTCACCGGTGCGGATCAGGTCGCCGAGTACTTCGTACGCGAGGAACGGATACACCGCCGAGGCGCCGAAACCGATCAGCACCGCAAAGTGGTGCGGGTCACGGGCGGTGGCGGTTTCGACGAGGATGTTGGAGTCGCAGCGCAGGCCTTTTTCGGTCAGGCGGTGGTGTACCGCGCCAGTGGCCAGGGAGGCGTGGATCGGCAGCTTGCCCGGGGCGATGTGACGGTCGGTCAAAACGATCTGGGTACGACCGGCGCGCACGGCTTCTTCGGCCTGGTCGGCGACGTTGCGCACAGCGGCTTCAAGGCCGAGGCTCTCGTCGTAGTTCAGGTCGATGATCTGGCGGTCGAAGCCTGGGCGATCCAGGGTCATCAACGAACGCCATTTCGCCGGGGAAATCACAGGCGAGCTGAGGATCACGCGGGAGGCGTGCTCAGGGGATTCCTGGAAGATGTTGCGCTCGGCACCGAGGCACACTTCCAGCGACATCACGATGGCTTCGCGCAGCGGATCGATCGGTGGGTTGGTTACCTGGGCGAACTGCTGGCGGAAGTAGTCGTACGGCGTGCGCACGCGCTGGGACAGCACGGCCATCGGCGTGTCATCGCCCATGGAGCCGACGGCCTCGTAGCCTTGCTCGCCGAGCGGGCGCAGCACCTGGTCGCGCTCTTCGAACGTGACCTGGTACATCTTCATGTATTGCTTGAGCTGGTCGACGTCATAGAAAGCCGAACCGTGGTCGTTGTCTTCCATGGTCGCCTGGATGCGCAGGGCGTTCTTGCGCAGCCATTGCTTGTACGGGTGACGGGACTTCAAGCGGTTGTCGATCGCATCGGTGTCGAGGATCTGCCCGGTTTCGGTGTCCACGGCGAGGATCTGCCCAGGGCCGACACGGCCTTTGGCAATCACGTCTTCCGGCTGGTAGTTCCACACGCCGATTTCCGACGCAAGGGTGATAAAGCCGTTGGTGGTGGTCACCCAACGCGCCGGGCGCAGGCCGTTACGGTCAAGCAGGCACACCGCGTAGCGGCCGTCGGTCATTACGACGCCGGCCGGGCCGTCCCACGGCTCCATGTGCATCGAGTTGTACTCGTAGAATGCACGCAGGTCCGGGTCCATGGTTTCGACGTTCTGCCACGCTGGCGGAATGATCATGCGCACGCCACGGAACAGGTCGATGCCGCCGGTGACCATCAGTTCGAGCATGTTGTCCATGCTGGAGGAGTCGGAGCCGACGCGGTTGACCAGCGGGCCGAGCTCTTCCAGGTCCATCAAATCGTTGGCGAACTTGGTGCGACGGGCCACGGCCCAGTTGCGGTTGCCGGTGATGGTGTTGATTTCGCCGTTGTGGGCGAGGAAGCGGAATGGCTGGGCCAGCGGCCATTTCGGCAGGGTGTTGGTGGAGAAACGCTGGTGGAACACGCAGATTGCGGTTTGCAGGCGCTCATCGCTCAGGTCTGGATAGAAGGCGGTGAGGTCCGCCGGCATCATCAGGCCTTTGTAAATGATGGTCTTGTGGGAAAAGCTGCAGATGTAGTGCTCGGTGTCGGCGGCGTTGGAGACCGACGAACGACGACGCGAGGTGAACAGCTTGATCGCCATGTCCTGGTCGCTCAGGCCATCACCGGCGATGAACACTTGTTCGATCTGCGGCAGGCGCTCAAGCGCGAGGCGGCCGAGGACGCTGGTGTCGATCGGCACTTTGCGCCAGCCGACGAGTTGCAGGCCGGCAGCGACGATTTCGCGGTTCATGTTTTCGCGAGCGGCTTGGGCTTTGACCGGGTCCTGGTTGAAGAACACCATGCCCACGGCGTATTGCTTGGGCAGGTCGACCGCAAATTGCTCTTTGGCGACAGCGCGCAGGAACAGGTCGGGCTTTTGAATCAGCAAGCCACAACCGTCACCGGTCTTGCCGTCGGCGTTGATCCCACCGCGGTGGGTCATGCAGGTCAGGGCCTCGATGGCCGTTTGCAAAAGGGTATGACTGGGCTCGCCCTGCATATGGGCTATCAGGCCGAAACCGCAGTTATCCTTGAATTCATCGGGTTGGTACAGACCTGCTTTCATAGACACTTTCTCACCAGGCTGCCTCTTATATCGAGGCAAATTTCTTTTCAATTCAACCGGTTACCTTCCACGCCGAACGTACGCCGGCTTAGCGGGGGCAAAAGGGAGGTCATTGTACACACCGACACAGACGCTCACAAATTTAGCGACGAAATGTCGCAAATCTATGTCGCATTTATGAAAGGTTTAAAGCGATATGCTGTGCTAGTCAAAACTTTTTTAATTCTGACCGCTACGACTCAAAAGCCACTGTGACGCAGACACCACAAAGCGCGCGGTCTCTAGAGACTGCACGCCATGCGTTTTTTTTTGAGGTGCCGGGAGGGCGGCCTGGGTAAGGCCGCCGGATCTTCAGCGAGTTGCTGCCAGTTCTTGTTGAACGCTGGCGACAGTGCGAGGCCAAGGTTTACCAGCCTGAACCTTCGCTGGCAAGGATTTGATCGCAGAATCAGCGGCTGCACGGCTGGAGAAGTTGCCGTAGGTGACCACGTAGAGAGGCTTGCCGTTGAGCACTTTCTTGAAATAACGGTACTCGCCGCCCTGCTCTTTCACGAACGCCTGGGCGTTGGCTTCGGAACTGGTGCCGAGGATCTGCACCACGAAGTTGCTGGCAGGCTGGCTGCCATACCAACCGCTGCCCGCAGCGCCCGCTTTAGCGACGGTGACAGGCTTTTCAGCCGGCTTGGCGGCCGGGACCGGGGCTGGCTTGGCAGCAGGCGCAGGCGCGGCGACAACCGGCTTGGTCACTGGCGCCGGCTTGGCGGTGGCGACAGTCGGTGCCGGCGTCGGCGTCGGCTTGGCCACTGCGGCTGGCTGGCCTGCCGGCACGCCTGCAGGTGGCGCGGTGGTGGTGACGGTTGGCGGCGTAGCGCTGGAACCTTCCACCGGCACGCCGTCGTCGCCTTCGGAGATGCCACCGGCTTCTTCGGCGAGCGGGCCGCGCATCACCGGCTGACCGACCATCGGCAGGTTGGTCGGCTGGCCGGAGTTGGCGAATTCAACGTTTGGAGTAGGCTTGCCCAGTGGCAACTGCGCCTGTTCGGTTGGCGCGCCGGCAGTGGTCGGTGCCTTGCTGCGACCCGGGATCAACCAGGCGGCGGCAACAGCAACCACAACAACTGCGGAAATAGCCAATACGTGCTTCTTAGGCATAGTGAACCCCATCTTTGGACGCTTGACCGCAGAGCGGCTGGCAATCATGGCTTCGATCATGGCATCGCGGGCAACCTGGTTGATGGTGCCAGGCCAGCCGTCGGAGCTTTCGTGAATATCAGAGATCTGATTTGCCGTGAAAAGTTCGATACCGGCGCCTGCGCCTTCCAGGCGTTGAGCCAGGTATTCGCGGGTTTCTTCTTCTTCGTACGGCTGCAATTCGATCACGTGGAACAGCTCTTGATCACCGCTGATCTGCTCCAGATCGGCGATCAGCGACGACTCACCAAACAGGAACACATGCGGGCGACCTTCCGGCGTACCGGCGGCCAGCGCCAGCAGCGCTTCGAGGGCGGATTCGTCGAGCTGCTCGGCGTCATCCACCAGCAAATAGACTTCCTGGCCGGTCAGGCCCAGTTGCACCACTTGCTTGAGGATCGCGTTCGGCTCGGCCGTGGACACGTCCAGCGCCTGGGCCACCTGGCGCAGCACGCCAGCCGCATCACCGGCACCGCGAGCAGAGACCACCACGCTCTGTACCGATTGCTTGTTGGTGCTCGCCACCAACGCCTGGCGCAGCAAGGTCTTGCCGCTGCCCAACGGGCCGGTAACCACCAGCAACAACTGGCTGTAGCGCGCCAGGTGGTGCAGTTGCCCCAGCACTGGCTTGCGCTGGGCCGGGAAGAATTTGAAACCAGGCACCCGTGGAGCAAAAGGGTCGTGGCTTAACTGGTAGTGGCCGAGGAACGCCTCGTCGGCATGCAAACTAGTCATCGGGATCTGATTAACCTTTCAGCTGAGCCAGGGCGCGGTAATCCGCTCCCAGCGTGGCTTGTAAAATCTCTTTTGGATAATCGTCGGTTACCACGGCTTCGCCCATGCGGCGCAGCAGCACCAGTCGCAGTCGACCGTCGATCACTTTCTTGTCTATCGCCATATGTTCGAGGAAGTCCGCCTCGGTCATCTCTTCAGGCGGGATGACCGGCAAACCGGCGCGCTGGAACAGGCGGATACCACGATCCCGCTCCTGGGCGCTGATCCAGCCCAGGCGTTGCGACATGTCCAATGCCATCACTGTGCCAGCCGCTACGGCCTCCCCATGCAACCACACACCATAGCCCATGTGCGTTTCGATCGCATGGCCGAAGGTGTGGCCGAGGTTCAAGGTGGCCCGTACGCCGGACTCCCGTTCGTCGGCATTCACCACCAGCGCCTTGGCGGCGCAGGAGCGGGAAATCGCTTCGGTGAGTGCCACCTGGTCAAGGTTGCGCAAGGCATCGACGTGTTCCTCCAGCCAGGCCAGGAACGGCTCGTCGCAGATCAGCCCGTACTTGATGACTTCCGCCAGGCCCGCCGACAACTCGCGGGGAGGCAGGGTATTGAGGGTCGCGGTGTCGATCAGTACAGCCTGCGGCTGGTAGAACGCGCCGACCATGTTCTTGCCCAGCGGGTGGTTGATACCGGTCTTGCCACCCACCGACGAATCGACCTGGGACAGCAAGGTGGTCGGCACCTGAATAAAGTCCACGCCACGCTGGTAGCAGGCCGCCGCAAAGCCAGCCATGTCGCCGATCACACCGCCGCCCAGGGCGATCACGGTGGTGCGGCGGTCATGGCGTGCAGTCAGCAGGCCATCGAAGATCAGTTGCAGGGTTTCCCAGTTTTTGTGGGCTTCGCCGTCGGGCAGGATCACCGAGATCACCGAATACGCCGCAAGGCTGCGGCTCAGACGCTCTAGATACAGCGGCGCGACCGTTTCGTTGGAGATGATCGCCACTTGCCGCCCAGCAATGTGTGGTGCGAGCAACTCGGGCTGGTCCAGCAGACCCTCGCCAATATGGATCGGGTAGCTGCGCTCGCCTAGATCGACCTTAAGTGTCTGCATGTGTCCCCGCGTTAGAGATGGTGTGACGACCGGCAACGCCGAGATGGGGCGTTACCTGATGGCTCTACGCCACACCTCAGGAGGTGATGGCGCGCCGCCGAGAATAGCGCATTTCGGGCCTGGCTTTAACGGGGTGGCAGCCGTTGCAGGCGCTCAAGAATATCGAGAACCACCATCCGCGGCGGCCGCTCATCGGTTTCCACCACCAGATCGGCGATTTCCCGATACAGCGGGTCGCGCAGCGTGAGCAGGTCCCGCAAGGTTTTCTCCGGGTTGGCCGTGCGCAGCAGCGGGCGATTGCGATCGCGGGCGGTACGGCCCACCTGCTGCTCGACCGAGGCATGCAGATAGACCACCCGACCACCGGCATGCAGCGCCCGACGGTTTTCTTCGCGCATGACTGCGCCGCCGCCGGTGGCCAATACCACGCCATCGAGGCCGCACAGCTCGGCGATCATCGCCTGCTCGCGGTCACGAAAGCCCAGCTCGCCTTCCTTATCGAAGATCCATGGGATATTGGCACCCGTGCGCAATTCAATTTCCTTGTCGGAATCTTTGAATGGCAGGCGCAGCTCTTTGGCCAGCAAACGGCCGATGGTGCTTTTTCCAGCCCCCATCGGTCCTACAAGAATCAAATTTCGCACAGAATCAACGACTCACAGCAATCGCCTGGTTATTCATAATACGCGGAGTCAGGAATACCAGCAGCTCGGATTTTTTCTCCGCCAGCACATCGCGCCGGAAAAGGCGGCCAAGATACGGCACATCGCCCAAAAATGGCACTTTATCTACCACTTTGCTTTGGGTATTGGAGAAAACCCCGCCGATGACGATGGTCTCGCCATCCTTGACCAGCACCTTGGCGTTGACTTCGTTCTTCTTGATCGGCGGCACGTCGTTGAGTTTGTTCAGGTAGTCGGGCTCGTCCTTGGTGACCTTGACCTCCATGATCACGTGGCCGTCGGGGGTGATTTGCGGGGTGACTTCCAGGGACAGCGAGGCCTCCTTGAACGACACCGAGGTGGCGCCGCTGGAGCTGGATTCCTGGTAGGGGATCTCGGTGCCCTTGAGGATGCGCGCGGTTTCCTTGTCGGACGTGACTACCTTGGGCTGTGAGACGATTTCACCGTTGCCGGTTTTCTCCATGGCGGTCAGTTCCAGGTCCAGCAACAGGTTGTCGGTGATATAGGCGACGCCCAGGCCCGAAGTGCCGGTAATCGCCCCCAAATCGACAAACGGCGAGCTGGGCGGGTTTTCCGGCGGTTCTGCGCCCTCCGCTAAAGGCTTGGGAATTCCGCCAGCCGCCCAGTTCCCGCGATTGAGCCGCCCACCCCAGCGCGCGCCCAGGCTTTTGTCGTAATCCACATTGGCCTCGACAATCCGTGCCTCGATCATCACCTGGCGCACCGGGATATCCAGTTGCGCCACGATCCGCCGCAGCTCGTCCAGCCGCTCGCCGGTCTGGTAGGCAATGATGTTGTTGGTGCGGTCATCCACCGCCACCGAGCCGCGCTCATCGGTGCTGCCTTCCAGGCCCGTCACCGATTGGAAGAGCTTGGCCAGGTCCGCCGCCTTGGCGTAATTGACCTGCAACAGCTCGCGACGCAGCGGCGCCAGCTCGGCCATTTGCCGGCGGGATTCCAGCACAAGCAGTTCGCGGGCGGCCAATTCCTCAGCCGGCGCCACCAGCAACACGCCAGCTTTGATCCGCTTATCGAGGCCCTTGGCTTGCAGCACCAGGTCGAGCGCCTGGTCCCAGGGCACATCCTTGAGACGCAGAGTGATCGAGCCTTGCACGTCATCACTGGCCACCAGGTTGAGGCCCGCCACGTCGGCAATTTGCTGCAATACCGCACGCAATTCGATGTTCTGGAAGTTGAGGTTGAGCCTGTCCCCCGCCAAAGCCTGAGGCGGCGGCAGCTGGATCAGGTCTACGCGATTGGGCACAGCAACAGCCATCGGTGCCGTGAACGCTATCCATAGCGCCACACCGAAGGACAAGAAAGTCCTTTTCATTGATTTGATTCCGTTATGAGTTGACGTTTAACACGAGGGTTCGCGGGCGCTCCAGCCATGCACCCTGTTCATCGGGGAACAACTCGACCAGCTCGACATGCCCAGCGTAAATGGCCGTGACCCGACCGTGATCCGGCCCCAGGTAATCACCGACCGCCAGCCGGTGCACGGTAGAGGCCATGCGCAGCAGAACGAAAGCCTGCATGCCACGAGACAGAGTGCCGACCATTTCGAACTGGTCGACTGCGAACGCTTCCAGGGCGCCACGCGGCCGCGTGAGGTCCGGCGCCCGGGCTGGCCGCCCACGCGCGTGATCAGCCTGAACGGCCAGCGGCGTAAACGGATCGCGCAGGCCGGATGAGTCGTAGACAAAGCGCGCTCCCGGCGTGATGGGCTCAGCCTGCCGACCGCCCGCAGACGTACGCCAATAGCTCTTCACCAGCAGCTCAAGACGCAGCAGCCTGCCCTCCGGGCGCAGGGCAACCTCATGGGCCGTGGCGAATCGGGACAGGCCACCCAATGCGCTGACGAACATTGCCAGGTCGTGATAGCCGCCACTGACGCCAACCGCCACCGGTTGCTCGACATAAAAAGCCTGTGGCTGCTCATCCAGCGGCGTGACACTTTCAACCAACAAACCATTGGCCAATGCCAGCCGCGCAATGTCTTCCAGCAGGCCGGGCATTGCGGATTCAGCGGGCAGCGCTTGAAAAAGCCGATCAACCTTTGTCTGCATCAGTTCCATCTGACGGGCCCGCCCCTCCAGACCGGCAGCCAAGGCAGTTTTTTGCGCGATTTGCTGTTTCAGGGCCACTTCCTGCACCTCGGCCTGGTGCAACCGTTCCCGCGCAGGGCTCAGGTACACAAGGTCACCCACCACAAACAACAGGCCTGCCAACGCGCCACCCAGCAAGACTTTGCCAGGCAGGGGCCAATGTGCAGCGTTGTGAGTGAGCGCAGAAAGATCGAGCCTGGGCAGGCTCAAGGTTGCACCTCGTCAGACTCTCCCTGGCGCACCATCAACTGGAATTCATTGGCGCCGCGCGCGCCTTCCGTTCGCACGTGCTGCAAACGGGTGGCATGGGCGCCTTCAGTGGCCTCCAGGCGACGCATCAACTGGGCGATGTCCTGGCTGGATTCAGCGCTGCCACGAATACTCACCGTATCGCCCTTGGCCACCACTTCATGCAGGTGCACACCCTCCGGCACGGCGCGCGCCAACTGGTCCAGCAACTGGGCGCCGGCCGAGCGCCCATCGTGCAAGTCCTCGACAACCCTCATGCGCTGCGCCAATTGCTGGCTTTGCACGTGCAGGTCGTCGATGGTCTTGATACGTGAATCCTGGACGGCGAGGTCCTTGTCGAGGTGGCTGTTGCGCGTGACTTGCCGATCGATCGCCTGGTCGATCACTTGGTCCGCCAGCCACACCGCGGCGAGCGCCACACAGGCGAACGCCAGCAGCAACATCAGGAAAAACTTGCGCCGCCGTTCTGCCAGAGCCTGACGCCAAGGTAAAAGGTTGATTCGTGTCATCAAGCGAAACTCCTCAGGGCCAACCCGCAAGCAACTCCCATTCCCTGGGCATCCACGGCCCATTGTGCGCCATCGACTCGACGGCCCGGCGTGAAGCTGGCGAAATCCTGACTGCAAGCACGCGCCAATGCAAACCCTTCGACATCCACCACCCGCGCCACCAGCCCGGCCTGGGCCAAAACGGCCTCACGCGCCTCGACCTGTTCCCTGAGACAGGCCGCCAACAACACCTCGACCCGCGCCGGGTCCTGGGCGCATGGGCCCTGCACGTGATAGTCGATGGCCACGTCATCCAATGGATAGGGAATGTATTGGTCGGCCTCCATCTGAATCCGCCAGCCCACCTCTTCGTCGCTGAGCCCGGCCTCCATGTCGATCACCTGGGTAATGACCGACGGGCCTGCCACAGCAATTGCCGCGTACCTGGCTGACGTGTGCAATCGGGCCACTGCCTGCTGCAGTGCAAGCCCTACCGACTCAAGGTCTAGCAAGTTGCCATCAACCACCGCACGCAACGGCAGCGCCTGTGTGGCGTAGCCTCTGACGGTGTAACCGCTGCTTGAATGGCCCAGTTCGACCAGCCGGATCGCCGTGTCGCTGATGTCGACGCCGAGGACGGCATCAACTTTTCGCCTGAAAAATCCCTTTCTCATAAAACTCCCCAAAACTTTCCCTGTCATAACGGCGGGCCTACCGCCGGTTGGCCGCTGAGCAGGCGCGAATGACGCCCCAAGCCGAAAAATGCTTTAATGCCCAGCGTTTTTCCCCGCTTTTTACCTACAGCCCGGGTCGATCCATCGTTAGCCATGCATGCCCCGACGCCTAACCCATTCTTTTCTCTGGAAATCCAAAAGCCTTGATTCGTCTGCTGAAGTTTTTCGGGTACTCCATTGTCGCGATCGTCTGCGGGCTGCTGCTCGTACTCAGCGGGGCCTACCTCTACCTTAGTCCGGGTTTGCCCTCCGTAGAGGCCCTCAGAAGTATCCAGTTGCAGATTCCTTTGCGGGTCTACAGCAGCGATGAAAAACTGATCGCGGAGTTCGGCGAAATGCGCCGCACCCCGATCCGTTTCGCCGATATTCCACCCAATTTCATCAACGCATTGCTGTCGGCCGAAGACGATAATTTCGCCAACCACTACGGCGTCGACCCCAGCAGCCTGGTACGTGCCGCCACGCAATTGGTAAAAAGCGGACACATTCAATCCGGCGGCAGCACCATCACCATGCAGGTGGCGAAGAACTTCTTCCTCACCAGCGAGCGCAGCTTTTCGCGCAAGGCCACCGAGATCCTGCTGGCCCTGCAGATTGAACGCCAGCTGACCAAGGACGAGATCCTTGAGCTGTACGTCAACAAGATCTACCTGGGTAACCGTGCCTACGGCATCGAGGCGGCATCGCAGGTCTACTACGGCAAATCGATCCGCGACGCGAGCCTGGCGCAGATGGCGATGATCGCCGGCCTGCCCAAGGCGCCGTCGCGCTTCAACCCACTGGCCAACCCGGCGCGCAGCAAAGAGCGTCGCGACTGGATCCTGGGGCGCATGTACAAGCTGGGCAAGATCGACCAGGCCGCCTATGAAAGCGCGGTGGCCGAGCCGTTGAACGCCAGTTACCACGTGCCGACGCCGGAAGTGAACGCACCGTATATCGCTGAAATGGCCCGCGCCGAAATGGTCGGGCGTTACGGCAGCGAGGCCTACACCGAAGGCTTCCGCGTGACCACGACGGTGCCGAGCGACACCCAGGAAATCGCCAACAACGCCGTGCATTCTGGCTTGATCACCTACGACCAGCGCCACGGCTACCGTGGGCCTGAGTCGCGCCTGCCGGGCAAAACCCTCAGCGCCTGGACCACCGAACTGGGCAAACAGCGCGCCATCAGCGGCCTGGAACCAGCCATCGTCACCCAGGTGCAAAAAGACGGCGTGCAGGTGCTGACCCGCACCGGCGAAGCCCATGTGGCCTGGGACAGCATGAAGTGGGCGCGCCCCTTCCTGAACACCAACAGCATGGGCCCGATGCCCAAGCAGCCGTCCGATGTGGCGCAGGTGGGTGACCTGATCCGCGTGCAACGCCAGAAGGATGACAGCCTCAAATTCAGCCAGGTGCCGCTGGCCCAGGGCGCCCTGGTTTCCCTCGACCCGCAGAACGGGGCTATCCGCGCCCTGGTAGGCGGCTTCGCCTTCGAGCAGAGCAACTACAACCGTGCCGTGCAGGCCAAGCGCCAGCCGGGCTCAAGCTTCAAGCCCTTCATCTACAGCGCCGCGCTGGATAACGGCTACACCGCTGCCAGCCTGGTCAACGATGCGCCGATCGTGTTTGTCGACGAATACCTGGACAAGGTCTGGCGTCCGAAAAACGATACCAACACCTTCCTCGGCCCGATCCGGATCCGCGAGGCGCTGTACAAATCGCGCAACCTGGTGTCGATCCGCCTGTTGCAGGCAATGGGCGTGGGCAAGACCATCGACTACATGACGCGCTTCGGCTTCAACAAGTCGGACCTACCGCCGAACCTGTCCCTGGCCCTGGGCACTGCGACCCTCACGCCAATGGAAATCGCCACCGGCTGGAGCACCTTTGCCAACGGCGGCTACAAGATCGCGCCGTACCTGATCGACAAGATCGAAAGCCGCAATGGCGACACCCTGTTCACTGCCAACCCACCGCGCGTACCGGGTGACGTGGTCAACGGCGTGGCCGCTACCGATGGCCTGGCAGCTCCGAGCAACGGTGGCATCACCATCGAGCCGACCCCAGGTGCCGCGCCCGCTGCAAACGCCGCGACGCCCACCGAGCCGCAGGCGCCTGCCGTTGCCGAGCGCATTGTGGATGGCCGCACCACCTACATCCTCAACAGCATCCTGCAAGACGTGATCAAGAAAGGCACCGGCCGTCGCGCCCTGGCCCTCGGCCGCGCCGACATCGCCGGCAAGACCGGTACCACCAACGACTCCAAGGACGCCTGGTTCTCCGGCTACAACGGCGACTACGTGACCACCGTGTGGACCGGCTACGATCAGCCGGAAAGCCTCGGCCGTCGCGAGTTCGGTGGCACCGTCGCGCTGCCGATCTGGATGAGCTACATGGGCGCCGCCTTGAAGGACAAGCCTCTGCACACCCAACCGGAGCCGGAAGGCATCCTCAGCCTGCGGATCGACCCGGTGAGTGGCCGCGTAGCATCGCCAAGCACGCCGAATGCCTACTTCGAACTGTTCAAGAGCGAAGACACGCCGCCGTCGGTCAACGAGCTGGGCAATGGTGTGGCACCGGGTAGCCCGCTGCCGGCGGATGAGGCGGCGCCAATCGATCTGTTCTGACGCGATCTGCGCCTGACGATCGTTCCCACGCTCTGCGTGGGAATGCCGCCGGTGACGCTCTGCGTCACGCGCTCAAGAACGGACGCAGAGCGTCCAAGGATGCATTCCCACGCAGAGCGAGGGAACGATCAGTAAGCCAGCTCCTACAAAAGCCAGGCCCCACACTTGGCTGCATGCAAGGCTCAAGTTAAATGCCACACAGCAAAAAGCCCCGACTCGCGAGAGCCGGGGCTTTTTGTTGGTGCGCTACAACGGCTTAGCCGTTGAACACATCATCCACGCTTTGCAGCGGGTAGTTCTTCGGATACGGCAGGGTGGCCACACCGGTCTCGATTGCGGCTTTGGCCACGGCATCGGAGATCAGGGTGATCAGGCGCTTGTCCATTGGCTTCGGAATGATGTACTCACGGCCGAATTCCAGCTTGGCGCCACCGTAGGCGTCGCACACGTCCTGAGGTACTGGCAGTTTGGCCAGTTCACGCAGGGCGTTGGCGGCGGCTACTTTCATCTCTTCGTTGATGCGCTTGGCGCGAACGTCCAGGGCACCACGGAAGATGAACGGGAAGCCCAGCACGTTGTTGACCTGGTTCGGGTAGTCCGAACGGCCGGTGGCCATGATCACGTCGTTGCGGGTGGCGTGAGCCAGCTCTGGCGAGATCTCTGGGTCCGGGTTGGAGCAGGCGAACACGATCGGGTTGGCCGCCATGGACTTCAGGCCTTCAGCGCTCAGCAGGTTCGGGCCGGACAGGCCAACGAACACGTCTGCACCGTCAAGGGCGTCAGCCAGGGTGCGCTTGGAGGACGGGTGGGCAAACATCGCCTTGTACTGGTTCAGGTCGGTGCGCTCGGACTGGATCACGCCCTTGCTGTCGACCATGTAGATGTTTTCCAGTTTGGCGCCCATGCTCACGATCAGCTTCATGCACGAGATAGCCGCTGCACCAGCGCCCAGGCAGACGATCTTCGCGTCAGCCAGGGTTTTGCCAGCGATTTCCAGGGCGTTGATCATGCCAGCCGCGGTAACGATCGCGGTGCCGTGCTGGTCATCGTGGAATACCGGGATGTCGCACTGTTCGATCAGGGCCTTTTCGATCTCGAAGCACTCAGGTGCCTTGATGTCTTCCAGGTTGATGCCACCGAAGGTGATGGAAATGCGCTTTACGGTGTCGATGAAAGCCTGCGGGCTCTCGGAGTCGACTTCGATGTCGAAAACGTCAATGCCGGCGAAGCGCTTGAACAGCACGCCTTTACCTTCCATGACTGGCTTGGAAGCCAATGGGCCGAGGTTACCCAGGCCCAGAATCGCGGTGCCATCGGAAATCACTGCAACCAGGTTGCCCTTGCCGGTGTACTTGTACGCCAACTCAGGATCGCGGGCGATTTCACGTACGGGCTCGGCCACGCCAGGGCTGTAGGCCAGCGACAGGTCGCGGGCGGTGGCGGTGGCTTTGGTGAGCTCTACACTCAGCTTTCCTGGACGAGGATTGGCATGATATTCGAGAGCGGCAGTTTTCAAATCAGACATATCGGCATTCCGCTTTTACTGTTGGTCGACGGACCGCCGAGGATACGCGTGTCGTAAAGTCCCTACAAGACTGGGTAGTCACCGGTGTCAAGGCCCCAGAGCGCCGTACTTTGGTCTAAGGCCACGGGATACAAGGGCTCAACTGTTCACAATCGAATAAAAAAATGTCTACAATTTTTTATTAATTCAGTCGTTCGAGGCGCTTTTATCAAATTCCAGGCACAAAAAAGGCGTCCGCAAGGGACGCCTCTTTTTTCAGCAGGAAAAGCCCAAGGGGCTTTTCAGCCTTACTCTGCTGGAGTAGCAGCAGGCTTCTTGCCGAAAGCGCCGAAACGGTCAGCAAAGCGCTGTACGCGGCCGCCGGTGTCCAGAGTCTTCTGCTTACCGGTGTAGAACGGGTGGCACTCGTTGCATACGTCAGTACCCAGTGGCTTGCACAGGTTCGAACGAGTTTCGAACTTGTTGCCGCAGCTGCAAGTTACCAGGATGGTTTCGTATGCTGGATGGATATCGGCTTTCATGGCACTTCCTCAGGCTAGCGTGCCGCCACTCGACACTATTGTCGAATACCGCACGTAATTAGGCCGCGGATTCTACCAGACCTTTTTAAACGCGCAAGCGGCGCCGCCGGCTGATTCCACGCAGATAAGCGCCTTTCATCAGAAACTACTGGCTTGCCACAATCCATGTGGGAGCTGGGCTTGCCCGCGATGGCGGTGTGTCAGACACCCAACCCTGCGACTGATATGACGCCATCGCGGGCAAGCCCGGCTCCCACAGAAGCACCCGAGACGGGACACCTCTATCGCAGGTCTGCTAGGCTCCCGCCCCTGCGCCACCGCCTGCCTTTATAGATGAGCCCCCTCGCGTGCCCGACGCCATTTTGCGCCTCGCCCTGCCCTCGCCCCTGCGCCGCCTGTTCGATTATCGTGCCCCGGCCGGCGTGCTGCGGGCGCAGTTGCAGCCGGGCATGCGTGTACGCGTGCCGTTTGGTCGGCGGGAAATGATCGGCATCCTGGTGGAAGTCGCCGACCACAGCGAAGTGCCCGCCGAAAAGCTCAAGCCGGCGCTGGCAATCCTCGACGCCACGCCGCCGCTGCCGCCCGCCCTGTTCAAGCTGTGCCTGTGGACCGCCCAGTATTACCAGCACAGCCTCGGCGACACCCTGAGCTGGGCGCTGCCGGTATTGCTGCGCCAGGGCGAACTGGCCGAAGCACGCCAGGAACGCTTCTGGTCGGCGGCACCCGGCGCGCGCCTCGACGACCCGCGCATCGCCCGCGCCCCGCGCCAGCGCGAAGCCCTGGCAACCCTGGCGCAACATCCCCACGGCGTGGCGCATCAACTGTTAAGCAAGTTGATGCTGAGCAAAGACAGTCTCGACCTGCTGCTCGCCAAGGATCTGGTGCAGGTGGAAATCCGCAAGCACGCCCCCGACCCGCGCCACGAACACTGGCTGGCCCAGCCGGAATTGCCGCTGAACCCCGAGCAACGCGCCGCCTACGAGGCAATCCGCGCAGGCTTCGACAGCTTCCACGCGTTCCTGCTGGCGGGCGTCACCGGCAGCGGCAAGACCGAAGTGTATTTGCAGCTGATCCGCGAAACCCTGCAAGCCGGCAAACAGGCGCTGGTGTTGATCCCGGAGATCAACCTCGGCCCGCAGACCCTGGCGCGTTTCGAGCAACGCTTCAACGCGCGCATCGCCCTGGTGCACTCGGCGGTCAATGACCGCGAGCGCCTGGAGTCGTGGCTGGCGGCACGGGACGGTGAGGCCGACATTATTATCGGCACCCGCTCGGCGCTGTTCACCCCGATGAAAAACCCCGGGCTGATCATCATCGACGAAGAGCACGACGGCTCCTATAAACAGCAAGAAGGCCTGCGCTACCACGCCCGCGACCTGGCGCTGGTGCGCGCGCGCCAGGAAGACATCCCGATCGTGCTCGGCTCGGCCACGCCGTCCCTGGAGAGTTTGCACAACGCCTACACCGGTCGTTACGGCCTCCTACGCCTCAACGAGCGCGCGGGCGGGGCCAAACAGCCACGTTTCCTGCGCCTGGATGTAAAAAGCCGCCCGCTGGACAGTGGGATTTCCGGGCCGATGCAACAAGCCATCGGCCAGACCCTCGCCGCCGGCCAGCAAGTGCTGGTGTTCCTCAACCGTCGCGGCTTTGCGCCGACGCTGTTGTGCCATGACTGCGGCTGGATGTCCGAGTGCGAGCGTTGTGACGCGCGCATGACCGTGCACCAGCGCCACGGTGAGTTGCGCTGCCACCACTGCGGCCATGTGGAACGGGTGCCGCGCCACTGCCCGCAGTGCGGCAAAGTGGACCTGCGACCGGTCGGTGCGGGCACCGAGCGCGCCGAGGAACGCCTGGGCATTCTGTTCCCGGACTTCCCGGTGCTACGGGTTGACCGCGACAGCACCTCGCGCAAAGACGCGATGAACCAGCTGTTCGCCACTATCCAGAAAGGCCAGCCGTGCATCCTGATCGGCACGCAGATGCTCGCCAAAGGGCACCACTTTCCACGGGTGACGCTGGTGTCGATCCTGGATGCCGACGGCGGCCTGTTCTCCGGCGACTTCCGCGCCAGCGAGCGCATGGCGCAACTGATCGTGCAGGTCGCGGGCCGTGCGGGCCGCGCTGAAGAGCCCGGTAGAGTGATTATCCAGACCCACCTGGCCGACCACCCGCTGCTGATCCAGCTGACAGAACAAGGCTACTTTGCCTTCGCCGAGCAGGCGCTGAGCGAACGCCGCTCCGCCGGCCTGCCACCGTTTTCCCACTTGGCCCTGCTGCGCGCCGAAGCGCATAAACCGGGGCAGGCCGAAGGGTTCCTCGACGAAGCGTGCAGCGCCGCCGAACGTTTGCTTGGCGAACTGGGTCTGACCGGCATCGAATTGCTCGGCCCGGTGCCTGCGCCCATGGAGCGCCGCGCCGGGCGTTATCGCGCTCAGCTACTCTTGCAGGCAACGTCCCGCGCGCCCCTGCATCGGCTGTTAAGTAGCCTGTTGCTTGCCCTGGAGCAAATGCCCAGCGGCCGGCAGGTGCGATGGTCGATGGATGTGGACCCCGTGGATTTGTATTGATCCACTCCATAGTTTGAATTGTGAACCCCTTTAAATGTGGGAGCGGGCTTGCCCGCGATGAGGCCCGCAGGTCCGCCAACCCGTCTGAACGGTTGGCAAGCCCGCCCTCCCCACGGATAATGCCCAGTTTTTCCACCCGCGCATCGCGCGCTGTCGCTTGCGGCACAAAGAGAACACCATGAAAGACACCATTCGCCAGCTGATCCAACAAGCCCTCACCCAACTCGTCAACGAAGGTGTGTTGCCTGAAGGCCTGACGCCGGCGATCCAGGTGGAAAACACCCGCGACAAGACCCACGGCGACTTCGCCAGCAACATCGCGATGATGCTCTCCAAGCCAGCAGGCATGAAGCCCCGCGACCTCGCGGAAAAAATCATCGCCGCCCTGCCGGCCGACGAGAGCGTGACCAAGGCCGAAATCGCCGGCCCGGGCTTTATCAACTTCTTCCAGAACACCCAGGCCCTGGCCTCACGCCTGGACGCGGCCCTGGCCGACGCCAAGATCGGCGTGCGCAAGGCTGGCCCGCTGCAACGCGTGGCCATCGACCTGTCGGCACCGAACCTGGCCAAAGAGATGCACGTGGGCCACCTGCGCTCCACCATCATCGGTGACGGCGTGGCACGGGTGCTGGAGTTCCTCGGCGACACCGTGATCCGCCAGAACCACGTGGGCGACTGGGGCACCCAGTTCGGCATGCTGATGGCGTACCTGCAAGAAAACCCGATCACCAGCAACGAGCTGTCGGACCTGGAAAACTTCTACCGCGCCGCGAAGAAGCGCTTCGACGAATCCGAAGAGTTCGCCGACCGCGCCCGTGGCCTGGTGGTCAAGCTGCAAGCCGGCGACCCGGAATGCCTGGAACTGTGGGGCCGCTTCCGGGAGATTTCCCTGTCCCACTGCCAGGAAATCTACGAGCTGCTCAACGTCAAACTGACCATGGCCGACGTGATGGGCGAAAGCGCCTACAACGACGACCTGATCAACGTGGTCAACGACCTCAAGGCCAAGGGCCTGCTGGTGGAAAGCAACGGCGCGCAGTGCGTGTTCCTTGAAGAATTCAAGACCGCCGAAGGCGAGCCGCTGCCGGTGATCATCGTCAAGGCCGACGGCGGCTACCTGTACGCCACCACTGACCTGGCGGCCGTGCGCTACCGCAGCGGTGTGCTCAAGGCCGATCGCGCGCTGTACTTCGTGGACCAGCGCCAGGCCCTGCACTTCCAGCAAGTGTTCGAAGTGGCGCGTCGCGCAGGCTTCGTGACGCACCCGATGCACATGGAACACATGGGTTTTGGCACCATGAACGGCGCCGACGGCCGCCCGTTCAAGACCCGCGACGGCGGCACCGTGAAGCTGATCGACCTGCTCAACGAAGCCCAGGAACGTGCCTACAACCTGGTGAAGGAAAAGAACCCGGAGCTGGCCGAGGCCGACCTGCGCAACATCGCCCGCGTGGTGGGCATTGGCGCGGTGAAATACGCCGACCTGTCCAAGCACCGCACCAGCGACTACAGCTTCAACTTCGAGCTGATGCTCAACTTCGAAGGCAACACCGCGCCGTACCTGCTGTACGCCTACACCCGCGTTGCCGGCGTGTTCCGCAAGCTGGGCAAGGATTTCAGCGAAGTTGAAGGCCAGATCGTGCTGGATGCCCCGCACGAACAGGAGCTGGCGGCCAAGCTGGCACAATTCGGCGAAGTGCTGAACAGCGTCGGCGAGAAAGGCACGCCGCACATCCTCTGCACCTATTTGTACGAAGTCGCCGGCCTGTTCTCCAGCTTCTACGAGAACTGCCCGATCCTCAGCGCCGACGACGAAGCCCAGAAGCAAAGCCGCCTGCGCCTCGCCGCCCTGGCAGGACGCACCCTCAAGCAAGGCCTGGAGCTGTTGGGCCTGGAAACCCTGGAGCGCATGTAAGTTGGCTGCCAAGAAAAAACCTGCACCCAAGCGCGGCGCCAGCCGCTACCAGGCCCCGGCGAAGAAGCCGATTCCGGGCTGGTTGTGGATGGCCATCGGTCTTACGGTGGGCGCGTTTATCGTGTTCCTGATGAAACTGGACCCGGGCAAGGGCGATGACGTCAAACGGGTCAAGCAGGAACAGCAGAAGGCCACGAAAATGGCCGAAGCCAACAAGACTGCGCCGAGCCCTACGGCACCGGTGAAGCCGAAGTACGACTTCTACACGCTGCTGCCGGAATCGGAAGTGATCGTGCCGCCTGACGCCGTGCCGGAGAAAACCCTGCCGACACCACAAGTGCCGACCACCCCGGTGACGCCAGCGGAAGCGGCGAAGATCGACACGGCGCGTGCACAGGCCGCCTTGGCCGGGATCACCCCGCCGCCAGCGCCACCGGTTGCCGAGACCAAGGCGGCGCCGGTGACCAAGTTCTTCCTGCAAGCGGGCTCGTTCCCCAAGCAGGCGGATGCGGATCGCGTACGAGCGCAGATCATTCTGCTGGGCCAGTCGGTGACGGTGGAATCCGGCACGGTGAAAGATGCGACCTGGTATCGCGTGTTGGTGGGGCCGTTCAGCAACCGTGAACAGCTGACCGTGGCACAGAAGCAACTGGCCGGTGCGGGGTTTAGCAACCTGTTGTTACAACAACGCCAGAGCCGCTAAACCGAAGAACACAGCAGGCCCCATGTGGGAGCGGGCTTGCTCGCGAATGCGGTAGATCAGTCAGTATTTTCGGCGACTGACACACCGCTTTCGCGAGCAAGCCCGCTCCCACATTTGATCGATAGCGTTCTCAAGAGTGTGTCAGACCAATAGGCACCACTCGTCCGCACACCGCCCCCACGGTTGAAATCCCCCCCACCATCCCCATATCAGTTTTCACCAGGGCATTTTCGCCCCGCTGCGTGGAGACTCTCCCCTTGACCACCATCGTTTCAGTACGTCGCCACGGCAAAGTCGTCATGGGCGGCGACGGCCAGGTTTCCCTCGGCAATACCGTGATGAAAGGCAACGCCAAGAAAGTGCGCCGCCTGTACCACGGCCAAGTGCTCGCCGGTTTTGCCGGTGCCACCGCCGACGCCTTCACCCTGTTCGAACGTTTCGAAGGCCAACTGGAAAAACACCAGGGCCACCTCGTGCGCGCTGCGGTCGAACTCGCCAAAGAATGGCGCACCGACCGCTCCCTCAGCCGCCTGGAAGCCATGCTGGCCGTGGCCAACAAAGACGCATCGCTGATCATCACCGGCAACGGTGACGTGGTCGAGCCAGAAAACGGCTTGATCGCCATGGGCTCCGGTGGCGGCTACGCCCAGGCTGCGGCCAGCGCACTGTTGAAGAAAACCGACCTGTCGGCCCGTGAAATCGTCGAGACCGCCTTGGGCATCGCCGGCGATATCTGCGTGTTCACCAACCACAACCTGACCATTGAGGAGCAGGACCTCGCCGAATAAGCCGTAGGCTTATTTCCGCTTGAGGCCGCCAAACACTATGTCCATGACTCCCCGCGAAATCGTCCACGAACTCAACCGCCATATCATCGGCCAGGACGATGCCAAGCGCGCCGTTGCCATCGCGCTGCGTAACCGCTGGCGCCGGATGCAACTGCCCGAAGAACTGCGCGTTGAAGTGACGCCAAAGAACATCCTGATGATCGGTCCTACCGGCGTCGGTAAAACCGAGATCGCCCGGCGTCTGGCCAAGCTGGCCAACGCGCCGTTCATCAAGGTCGAAGCCACCAAGTTCACCGAAGTGGGCTACGTGGGCCGCGACGTCGAGTCGATCATTCGCGACCTGGCCGACGCCGCGCTGAAGCTGCTGCGCGAACAGGAAATGACCAAGGTCAGCCACCGCGCCGAAGACGCCGCTGAAGAGCGCATCCTCGACGCCCTGCTGCCGCCGGCACGCATGGGTTTCAACGAAGACCCGGCACCGAGCTCGGATTCCAACACCCGCCAACTGTTCCGCAAGCGCCTG
This sequence comes from Pseudomonas sp. B611, assembly GCF_055407965.1. Lineage (NCBI taxonomy): Bacteria > Pseudomonadati > Pseudomonadota > Gammaproteobacteria > Pseudomonadales > Pseudomonadaceae > Pseudomonas > Pseudomonas sp. B611. The sequence continues at coordinate 349,780 of NZ_JBUZST010000004.1, forward strand.
CGTGAAGGCCAGTTGGACGACAAGGAAATCGAGATCGAAGTCGCCGAAGTCTCCGGCGTCGATATCTCTGCGCCGCCTGGCATGGAAGAAATGACCAGCCAGTTGCAGAACCTGTTCGCCAACATGGGCAAGGGCAAGAAGAAAAGCCGCAAGCTCAAGGTGAAAGAAGCGCTGAAACTGGTGCGCGACGAAGAAGCCGGGCGCCTGGTGAATGAGGAAGAGCTCAAGGCCAAGGCCCTGGAAGCCGTCGAGCAGCACGGTATCGTGTTTATCGATGAGATCGACAAGGTGGCCAAGCGCGGCAACTCCGGTGGCGTCGATGTCTCCCGCGAAGGCGTACAGCGCGACCTGCTGCCGCTGATCGAAGGCTGCACCGTGAACACCAAGCTGGGCATGGTCAAGACCGACCACATCCTGTTTATCGCCTCCGGTGCGTTCCACCTGAGCAAGCCAAGCGACCTGGTGCCGGAGCTGCAAGGCCGCCTGCCGATTCGCGTGGAACTCAAGGCGCTGACCCCGGGCGACTTCGAACGCATCCTCAGCGAGCCCCATGCGTCGCTTACCGAGCAATACCGTGAGCTGCTGAAAACCGAAGGCCTGGGCATCGAGTTCCAGCCGGACGGCATCAAGCGCCTGGCGGAGATCGCCTGGCAGGTCAACGAGAAGACCGAGAACATCGGTGCGCGTCGTTTGCACACCTTGCTGGAGCGTTTGCTGGAAGAAGTGTCCTTCAGCGCTGGCGACCTGGCCGGGGCGCAGAATGGCGAAGTGATCAAGATCGACGCTGATTACGTCAACAGCCACTTGGGCGAATTGGCGCAGAACGAGGACTTGTCTCGTTATATCCTGTAAGTCATCTGCCTGTGACAGCGGGCTCTTGTGGCGAGGGAGCTTGCTCCCGCTGGAGTGCGAAGCGCTCCCAAGATTTTGGGGCCGCTGCGCAGCCCAGCGGGAGCAAGCTCCCTCGCCACATATAACAGCCATACTGGACGACTTGCGCCATGACCAAATTTCCTACTGCCGTAAACCTGCACAAAACCTCCAACACCCTCGGCCTCACCTACGGCCCCGACGAGGTGTACCAACTCCCCGCCGAGCTGCTGCGCACCCACTCGCCTTCTGCCGAGGTCCAGGGCCACGGCAAACCGATCCTGCAATTCGGCAAACTCAACGTTCGGTTGATCAAGATCGAACCGGCCGGTCAGTACGCACTGAAATTGACCTTCGACGATGGCCATGACAGCGGACTGTTCACCTGGGACTACCTCTACCAACTGGCCGTGCGCCAGGACGCGCTGTGGGCTGATTATTTGGCCGAACTCAAAGCTGCCGGAAAAACCCGCGACCCGAGCCAGTCGGTTGTGCGGCTGATGCTCTAGCCCAGGGGTCTTGCTCTTTAGAGGGCATTTTCTAATTTCATCTGCTTGAATGCCCTGTCGCGTGGCCAACGAATGGCCCGCTTGCGAAAAAAATTAAACTCGGGTAACCAATGGAACTGGCAAGTTCCCTGCATTTGACGATGCGGTATCAACGGTCACCCGAGTCGCAGTACCTGGCTTGTGTCGTGTATCGAAACTTGGTGCACAGAGCGGTAGCCGGTACTCGTCTTTCGGACAATGGAGCGTCGTAGATGAGTAACAAGAACAACGATGACTTGAAACGCCAGGCCTCGGAAAACACCCTGGGGCTCAACCCGATCATCGCGTTACGGAAAAAGGATTTACTCGCCTCGGCGAAGATGGTGCTGACCCAAGCCATCAAGCAACCGTTGCACAGCGTCAAGCACGTCGCCCACTTCGGCGTCGAATTGAAGAACGTGATGTTCGGCAAATCCGAGCTGGTGCCGGAAAGCGATGACCGTCGCTTCCACGACCCGGCCTGGAGCCAGAACCCGCTCTACAAGCGCTACCTGCAAACCTACCTGGCGTGGCGCAAGGAACTGCACGACTGGATCGGCGACAGCAACCTGTCGGAACAGGACATCAGCCGCGGCCACTTCGTGATCAACCTGATGACCGAAGCCATGGCGCCCACCAACAGTGCGGCGAACCCGGCGGCGGTCAAACGCTTCTTTGAAACCGGTGGCAAGAGCCTGCTGGACGGTTTGTCCCACCTGGCCAAAGACATGGTGCACAACGGCGGCATGCCGAGCCAGGTCAACATGGGCGCCTTTGAAGTGGGCAAGAGCCTGGGCACCAGCGAAGGCGCCGTGGTGTTTCGCAACGACGTGCTGGAGCTGATCCAGTACAAGCCGATCACCGAACAGGTGCACGAGCGCCCGCTGTTGGTCGTGCCGCCGCAGATCAACAAATTCTATGTATTCGACCTGAGCCCGGATAAGAGCCTGGCGCGATTCTGCCTGCGCAACGGCCAGCAGACCTTTATCGTCAGCTGGCGCAACCCGACCAAGGCCCAGCGCGAGTGGGGCCTGTCGACCTATATCGAGGCGCTGAAGGAAGCGGTGGATGTGGTCACCGCGATCACCGGCAGCAAAGACATCAACATGCTCGGTGCCTGCTCCGGGGGCATCACCTGCACCGCCTTGCTCGGCCATTACGCGGCGCTGGGCGAGAAGAAGGTCAACGCCCTGACCCTGCTGGTCAGCGTGCTGGACACCACCCTGGACACCCAAGTGGCGCTGTTCGTCGATGAGCAGACCCTGGAAGCGGCCAAGCGCCATTCCTACCAGGCCGGCGTGCTAGAAGGCCGCGACATGGCCAAGGTGTTCGCCTGGATGCGCCCCAACGACCTGATCTGGAACTATTGGGTCAACAACTACCTGCTGGGCAACGAGCCACCGGTGTTCGACATCCTGTTCTGGAACAACGACACCACGCGCTTGCCAGCGGCCTTCCACGGCGACCTGATCGAGCTGTTCAAAAACAACCCGCTGGTACGCGCCAATGCCCTGGAAGTGTGCGGCACGCCCATCGACCTCAAGCAGGTCACCGCGGATATCTACTCTCTGGCCGGCACCAACGACCACATCACACCGTGGCAGTCCTGCTACAAATCGGCGCAGCTGTTTGGCGGCAAGGTCGAGTTCGTGCTGTCCAGCAGCGGGCATATCCAGAGCATCCTCAACCCACCGGGCAACCCCAAGGCGCGTTACCAGACCAGTGACAGCCTGACGGCGAAGCCGCTGGACTGGCAGGAAAATGCCACCAAGCACACCGATTCCTGGTGGTTGCATTGGCAGGCGTGGCAGGCGGAGCGGGCCGGGAAGCTGAAGAAGGCCCCTACGAGTTTGGGCAACAAGACTTACGCCGCAGCGGAAGCGGCGCCGGGCACCTACGTACACGAACGATAAGCAGATGTATGGCTGAAATGCAGTCAGTGTGGGAGCTGGCTTGCCTGCGATAGCGGTGGGTCAGTGAGCTGATGGGCTGGCTGGAGGAATGCCATCGCAGGCAAGCCAGCTTTCACATGGACCGAGTTCCTACAGATAAACAGCACCACTTCACAGGGCTTGAGCATGCCGCAACCGTTCATCTTCCGCACCATCGACCTGGATGGCCAGACCATCCGCACGGCGGTGCGCCCGGGCAAGCCTCACTTGACGCCGCTGCTGATCTTCAATGGCATCGGCGCCAACCTTGAGTTGGTGTTTCCGTTCGTCCAGGCCCTGGACCCTGACCTGGAAGTGATCGCCTTCGACGTTCCCGGCGTCGGCGGTTCGTCGACGCCCAAACGGCCGTACCGGTTTCCCGGCCTGGCCAAGCTCACCGCGCGCATGCTCGACTACCTCGACTACGGCCAGGTGAGCGTGGTGGGCGTGTCGTGGGGCGGCGCGCTGGCGCAGCAATTTGCCTACGACTACCCGGAGCGCTGCAAAAAGCTGATCCTCGCGGCCACGGCAGCGGGCGCGGTGATGGTGCCGGGCAAGCCGAAGGTGCTGTGGCTGATGGCCAGCCCGCGCCGTTATATCCAACCGTCCCACGTGGTGCGCATCGCGCCGATGATTTACGGCGGCTCGTTCCGTCGTGATTCGAAACTCGCCGCCGAACACGCCAGCAAAGTGCGTTCGGCCGGCAAGCTCGGTTACTACTGGCAACTGTTCGCTGGGCTGGGCTGGACCAGCATCCACTGGCTGCACAAGATCCGCCAGCCGACCCTGGTACTGGCGGGGGACGACGACCCGCTGATCCCGCTGATCAACATGCGCATGCTCGCCTGGCGTATTCCCAACGCACAGCTGCACATCATCGATGACGGCCACCTGTTCCTGATCACACGGGCCGAAGCCGTGGCGCCGATCATCATGAAATTTCTCGAAGAGGAGCGCATGCGTGCGGTGATTCATCCGCGACCGGCCGTGTAAGGACCACACCGCCGCGCAACTTGCCAGGAACCGACTATGGTTCTGAATTGGCGTGCCTGTTGATGGCTTGACGAAGGAGTGTTGGCTCATGCGAGAAAGACCCGTGACGAACCCGGCGCCCACCCCGGCCGCGTTCATCAATGCGCAAAATGCGATCACCGGCCTGCGCGGTCGGGACCTGCTCTCGACCCTGCGCAGCGTGGCCGCCCACGGCTTGCGCAACCCGGTGCACACAGCCCGCCATGCCTGGGCGTTGAGTGGTCAACTGGGCCGCATCTTGCTGGGCGAAACCGTGCACGAGCCCAACCCCAACGACAGCCGCTTCGTCGACCCCACCTGGAAGCTCAACCCGCTGTACCGGCGCAGCTTGCAGGCCTACCTGAGCTGGCAAAAACAGACGCGCCACTGGATCGACGACAGCACCCTGAGCGCCGACGACCGCGCCCGTGCGCACTTCGCCTTTTCCCTGCTCAACGATGCCGTCTCCCCTTCCAACACCCTGCTCAACCCACTGGCCATCAAGGAGTTGCTCAACTCCGGCGGCAACAGCGTGGTGCGCGGCGTGACCCACCTGGTCGAAGACCTGCTGCACAACAACGGCCTGCCACGCCAGGTCAGCAAACATGCCTTTGAAGTCGGCAAGACGGTGGCGACGACACCGGGTTCGGTGGTGTTTCGCAATGAACTGCTGGAGCTGATCCAGTACAAGCCCATGAGCGAAAAACAGTACGCCAAGCCGTTGCTGGTCGTACCGCCGCAAATCAACAAGTACTACATCTTCGACCTGAGCCCGGCCAACAGCTTTGTGCAGTACGCGCTGAAAAACGGCCTGCAGACGTTTATGGTCAGCTGGCGCAACCCGGATGTACGCCATCGCGAATGGGGCTTGTCCACCTACGTCGCGGCGCTGGAAGAAGCGCTCAACGTGTGCCGCGCAATCACCGGCGCGCGCGAGGTCAACCTGATGGGCGCCTGCGCTGGCGGCCTGACCATCGCCGCACTGCAAGGCCACCTGCAAGCCAAGCGCCAGTTGCGGCGCATCTCCAGTGCCAGCTATCTGGTGAGTCTGCTGGACAGCCAGATCGACAGCCCCGCTACCCTGTTCGTTGATGAGCAAACCCTGGAAGCCGCCAAGCGCCGCTCCTACCAACAAGGCGTGCTGGATGGTCGCGACATGGCCAAGGTGTTCGCCTGGATGCGCCCCAACGACCTGATCTGGAACTACTGGATCAACAACTACCTGCTGGGCAAGGAGCCACCGGCCTTCGACATCCTGTACTGGAACAACGACAACACGCGCCTGCCTGCTGCGCTGCACGGCGACCTGCTGGACTTCTTCAAGCACAACCCGCTGAGCCATCCCGGCGGCCTGGAGGTGTGCGGTACGCCCATCGACTTGCAGAAGGTCACGGTGGACAGCTTCAGCGTGGCCGGGATCAACGACCACATCACCCCGTGGGACGCGGTGTATCGCTCCACCCAACTGCTGGGTGGCGACAAGCGCTTCGTGCTGTCCAACAGCGGGCATATCCAGAGCATTCTCAACCCACCGGGCAACCCCAAGGCCAACTACGTCGAGAACCCCAAGCTGAGCAGCGACCCGCGCGCCTGGTATTACGACGCCAACCACGTCGAAGGCAGTTGGTGGCCGCAGTGGCTGGAGTGGATCCAGCAACGCTCGGGCGTGCAGCGCGAAACCCTCACCGCCCTGGGCAACCAGAATTACCCACCGATGGAAGCGGCGCCAGGCACATACGTGCGGGTGCGCTGAGCTCAACGATCAGATTAAGAAGACTGGATGAAGACGCGCGACCGGATCCTTGAATGTGCCCTGCAGTTGTTCAACCAGAAGGGCGAACCGAACGTATCCACCATGGAGGTGGCCAATGAAATGGGGATCAGCCCCGGCAACCTCTACTACCACTTCCATGGCAAGGAGCCGCTGGTGCTCGGGCTGTTCGAGCGCTTTCAAAACGAGCTGGCACCGCTGCTCGACCCGCCGGCGGACGCGCAACTGGAGCCTCAGGATTACTGGCTGTTCCTGCACCTGATCGTCGAGCGCATGGCCCATTACCGCTTCCTGTTCCAGGACCTGTCGAACCTGGCGGGGCGCCTGCCAAAGCTGGCCAAGGGCATTCGCAACCTGCTCACCGCACTCAAGCGCACCCTGGCCTCATTGCTCGCACGGTTAAAGGCTGCCGGGCAGTTGGTCAGTGGCACCCAGGCGCTGGGACAACTGGTGGAGCAGATCACCATGACCCTGCTGTTTTCCCTGGACTACCAACGGATTCTCGACCGTGAGGGTGAGGTACAGGTCGTGGTCTACCAGATCATGATGCTGGTGGCGCCACACCTGTTGTCGCCAGCGCGGCAAGCGACCGAACAGCTCGCCCTGCGTTACCTGGATAATCCAATCTGATGTTTTGCGGGAATCGATTACGCCCAGCGCAACGGCCTTATCCCAACTTTCCAAACTGCTGAGTAAACTTAAATAGCTCGCTGTCGGTCTTGATACCCAATTTCCGATAAGCCGATTGTTTCTGCGTACTGATGGTACTCGCGCTGCGCGAAAATTTCGCCGCAATGGAGCTCACGGACATACCATCAAGAAAACAACGCAATACTTCCTGTTCTTTGGGTGTGAGACAGGCATTCAACCGTTGGGGCGCCGAAAGCTCAATTTTCGATCTTATAGTTGCCCGATCAACAATGGCTTGCACATCTTGAAGGCCCGGCAACATACACGGCTGCAAGTAGATCCGGCCTTGGGCAACCGTTCGAATTGCCGTGATCAATTCAGTGAGATTTTGCGTCTTGCCCAACACCCCCCAACTTCCCGCCCTCAACGCCAGCGATACGGTCGCGGGTGTGTAGTGCGAAGACACAATGAGCAACCTGCACTGCTTGAATCGTCGATTCAGGGATTGGATCAAGCTGAGGCCATCGAGCTCCGAGGGCCCCAGCGTAAAGTCCATGACCACCACATCCGCTGACGTTCGGACAAGCGCGTCAAACAAATCCCTGGCGGTGCCAAAGGAGCCTATTACTTCGAGATCGGCCTCCTTATCCAAGCCTAACTCGATCCCTTGCCGAACCATCTCATGATCATCCAGCAACATGACGGTGTACATCTTGGACATTGAAGTAGGCATAGCAAACCACTCAAGTGAGTACAACTCAGTACAAACAATTCCCTTTATGCGAGCACGGTATATCTCAGCTACACGCAGGGATCAACACAGAAAAATAATAAGGCTTACTCTTTCAGACCCATCTTACAGCAGCCCCTTACAGCGCACTGTCAATACAACTTATTTGAATCGAAATCGAACATTTCGAACAATCACTACCTCAATATCGTTACTTCTCTATAGGCAAATTTAGTGTTCCCGGAGACATTACGTTGTCCGCCACTTATGCACCTGAAAGTTCCGCATTTACAAAAGCGGTGGAAGAAAACCGACAATTTACGATTGGAAATATTATGAAATTCAACGCTCTCTCCAGCATTGCCGCTGCCATTGCCTTGGCCGCTGCCGTCTCGCAAACCGCCCATGCCGCCAATGACGGCACCATCAACTTCGCCGGACTGGTCAACGACACGACCTGCACCATTGAGGGTTCGGCACCGGGTACAGGGGCTGTGGTCAAGGACGTCAACCTGGGTGGTGTCTCGGCTGCACGCCTGGCGAAACCTGGCGACCGCGCCAACCTCACTGGCTTCACCATCCGCATCGGCGCACCCGGCGAAGGCAGCTGCACCAACGGCCGCACCGCAATGGTGGCATTCGACCCCACCAGCCCGGCGATTGACGTGGCAACCGGCCGCTTGAACATCGACGGCTACGACAACCCTGACGACACCGCCAACGCCAAGAACGTACAGGTTGAAGTCACTAACCGTAACGGCTCCCCGATCAACGTCTACACCGAAAAATCCGAAGGCGTGGTGATCGCAGACAACCAGGCCGTTATCCCATTGGCCGCACAGATGTACGCCACAGCACCGGCGACCGAAGGTACGGTCAAGACGCGCGTCGGCTTTATGGTCGTGTACGCCGACTAAGGGGCGCTTTGGCCTGCATCGGCAGGCCTTGCACCTAACGGGCCTGCCGCCGTTGCGCAGGCCCCACCCCGGATTCGAAGAGACCTGCGACCTTATGAAAAAAATGGCTCGCCTTGCGCTGGCCACCCTTGCCGTCGGGGTGTTGTCGCTACACGCGATTAGCGCCCATGCAGGGGTGATTATTTATGGTACCCGGGTGATCTTCCCGGCCGAGCAACAAGAGGTAGTCGTGCGCCTGGAAAACAAAGGTGAGCGCCCGGCGCTGGTGCAAACCTGGCTGGATACGGGTGACGTGCGTTCGACACCAGCGACCGCACAAACACCGTTTACCCTGTCACCGCCGATCTTTCGCATCGAGCCTTATCAGCAGCAGGCGTTGCGCCTGCGCTACTCGGGCGACCCGTCCCCCACAGATCGCGAAAGCCTGTACTGGTTGAACGTGCTGGAAGTCCCCCCGGTGAGCGCAGGGGCCGAACAAAACAACCAGATCGAACTGGCGTTCCGTACCCGCTTGCGTGTGTTCCTGCGCCCCAAGGCATTGCCCTATCCAGTGGGCAGCGCCCCGGCGAAGCTGCAATGGAAACTGGTGGCCCAGGAGCAAGGCTATGCGCTGCAGGCAACCAACCCGACGCCCTACCATATTTCCCTCACGGCGGTTGACCTGCTGAGCGAAGGAAAACGGTTCAGCAAAGCCCCCAACAAAGAGCCCAACGATGGCCTGCTGATGCCTGCCGGCGACGTGAAATTGTTTGCACTGCCGCAATTGCGCGACCGCCCCAGTGGCATACCCAAAGTCGAATTCACCACCGTCAGCGACTACGGCGCACGTGTGCGCCACTCGGCCAGCCTTTCTCCTTCAATTGCAAGATGACCTATTGCATGAACGCCACGCTCGTTTCACACCTGACAACCAGGCTCGGCGCCTTGGCACTCGCGCTGTTCAGCACAGTTGCCGCCCATGCCAGCGTCGTCATCAACAACACGCGGATTATCTACCCGCAGAACGACAAGGAAGTCACGGTACGGCTTGAAAGCAAGAACCAGGCCCCCGTCCTGGTCCAGGCTTGGCTGGACAACGGCGACGAACACTCAACGCCAGACGCGACCGGAATCCCGTTTATCGCCACACCGCCGATCTTCCGTATGGAGCCAGGCAAGCAGCAGGTCGTGCGACTTGCCTTTACGGGCGAGGACTTGCCATCGAAACAGGAGAGCCTGTTCTGGTTCAACCTGCTGGAGATTCCCGCTCAGGCGCAGGACGCCCAGCAGAGCAATCAATTGCAATTGGCCTTCCGCTCCCGGATCAAGTTGTTTTTCCGCCCGGCAGCCTTGCCCTATGGGGTCGAAGCCGCACCGGGAAAACTGCAGTGGCGTCACGAGTCGAGCGCGCAAGGCCAGGTGTTGGAAGTCTTTAACCCCACCCCCTACCACGTGACGTTCGATCAGATCGAAGTGCTGGAGGCGCAACAGCGTCATGCACGCAAGGCTGCCACCTCAGGCGCCGAGAACATGGTTGCCCCTGGCGGCCGCAACCGTTTTGAGTTGCCAAGTCTCAAGGCGCCGCCAGGCAAAGCGGCGACTGTCGAGTTCCAGACACTCGATGACTTTGGGGTAACCATCTCCCACAGCACCAAGGTTTCGACATGACCGATGAGACCCGACTGACACCGTAGCTTGCCAACTACGTAACCCACGTCATGCACACGTTCGGCTGATGCCCATTTTTCAGGGCAGGGCCCCCTGTTGCCCAGATTTACACAGTACCTATTTTTTGGAAGTGGTAAACATGAGTTTGAACACGCTCGCCAGCTCAAGACGCTGGCCTCCGACACGTTATCGTTTCGCACTTGCCGCACGCAGCCTGTTACTGCTCAGCGGTACCTGTGCCATAGGCGCCCACGCTGTCGAGAATGTCGAGTTCAACCCGGCCTTCTTTCCTGATGGTGCAGGCGGCCAGCACGTCGATATTTCGAAGTTCAGCCAGGGCAACGTTGTCTTGCCCGGCAGTTACCGCTCCGACGTCTACCTCAACGGCCAGTGGATAGGGCGCGAGACCTTGTCCTTCGTCGCGGTCGAAGGCAAGAACTCGGCACAAATGTGCCTGGAGCGGGATGCGCTGATCAGGTTCGGCATCGACCTGGACGCCCCGCAAAACCAGCCCGTCGAACCTGGCCGCGCGCCCGTCCCGGCGTTTGCCAGCTGCGAGGAGATGTCCACCTACCTGCCAGGCAGCACCGCTCAGTTCGATTCAGGTGAGAACCGCCTGAGCCTGCAGGTTCCACAAATCTACCTGACACGCAAAGCCCGCGGTTACGTCGACCCCAAGCATTGGGACGGCGGGGTCGATGCCGCGTTCGTGCGCTACAACGCCAACACCTTTGCCACTCGCACGAACGGCCGCTCGATCAACTCCCACTACCTGGGCCTGAACACCGGCCTCAACCTGGGTGACTGGCACTGGCGCCACAACGGCAGCTTCAGCCGGACAGTCACCGGCTCGGGCTATCAAAGCAGCAGCACCTACGTACAGCGCGAACTGAGCCCGCTGCGCTCACAATTGATGCTGGGCGAAATCTACACCCCGGGCGAACTGTTCGACAGCGTGCGCCTGCGCGGCGCCAGCCTGTTCAGCGATGACCGGATGCTGCCCGATTCCCTGACCGGTTTTGCTCCCGTGGTGCGCGGCATCGCCGAGACCAATGCACGAGTCACCGTGCGCCAGCGCGGCGTACTGTTGGATGAAGTCTCTGTGGCACCCGGCCCATTCGTGCTCAACGACCTGTTTCCGACCGGCTACGGTGGCGACTTGACCGTCACGGTGACTGAAGCCGATGGCCGCCAGCGCGAATTCATCGTGCCGTTCGCCGCCAACGCCAACCTGCTGCGTGCGGGCTACAGCCGGTACTCATTGAGTGTCGGCGTGCTGGATGAAATTGGTCTGCGCCATCCCCCTACCCTGGCGCAGGCGACTTACCAGCACGGCCTGAACAACCTGCTGACCGCCTACACCGGTGCAGTCATCGGGGAAGACTATCTGTCTCAATTGCTGGGTGCGGCGTTCAACACCCCGGTGGGGGCGCTTTCGCTTGACCTGACCACCTCAAGGGCGGCCATTCCAGGGCACGGATCGCGGAACGGGCAAAGCCTGCAATTGCGTTACAGCAAGAACTTCACCGACACCGGCACCCACTTTGCCCTGGGTGCCTACCGTTATTCCACGGAAGGCTTCCTGAGCATCGCCGACGCAGCACGGGTTCGCGACCTCGCCATCGACGGACGCAACCTGGACAACCTGTCACGCCTGCGCGACCGGATGGACATCAGCCTCAACCAAAGCCTGGGCAACGGTTCGGTGTACCTGACCGGCTCATCGCAAAACTACTGGAACCGCGCAAGCGGCAACCTGACCTTCACCGCGGGTTACACCAGCAGCTGGAAAGGTGTGCACTACACCCTCAGCGCCCAGCGCACCAAGGACTTGCTGAGCGACAGGATCGACAAGCAAGTGGAGCTGACCCTGAGCTTGCCACTGGGCAGCGATGCTCGCTCGCCGACCCTGACCACCACGGCCTTTCGCGGCAATCAAAGCAACGGCGAACGCCTGAACCTCGGCGGCACGATGGGCGAGCGCAGCGAATTCACCTACGGGGTTGGGGGCAGCCGGACCCAGGGCAGTGGTAACTCGGTAAGCGCCGACGTGAAATACCAGGCGAGCCATGGCGTGCTATCCGCAGGTTATGGCCAGAGCAACACCTACCGCGCGACATCAATGGGCATGACCGGTGGCATCGTCGCCCATGCGGGGGGCGTGACCTTCGCCCCGGAACTGGGCGACACGATCGGCATCGTCCAGGCCCCTGACGCACAAGGCGCACGGATCAACGGCAACCACGGCGCCCAAGTCGGCAAGAGCGGTTACGCCGTGGTGCCCCACCTCACGCCGTACCGCCAAAACGTAGTGGAACTGGACCCCAAGGACTTGTCCGTGGATGTGGAGCTCAAAACCGCCGCACAAAACGTCGCGCCGCGCGCCGGGTCGGTGGTGAAGTTGCAGTTCGATACGGTCAGCGGCCAGGCGCTCTTGATCACTGCACAGCGTGAAGATGGCAGCCCGCTGCCGTTCGGTTCGGATGTGTTCGATGAGGATGGCGCCAGCGTGGGCATTGTTGGCCAGGGCGGCAAGGCGTTTGTGCGCGTTGCGAAGGATCAGGGGCTGCTGACCGTCAAGTGGGGCAGTAATGACGACGCATCTTGCCGCCTGCAATACGGCCTGCAGCAAGACCCGGGGGGAGATGCTGCACCGCATTTACGCCATCTGGATGCTGGAACGTGCTCTGCCACCGACGGCTCCCAACAACCTCTTTCTGACTACAGGACATGAAGATGAAGTACCCCATCCTGCTCGCGTCGACACTACTTGCACTGGGCATGCCGATCGCTGCCCAAGCGAGGTGCGACAGGTTTCAAAATGACACGTTCACGCTGAACCTGCCCGCGACCATCACGGTCCCGGACAGCCTTCCCGTCGGGAGTGTCATCACTCGCCAAGCCTTCAGTGGTACGGCTCCCGCCTACTTTGCAAATTGCACCGTTGCCACCCACAGCGGAGTGTTTGGAAGATATTCCCGCCTGGTAGACCCGGCTACGGGGGCCTACCACACCGAGGTTCCAGGCATAGGCTTGACCATTACGATGATGTGGGCCGGCGGAGGACCAGCCTCCTTCGCACTTTACAACCAAGGTTACCAACAGGTTTACGGAAAAATCCCCAGCTTCACGTCAGCAGAGGCCACCTTCTACAAAATCGGCCCTGTGACCACCGGGACAGTACCGAGCGGCATGTTCTGGGAAAAGAACTGGGTTATCGCGCCAGAGCGTTTCCGCCTACAACTCGGCAGTCCTGTACGTTTTGTCAGGCCCGCAGCCACCTGCGACCTGGCAGCCGGTGACGTCAATCGCACCATCACGCTCCCGGACATACAGGTCAACGCCTTGAAGGACCAGGTTTACGCAGGCGTACAAAACTTCGACCTGACCGCCAATTGCACCAATGCCGCCAACGTCACCTTCCGCGTTACGGGGACGCCTGCACCAGGAAACACAGTGCTCTTCGCCAATGCAGGCAGCGCTGGCGGAGTAGCACTGTGGCTCTACTCACGCATCAATGGCGTACCCCAGACCATCAGTAACAACGGCTCGCGCACCTTGGCCGTTTCGGGCAATCGCGCAGTAGTCCCGCTCAGTGCGGCTTATCACAAAAACGGTACGGTCAGCCAAGGCACGCTCGCCAGTACCGTCACCGTCAATATCACTTACAACTAAACCCCTTGAGGAGTATCAATGAACGCCCGAGTCATTACCCTGCTGGCGGCAATCACTGCAAGCTTGGCCGCCAACGCTGTACAGGCCGCAACTACCGGAACCTTGAACTTTAAAGGCCAGGTCAACGCAGGGACCTGCAACCTGGCTGCTGGAGATGTGAACCGCACAATCACTCTGCCGACTGTCAAGATTTCCGACTTTGACTCGGCTGTCTATGCGGGGGAGTACGATTTCGACATTTCCGCTGACTGCGAATCAGACATTAAAAATGTGATTTTCAAATTCGCGGGTACCGCCGACACAGGCAATGCGCTGCTGTTTAAAAATACGGGGACGTCAGGTGGCACTGCCGTATGGCTGAGATCAGGAGCAACTATCCCAGCCAACGGCAGCGATGCACAACGCAGTCGTACAGTTGCCACGACTAACAAAAAGGCGGTTGTGCCACTCAAGGCGGCCTATCACAAAACCGGGGCAGCGATCACCCAAGGCACATTGGTCAGCGCCGTTACGGTGTCCATTACCTACAACTGATCAACCACTTGGTCTGCACGCAAAAAAAACCCGACCTCTACAGGTCGGGCATTTTTTGTGTCCCGTGAAAATCAGGACTGACTGGATGGCGTCGGGGTTACCGGCGATGCAGCCGGGGCAGCAGCGGGCGTCGGCGCAGACACCGAGTTGGCGGTCGAAACGCTCGGCGCAGCGGCAGGCTTGGCTACAACAGCGGGCTTAGGCGCTGCTGGTTTTTTCGCGACTGCCGGTTTTTTCGCCGCAGGCTTGACTGCTGGCTTGGCCACTGCGGGTTTAGCGGCGGGTTTAGCCGCTGCCGGCTTGGTAGCAGGTTTGGCAGCCGCCGTTTTCGCCGCAGGTTTGGCAGCCGCTTTGACAGCAGGTTTAGCCGCTGGCTTGGCCGCCGCTTTCGCAGCTACCGGTTTAGCGGCAGGCTTGGCGACCGATTTGGCGGCCGGTTTGGCTGCGGCCGTTTTTGCCACTGGCTTGGCCGCAGGTTTAGCTGCGGCTTTTGCCGGCGCCTTGGCCGCAGGTTTTGCAGCTGGCTTGGCAGCGGCTTTCACCAAGGGCTTGGCGGCGGTTTTAGCAGCCGGTTTGGCAGCCGCCGTTTTAGCGGCAGGCTTGGCGGCGGCGGTTTTCACTGGAGCCACTTTGGCGCCGGTGAGTTTTTCGATTTGCTTGGTCAGGGTATCGACCTTGCTGTGCAGCGCCTTGACTTCAGCTTTGCTCGGCACGCCCAGGCGCGAAATGGCGCTGTTAAGACGCTTGTCCAGAGCCCCTTCGAGCTCACCCCAAGTACCCAGCACTTGTTTCTTCGCATCACTGATGCGCGAACCAGCGGTGGCTTTGGCAGCCGTGACTTTTTTACCCACTGCGCTATTGGCTACTTTCTCGGCCTTCTCGCCGTCTTTAACCAAGGTCTCGAAGAGTTTGCTGCCGTCACTGTCGATCTTCGAGTAAACGCCTAAACCAGCCAGCCAGATCTTGCGGGAATATTCTTCAACTTTCCCGACCCACGAGCTGCCTTCTTTCTGAGGTTTCTTTTGAACAGCCATCCCGATGTCTCCTTAGTGTTTACGCGCGACACGTTCGAGCAATGCCGTCAGCTCTTCGAGCTTAGCAGAGAGTGTCTCCACGTCATGTTTAGACGCAATGCCGATTCGATTCAAGGCACTTGCAACACGAGTATCAAAAGCTTTTTCAACTTTATCCAGCTGAACTTCTACCAGACCTTTGACGGAGGAGACATTGCTCTTTACTTGGTCAATCTGACTGTTGGCGGCCTCAAGTTGTTCAACTGCAACTTTTTTGCCTTTACTTTCAACATGTTGACCTGCCTTAACGAGTTCCTTGAAGTACTCGCTGCCCTCGCTTCCGACCTTGGCATAGGCACCAAGACCTGCCAGCCAGATCTTGCGGGCGTAGGTTTTAACGTCGCTCAGGGCAGTGGTCTGGGTGTCGACTTTTTTCTTCAAGATAACTTTGGCCATGGTGCACCTCACGCAGAATAGGGTGGAGGAACGGCCCGCAGGAGTTGAGGGCTTGCGCACAAAGTAGGAGGAAAAATTAGAATCGGCACCCTAGAACACGCCAATCAAGCCAGCGCTTTATCCAACGCTTTCTCGATTTCGGACTTGATAGTGCCACTCATGGCCGACATCAACAGGCCCAGCTCCACATCAATACGCAGCGAATCATCCGCCACTAGTACCGTGCCTTTAACCCCCGAGCGCTTGAGGTTCAAGGTATCGCCAGACCACGATGGCTCCAGGCCATATTGCTCCTTGAGTTTATGCGCCAACTTCTCGGCCTTTGCCCGCGCGGCTTCTTTACCCAGGGAATGTGCACGCTCAACAGTAATACGGGCCATTGCAATGACTCCTCTTTATAGCGGTTTGGATACCTTCGATGCGGCAAAAGGTCTCGGTGACCACCCATCTTACCTTCAGCCTTGCCAAGACAAAGTAGGCCTTGGGGATTATCATGTGCCGCATTCTCTTTTGGTGACAGCGATATGACTGATCAGCGCAAAGGCAGCGATGCCGAACCCACCACTCACTTCGGCTTCAAGAACGTCCCGGAAAGCCAAAAGGCGGAAAAAGTCGCTGAGGTGTTCCACTCCGTTGCGGCCAAGTACGACCTGATGAACGACGTGCTCTCCGGCGGCATGCACCGCCTGTGGAAGCGCTTCACCATCGAGCTATCGGGCGTGCGCACCGGCAACCGCGTGCTGGACATCGCCGGCGGCACGGGCGACCTGGCGGCCAAGTTCTCCAAGCTCGTCGGCCCCACCGGCCAGGTGGTACTGGCAGACATCAACGGTTCGATGCTCAAGGTCGGTCGTGACCGCCTGCTCGACAAGGGTGTGGCCGGCAATATCGAATTCGTCCAGGCCGACGCTGAAAAGCTGCCGTTCCCCGACAACCATTTCGACTGCGTGACCATCGCCTTCGGCCTGCGCAACGTGACCCATAAAGAGGACGCGATCCGCTCGATGCTGCGTGTGCTCAAGCCGGGCGGCCGCCTGTTGGTGCTGGAGTTCTCCAAGCCGACCAACGCGATCATGTCCAAGGTCTACGACACCTATTCCTTCGCCTTCATGCCGTTGATGGGCAAGCTGATCACCAATGACGCCGAAAGCTACCGCTACCTGGCCGAATCGATCCGCATGCACCCCGACCAGGAGACCCTGAAGTCGATGATGGTAGAGGCCGGTTTCGACCGCGTGACCTACCACAACATGACCTCCGGCATCGTTGCCCTGCACCGCGGCATCAAGCCCTGATGCTCTTCCAGGGCCTTCTCGCCAGCGTCGAACACGGCCTCAACCGTGTCCTGCGCCTGGACAGCACCGCCCTGGCGCGGCTTGCGCACTTGACTGGCAAGGTGATTGCCGTCGATTGCCGCAGCCCCGCCTTGCAGCTGTTTATCCTGCCCAGCGATGAAGGCCTGCTGCTCGCCAGCACCTGGGCTGCCGAGGCCGACTGCACCCTGCGTGCGCCGGCGTCGAGCCTGTTGCACCTGGCCTTGAGCCGCAACAAGACGGCGATCCTGCACAGCGCCGAAGTGGAGCTGGAAGGCGACAGTTCAGTGCTGATGGACCTGGCCGCTGTACTGCAAGACCTGGAACTGGACTGGGAATATGAGCTGTCACGCTGGATCGGCCCCGTGGCCACCCAGTTGATCAGCGGGCACCTGCGCAGCCGTTCGCGCTGGTACCAGCAAGGGTTCGCCAGCCTCAACCAGAACCTTGCCGAATACCTGAGCGAAGAATCGCGCACCCTGGTCGGAGAACGGGAAGCGCAAGCGCGCTTTCGTGAACTCGACAAGGCCAAAATCGACCTGGAACGCCTTGAGGCGCGCTTCGAGCGCCTGAGCCGTTCCCTTGATCCAAGCGATAACGCATGAAGCTGCTCGCCGTCCGCCGTTTGTTTCGTATCCAGCGCGTCGTAATCCGCTACCAACTCGATGACCTGCTGTTCGCCCTACCACTGCCGTGGTTCCTGCTGGCCGTGCGCTATGTGCTGCCGTGGCGCTGGTTCCCGCGCAAAAAGCTGGAGTTGAGCCGTGGTGCGCGCCTGCGCCTGGCGTTGCAGGACCTGGGGCCGATCTTTATCAAGTTCGGGCAGATCCTCTCGACCCGCCGCGACCTGCTGCCCGAAGACATCGCCGACGAGCTGATGCTGCTGCAAGACCGCGTGCCGCCGTTCGACTCCCAGCAGTCGATGAAGCTGATCGAAGAACAGCTGGGCCAGAAGATCAGCGAGGTGTTCAGCCGCTTCGACGTCGAGCCACTGGCGTCGGCCTCCGTGGCGCAAGTACACGCGGCGCAGCTCAAGAGCGGCGAAGAAGTGGTGGTAAAGGTCATTCGCCCGGGCCTCAAGCCGATCATCGGCCAGGACCTGGCGTGGCTGTTCATCCTCGCCCGCGCCGCAGAGCGTTTCAGCGCCGATGCACGCTTGCTGCACCCGGTGGACGTGGTCGCCGACTACGAAAAAACCATCTACGACGAACTCGACCTGCTGCGCGAAGCGGCCAACGCCAGCCAGCTCAGGCGCAACTTCGAAGGCTCAGAGCTGCTGTACGTGCCGCAAGTGTATTGGGACTGGTGCCGCCCGAAAGTGCTGGTGATGGAGCGCATCTACGGCGTACAGGTCACCGACCTCGCGACCCTGGCCGACCAACGCACCGACATGAAGATGCTCGCCGAGCGTGGCGTGGAGATCTTCTTCACCCAGGTGTTCCGCGACAGCTTCTTCCACGCCGACATGCACCCGGGCAACATCTTCGTCAGCACCGTCAACCCGTGGAGCCCGCAATACATCGCGATCGACTGCGGCATCGTCGGCAGCCTCACGCCGCAGGACCAGGACTACCTGGCGCGCAACCTGTTCGCCTTCTTCAAGCGCGACTACCGCCGCGTGGCGCAGTTGCACATCGATTCCGGCTGGGTGCCGGCCGAGACCAAGCTGAATGAATTCGAAGCGGCGATCCGCACGGTGTGCGAGCCGATCTTCGAAAAACCGTTAAAAGATATTTCCTTCGGCCAGGTGCTGATGCGCCTGTTCCAGACCGCGCGGCGCTTCAATATGGAAGTGCAGCCGCAGTTGGTGCTGCTGCAAAAGACCCTGCTGAACATCGAAGGCCTGGGCCGCCAGCTGTACCCGGACCTCGACCTGTGGAACACCGCCCAGCCGTTCCTCGAACGCTGGATGCGCGAGCGGGTCAGCCCGAAAACCCTGCTGGGCAACCTGCACAGCCAGGTCGAGCAACTGCCGCACCTGGCCAACATGACCCGCGACCTGCTGGAGCGCATGTCCCAGCCCCACGCCAAAGACCCCGCGCCGCCGTGGCACACACGCAAGGACGACTGGTTCCTGCGCCTGCTCGGCGCCGCGCACCTGACCGGCGGTATCGTGCTCGCCCTCGGTGGGCCGTTGAATGCGCTGGGCTACTGGCCGGCTGGCATCATGGTCGCCGTGGGTGTTTATCTGATCGTGCGTCGATAGCCGATCCGGTTATACACTGTCGCAAATTGCCGGAGCCGAACATGAAAGACTGGCTGGACGAGATCAAGTGGGACAGTGACGGCCTGGTGCCGGCCATTGCCCAGGACTACAAGACCGGGCGCGTGCTGATGATGGCCTGGATGAACCGCGAGGCCCTGAGCCTCACTGCCACTGAGCAGCGCGCCATTTACTGGTCACGTTCGCGTGGCAAACTGTGGCGCAAGGGCGAAGAGTCCGGGCACGTGCAGACCCTGCACGAGATGCGCATCGACTGCGACGCCGACGTGGTGATCCTCAAGGTCGAGCAGATCGGCGATATCGCCTGCCACACCGGCCGTCACAGCTGCTTCTACCGCGTGTTCGAGAACGGCGAGTGGAAGGTTGTCGAACCGGTGCTCAAAGACCCGCACGCCATCTATTCCGCAGGACACTAGACATGAGCGATACCCTGAACCGCGTGGCCCAGGTGCTGGAAGACCGCAAAGGCGCGGACGCCGACAGCTCCTATGTCGCCAGCCTGTACCACAAGGGCCTGAACAAGATTCTGGAAAAACTCGGCGAAGAGTCCATCGAGACGATCATCGCCGCCAAGGACGCGCAGCTCAGCGGCGATTACAGCGATGTCATCTACGAGACCGCCGACCTGTGGTTCCATAGCCTGGTCATGCTCGCCCAACTGGGGCAGCACCCACAGGCCGTGCTGGATGAACTGGACCGTCGCTTCGGCTTGTCCGGGCATGCCGAAAAGGCATCGCGCCCGTCCGCCTGAATAACTTTTACTGAGGATTTGCAGCATGGGTATTTTTGACTGGAAACACTGGATCGTCATTCTGGTGGTGGTGGTATTGGTATTCGGCACCAAGAAACTCAAGAACCTCGGTACTGACGTCGGCGAATCGATCAAGGGCTTTCGCAAAGCCATGAACGACGACGAAAAACCTGCCGACCCGGCCGCCAACCCAGTGCCACCGGCGCAGCCTGTACACCCGCAGGCCGCCCAGCCGATCACCGAGCGTCGTACCTTCGACGTGCAGGCTGAGAAAGTCGAAGAGCCGACCCGCAAAGACTCGTGAGCACTGACTAATGTTTGGTATCAGCTTCTCTGAACTGCTGCTCGTCGGCCTCGTGGCCCTGCTGGTACTGGGGCCGGAACGCCTGCCCGGTGCCGCACGCACGGCCGGCCTGTGGATCGGGCGCCTGAAACGCAGTTTCAACGCGATCAAACAGGAAGTTGAACGGGAAATCGGCGCCGACGAGATCCGCCGGCAACTGCACAACGAACACATCCTGTCGCTGGAGCAAGAGGCCCGCAAGATCCTCTCGCCGGTCCAGGAGCCGGCCAAGCCGGTCGAGCCTGTGGCCGAACACAGCATCGCGCCTGCACCCGCCGCACCCGCTGCCGAAGCCACGCCCGTTGCGCCCACCGAGCCAGCACCGGCGCCCGTCGCGGCGCCTGCTCCCCATGACCCTACATTGCCGCCGCGAGCCCCATGAGCGCTGATAAACCGGAAAACGACCAGCATATGCCGCTGGTCTCGCACCTCACCGAGCTGCGTACCCGCCTGCTGCGTTGCGTAGCGGCGATCTTCATCATCTTTGCCGGGTTGTTCGCCTTTACCCAGCAGATCTACACCTTCGTCTCCACGCCACTGCGCCAGTACCTGCCGGCCGGCGCGACGATGATCGCCACCGACGTGTCGTCGCCGTTCCTCACGCCGTTGAAACTGACGATGATGGTCTCGCTGTTCCTCGCGATCCCGGTGATCCTGCATCAGATCTGGGGCTTTATCGCACCGGGCCTGTACAAGCATGAGAAGCGCATCGCGGTGCCGTTGCTGGTGTCGAGCATCTGCCTGTTCTACACCGGCATGGCGTTCGCCTACTTCCTGGTGTTCCCGCTGATCTTCAAATTCTTCGCCGCCGCCACCCCGGCCGGTGTGGAAATGATGACTGACATCACCAGCTACCTCGACTTCGTGATGACGCTGTTCTTCGCCTTTGGCGTGGCCTTCGAAATCCCCGTGGCCGTGGTGCTGCTGGTGTGGATCGGCGTGGTCAACGTGGCGTACCTGAAGAAGATCCGCCCGTACGTGATCATCGGCTGCTTTGTAGTCGGCATGATCCTCACGCCGCCGGATATCTTCTCCCAGACCCTGCTGGCCGTGCCGATGTGGATGCTGTTCGAGATCGGCATCCTGTTCAGCGGCTTGATCAGCAAGCGTGGCGAACACCCGGATGACCAGCCTGCCGACGACGACCAGCCGCCAGCGACCCAGCCGTGAACCTGCTGCTGCTTGAGGAGGCCGACTTCATCGCGGCCGACCGTGTGGTGCTGCGCGACCGGCGCCTGGTGCACATGCAGGAAGTCCACCGCGCCGCTGTAGGCGACAGCCTGCGCGTCGGCCGTATCGGCGGGCTGATGGGCAATGCCCAATTGCTGCGCCTGGAGGCCAGCGAAGCAGAGTTGCAAGTCAGCTTCGACCTGCCGCCCCCGGCAAAACTACCGCTGACTTTGCTGCTGGCCCTGCCCCGCCCGAAAATGCTGCGCCGAGTCCTGCAAACCGTGGCGGCCATGGGCGTGCCCAAGGTCGTGCTGCTCAACAGTTATCGCGTGGAAAAAAGCTTCTGGCAGACGCCGTTCCTGGAGCCCGAGGCGATTCGCGAGCAACTGATCCTCGGCCTGGAACAGGCGCGGGACACGGTGCTGCCCGAGATCATTATCGAGAAGCGCTTCAAGCCGTTCGTCGAAGACCGCCTGCCGGCCATGGCTGAAGGCACCCTGGGCCTGATCGGCCATCCCGGTGATTACCCGTCGTGCCCGCGCGGGCTGGATGAGCCGGTGACCCTGGCCATTGGCCCGGAAGGTGGCTGGATTCCCTACGAGGTGGACCTGCTGGCCAAGGCTGGCCTGCAACCGGTGCAGTTGGGCGCGCGCATCCTGCGGGTTGAAACCGCCGTTACTGCCCTGCTCGCCCGCCTGTTCTAACCCAACCCCAAACAACACCGCAGTCTCCATGTGGGAACTGGCTTGTGTGGGAGCTGGCTTGCCTGCGATAGCGGTCGGTCAGCTTGCACACTTACTGCTGATACTCCGCCATCGCAGGCAAGCCAGCTCCCACATTTTTGATCTGTGCCAAGTCGGGAAACTGAGTACATCACCCCAACATTTGACCTAGATCCTACAGATCAGCCCTACGCTGCCGATAAGCTCTGAATAAGTCCAAGCCTTGTTCCAGGGGAGTTCGCAGCATGTATCGTTGGTTAGCCGAAAAGCTGGGGAATGTCAGCGTCAAATCCAAGCTGGGTGTAGGTTTTGGCCTGGTATTACTGCTCACACTCATGATCACCTTCACCGGCTGGAGCGGCCTGAGCGGCGTGATCAGCCGAGGTGACAAGCTGGGCTTTATCTCCAGCGTCAATGAGCTGACCAAGGACCTGCGCCTGGCGCGCCTGGACTACGAAATGCGCCGTGGCGAACAAGGCCCCGCAGCCGTCAACGCGCTGTTGGTGCAACTGGAAGCTGGCCTGAAAACCGCTGACAGCCTGATCGATCAGCCCGCCGACAACCTCCTGGTGGACGACCAACTGGTCGCCGTCGATCAATACCGCCGCGCCTTCGAGGCCATGGTCCAGGCCGCTGCCAACCGTGAAAACGCGCGCAGCAAGCTGGGCGACACCGCCGACAACGCGGTGGCCAAGGTCGGCGAGATCGAGAAAGCCCTGCTGCAAGGCGACAGCGTCAGCCAGTTCAACAGCGTGGTGGACCTGAGCAAGCTGATTCAACAGGCGCGCTTCCAGGTGCGCGGCTACACCTACAGCGGCAAGGTCGAAGCCGAGCAGCCTGCACTGGATGCCATCGACAACGCCCTGAAGAAAATCACCAGCCTGAACGGGCAAATCCCTGATCAATATTCGACCAACCTGCAACAGGCCAGCGTTTCGCTGCAAGCCTACCGCGCGGCTGTCAGCCAGTACCGCGACTCCCAGGTGGCCACCGCCGCGGCGATGAAAATCATGGCCGAGCAGGGCGACATCCTGCTCGACCGCAGCAAAAAACTCACTGTGTCGCAAACCGTGGTGCGTGACACCGATGCCGCACAAGCCAAGCAACTGTTGGCGCTGGCCACTGTGCTCGCGCTGGTCTTCGGCCTGATCGCCGCGTGGGCCATCACCCGCCAGATCATCATCCCGTTGAACCAGACCCTCAAAGTCGCCGAGCGCGTGGCCTCCGGCGACCTGAGTCACAACCTCGACTCCGCACGCCAGGACGAACTGGGCCAACTACAACGTGCCATGCAAAGCATGACCGTGGGCCTGCGTGAGTTGATCGGCGGCATCAGCGACGGCGTCACTCAGATCGCCAGCGCCGCCGAGCAACTGTCGGCCGTGACCGAACAAACCAGCGCCGGGGTCAACAGCCAGAAAGTCGAGACCGACCAGGTCGCCACCGCCATGAATGAAATGGCCGCCACCGTGCAGGAAGTGGCGCGCAACGCCGAGGAAGCTTCCGAAGCCGCCGTCGCTGCGGACCAGCAAGCGCGCGAAGGCGACAAGGTGGTCGGTGAAGCCATCGCCCAGATCGAACGCCTGGCCACCGAAGTCGGTAACTCCACCCTGGCCATGGGCGATCTGAAACGCGAAAGCGACAAGATCGGCAGCGTCCTCGATGTGATCAAGTCCGTGGCCCAGCAAACCAACCTGCTGGCCCTCAACGCCGCGATCGAAGCCGCCCGCGCCGGTGAGGCCGGCCGTGGCTTCGCGGTGGTGGCCGATGAAGTGCGCAGCCTGGCCCAGCGCACGCAGAAGTCCACCGAAGAAATCGAAGAACTGATCGTCGGCCTGCAAAACGGCACCCAACAAGTGGCGACCATCATGGACAACAGCCGCGGCCTCACCGACAGCAGTGTCGAGCTGACCCGCCGCGCTGGCGCCGCACTGGGCAATATCACCCGCACCGTCTCGACGATCCAGGCGATGAACTCGCAGATCGCCACCGCCGCCGAGCAACAGAGCGCCGTGGCCGAAGAGATCAACCGCAGCGTGCTGAACGTACGGGATGTGTCGGAGCAGACCTCGTCGGCCAGCGAAGAGACCGCCGCGTCCAGTGCCGAGCTGGCTCGCCTGGGTATTTACCTACAAACCTTAGTCGGACGCTTCCGCACCTAACCAACCATTTGTGAAATTTCCTACGTAGTTATCAGCCCGGCATCACTCCGAATCGAATTAGCGTTTGTCTTGTTACGAAACGCTTTTTCAGATTCGGAGGTTAATCATGTTTCCTCGGCTGACCCGTTTGCTGGACAACGTCAATGTCCGCCTGAAGCTTGCCCTGGGTTTCGGGCAAGTCCTGATACTTAGCCTCGCCATCGCTGTGACCGGCTGGCAAGCCTTGAATGCCGTGCTGTTTCGCTCAAGCAACTTGACGGCCCTGGGGCAATTGGCAACTGTCGCCGAGGGCATGCGCGCGGACCGTATCGTGTATCGCACCCTGACGGACTCTGCCAGCTTGGGCAAAGTCGCTGCCCGGGTCGACAAGGTCGAACAGCACCTCGCTTACCTCTCCAGCCACCTCAAGGACCCGGCAGACCTGCAACCCGTGCAGGACAGTCTGCGCCTGGTCGAGGGGTTCAAGAGTGCCCTTGCCGAACTGCCCCCGCTGATCCAGCAGCGCGAAGGCAGCCGTGGCCCGCTGAAGAAAATCAGCCTCCAGGCCAGCGACACGCTCGCCCAGGTCGCTAGCGAATTGCCTGACCAGAACGACCAGAACGCCTTGGACGCCATCGAGAAACTGCGCCAAGCCATGGAACAGGCCGAAGACCGCGCCCAGAGCCCTGCCTGGGCAGCGTCCTCGCTGGATGCCTATGCCGATGAGGTCAGCCAGTCACTCGCCGCCCTGGAGGCCGCACAGGCCGCAGTCACCCAACTGCCGGTAGACGCCGCACTGCTCAAGACCGACCTGGCCAATTACCGCGAACAGCTGCTCAAACTCAAGGAGATCCAGCTCACCACGGAAGCCGTGCAGAACCGCTTTGAACACCAACTCGACGAGCTGCTGGAACACAGCAATCTGCTCAGCCAGAGCCAGATGGTGAAACGCGAAACGGAAGCCGAACACACCCGCACGCTGCTCATCAGCGTGACCGCCGCCGCCCTGCTGCTGGGCGCCCTGGCGGCCTGGTGGATCGCCCGGCAGATTGCCGTGCCCCTGCGCGAAACGCTGGCGGCGGCCAATCGTATCGCCAAGGGCGACCTGAGCCACGACATCCACGTAGAGCGCCGCGACGAACTGGGCAGGCTGCAACAGAGCATCGGGCAAATGACCGGCAACCTGCGCACCCTGATCAGCGGTATCGGCGACAGCGCCCGGCAGATCGCCAGTGCAGCGACGCAGCTATCCAGCGTCACTGAGCAGACCCGCGACGGGATCAACAAGCAAAAAGACGAAACCGATCAGGTCGCCACCGCCATGAATGAAATGCTCGCCACGGCCCAGGAAGTTGCGCGGCATGCGGAACAGGCCTCCGTCGCCGCCACCGAGGCGGACCGCCAGGCCGATGCTGGCGACAAGGTAGTCGCGCGGGCAGTTGACCAGATCGGCCAGCTGGCCAACGAAATGGCGCTGTCCAGCCAGGCGATGGCGGCGTTGCAGCAAGAGAGTGAGCAGATCGGCAGCGTATTGGATGTGATCAAGTCGGTGTCCCAGCAAACCAACCTGCTGGCCCTGAACGCCGCCATCGAGGCGGCACGTGCCGGCAGGGCTGGTGAAGGCTTCGCCGTGGTGGCCGACGAGGTTCGCAGCCTGGCCCAACGCACCCAGGAATCCGCCGAGGAAATCGAAGGCCTGATCCAGCGCCTGCACAACGGCACGCGGCAGGTCGCCAGCCGCCTGGACAGCAGTCGCAACCTGACCGACAACAGCGTCAGTCTGACCCGCGATGCCGGCGACGCACTGGCCGAGATCGCCCGCACCGTGTCGATCATCCAGGAAATGAACCCGCAGATCGCCGCCGCCGCCGAGGAGCAAAGCGCGGTGGCCGAAGAGATCAATCGCAGTGTGTTGAAGGTACGCGATGTGTCCGAACAAACCGCCGCCGCCAGTGAAGAGACGGCGGCGGCGAGTGTTCAGCTGACGCGATTGAGCGTGGACTTGCAGGCGCTGGTGGGCAAGTTCAGGTTCTGACCTTGTGGCGAGCGAGCTTGCTCGCGCTGGGGTGCGAAGCAGCCCCAAGACCTGGCACCGCGCGTTATCTGAAAAATCGCGGTGGCCTTATTGGGGCCGCTGCGCGGCCCAGCGCGAGCAAGCTCGCTCGCCACAAAAAGCCCATCCATCCGACGGAGAGTTATAGAACTTGGCGCAGGAAGGCCTGGGCACGCGGGTCTTTCGGCGCGTCGAAGAACTCGGCCGGGGCCGCGTCTTCCAGCAGTTTGCCGTGATCGAAGAACAACACCCGGTCGGCCACTTCACGGGCAAAGCCCATTTCGTGGGTGACGCAGACCATGGTCATGCCTTCCAGGGCCAGGGTCTTCATCACGTCCAGCACTTCGCCGACCATTTCCGGGTCCAGCGCCGAGGTGGGCTCATCAAACAGCATCACCTTGGGTTCCATGGCCAGCGCGCGGGCAATCGCGACCCGTTGCTGTTGGCCACCGGAAAGGCGCGAGGGAAACTCATTGGCCTTCTGCGCAATGCCGACCTTTTCCAGCAACGCCAGGGCCTTGGCCTCGCGCTCTTTTTTGCCGCGCTTGCGCACGACTTTTTGCGCCAGGCAAAGGTTTTCCAGCACGGTCATGTGGGGGAACAGGTTGAAGTGCTGGAACACCATGCCGACTTCGCGACGATAGGCGTTCACGTCGGTCTTCGGGTCGGCCAGTTGCAGGCCGTCGATGCTCACCGAACCCGAGTCGAACTCTTCCAGGCCATTGAGGCAGCGCAGGAAGGTGGACTTGCCGGAGCCCGACGGGCCGATCACCACCAGCACTTCGCCCTTGGCCACCTGGGTGGTCACGTGGTCCACCGCGCGCACCACATGGCCGCGGGTGTCGAAGACTTTTACCAGATCGCGGACTTCAATCACTTTGCGCGAGCCTCCGCTCAAGCCGGCTGGCCATTTTCGACAGCGGCAGGTTGATCAACAGGTACAACCCTGCAACGCAGAACAGGATTTCAAACGGCGAGAACGAGGTGGTGATCACTTCGCGGCCGCTTTTGAGCAGTTCGGTGATGGCAATCACCGAGACCAGCGAGGTGTCTTTCACCAGGCTGATAAATTGCCCGGCCAACGGCGGCAGCACGCGCTTGAACGCCTGCGGCAACACCACATGGCGCATCGACTGGCTGGCGCTCAGGCCCAGGGAGCGGGCGGCTTCGTTCTGGCCACGGGTAATGGACTGCACGCCGGCGCGCACGATCTCTGCCACGTAGGCGCCGGTGAACAGCGACAGCGCGGCGATCCCGGCGAATTCCCGGGACAGGTTAAGCACCGTGCCGATAAAGAAATAGAAGATGAAAATCTGCACCAACAGCGGCGTTCCGCGCACCAGTTCGACGTAGATCGTCGACAGATCGCGTAAGGTCGGGTTATTGGACAGCCGGCACAAGCCGGTCGCCAAGCCGATCGCCAGCCCCAGGATGCCGGACACCACCGATAGCCACAGCGTGGTCCACAAACCCCACATCAACGGGCCCAACGCCCAATGCCGGGTCACGCCGATCACGTCGCCTTCGGCCACGTCATCGCCACGCGCCACTTGCAGGCTGTTGTCGGCCACAGTCAGCTTTTGCTCGGCACCCGCGTCGTTGCGCAGGGTCACTTCGGCGACATCGCCTTTACGCACCAGCTCGACCACGGTGGAAATATCCGCCGCGCGCTGGGACGTTTCAGCCTGGTAGGCGAAGTACTGCGGTACGCGGTTCCAGCGCCACTCGTAAGACATCAACGAGGTGGCGTAGTACAAGGCGCCGGCCAGGCCAACCAGCACGACCACGGTCAGCAGGTGCCAGGGCCATTGGGCTTTTTTCTGTTTCATTTAACTTTCCGCGATGTGTGTTGCCTGTGAGGCCGCCATCGCGGGCAAGCCCGCTCCCACATTTTGCTGTGTGAACACGGTCAAATGTGGGAGCTGGCTTGCCTGCGATACAGGCAACTCGGTCTAGAGCCTTATTCCATGTCCTTGAGCCACTCGGAGCTCTTGAACCACTTGTCATGGATGCGATCGTAGGTGCCGTCGTTACGGATCTGGTGCAGGAAGTTGTTGATGAAGTTGATGCTGTCGTAATCGCCTTTCTTCAGGCCGAACGCCAATGGCTCGAAGGTGAACGGTTCTTCGAGGAACACCAGCTTGCCGTTACCGACTTTCTTCTCGGCGACCACGTTGTACGGCGCGTCATACACAAAGGCATCAGCCTTGCCGTTGACCACGTCCAGCACGCCTTCTTGCTCATTGTCATAGCCGTGGTACTTGGCTTTGGAGATCAGCTTCTTGGCGACCATCTCACCGGTGGTGCCCAGCTTGGAGGTCAGGCGGTATTTCTCGTCATTCAGGTCTTTGTAGGACTTGATGGTGCCTTCCAGGTCCTTGCGGATCAGCAGGGTCTGGCCAACCACGATGAACGGTTCGCTGAAGTTCAGGCGCAGGTTACGCTCCTGGGTCAGGGTCATGCCGCTGCCGATCATGTCGAACTTGCCGGTCAGGAAGGCCGGGATGATGCCGTCATAACCGGTGGACACCAGCTCCAGCTTGACGCCCATGGACTTGGCCATGGCCTTGAGGATGTCGACTTCGAAGCCGATGATTTCACCGCGCTTGTCAGTCATTTCGAATGGCATGTAGGTCGGGTCCATGCCGACTTTCAGCGTGCCGCGCTTGACCGCATCGTCAATCGCACCGGCCTGGGCCGCATTGGCCGCGACCAGCGCGGTGACGCCGAGCAGCAGCATCGAAAGATACTTTTTCATCATCAAGTCCCCTGAACGATTCTTATAAGGTCGGCGCACAAAAGGGCTGCACCATAACGGGGTGCGATCCTAACCCACTCGCTGCCCGTCACAAAGGTTTCACGGGTATTTGTTGTCGGCGTATGTCAGAAAAACCCCACAGACGCCGGGGGAACCGCAGGGGTAGACGCTTCAGCGACCGTGCTTGGCAATCGGCTGATATGTAAGCAGTTATGACTTTCACTCAACGTCTGCCATCCAGGCCGTGTCCTTGAACCACTTGTCGTGCAGCCGATCATAGGTGCCGTCCTGGGCCACCTGGTTGAGGAAGTGATTGATCCAGTTGAGGCTGTCGTAATCGCCCTTTTTCAGGCCGAACGCCAGGGGCTCGTAGGTAAAGGGTTGTTCAAGGGCATACAGACTGGCGTTTTCCGGTCGGCTAATGGCGATCAGGTTATAGGGCGCATCGTGGACAAACGCATCAGCCTTGCCCTCCACCACTTGCCGCACGCCTTCTTCCGGCGTGGTGAAACTGTTGAGCCGGGCCGCCCCCAGGAACCGTTGCGCCGCCAGCTCCCCGGTGGTGCCTTCCGTGGCCGCGATCCGGTAGCCCGCCTCATCCAGGTCTTCGATGCTGGTGACCTTGCCCGCCAGGCTGGGGTGCAGCAACACGGTCTGGCCCACCACCATGAAGGCATCGCTGAAATTCAGCTTGAGGTTGCGTTGCTGGGTGACGGTCATGCCGCTGCCGATCAGGTCGAAGCGTTTCGCCAGCAGCCCCGGCAGCAGCTCCGTGTAGGGCACCGCGACCAACTCCAGCTCAACGTCCAGGGCCCGGCTCATGGCGTGGAGCAAGTCGACTTCAAAGCCGACAATACGCCCCTGCCGGTCGGTCATTTCAAAGGGTACATAGGTGGGCGTGGTACCCACCTTGAGCACGCCGCGCCGCACCGCGTCATCCAGGGCGCCGGCAAACAGCGGGCCATTACCCATCAATGCGACAGCGCCAACCAACAACGCCGAACAATACCTTTTGAACATGAATATCCCCGTGACGAATCAAATTTGCGGGGCGATGCTAACCCAGCCGCAGGCACGGCAATACGCCTCGAAAGAGGGAGTTTTGTTTCGAAATAACAAGGAGTTAGCGCTAACAGGAAGAAGCGCGAAACGCTGTAGGACCAGCGTTTCAAAAGCCCCCGGAGTGAACCCCCGGGGGCGTCTGAATCAGGCCGGCTGGGCCTGGGAGACTTGCGGTTGCAGCGGCAGCAACGGTGCGTGCGGATCAGCCTTGATCGATTCACGCCACGCCCCCAGCCACTCGGCATGCCCTTCGTTCCAGACCTGCTCGTGCAGGCGGGCCAGGGCGACCGGGTCACTGAGCAAGGCCACACGCTCGCCGTTGTTGAGGCCGGCAGGGCCGACTTTCAACGCATGGCGAACACGCTCGGCGCGCAGGTACTCGATCGGCTCCGCTTCGCGGTGACGTGAGGTCGCCAGGGCACAGGCCAGGGCGTTCTGCTGCGGGTCGACCACGGCCCGTACAAAGCCGTCGTTGAGCGCATGCCAGCGGTTTTCGTGGGTGTACTTCTCGGTGGACAGCAGCGCCTGCGGCGGATTGTATTCCTCAGGAATCAGGAACAGGCTCTCGTCGCGGGACTTGAGGCCCAGCTTGACCCGACTGGAAATCACCGAGACCGGGATCGACAGCATCAGCGAACCGACGATCGGCACCAGCCACCACAGGAAGCTCGGGTTCAGCCATACCACCAACAGTGCCCACAGGAAGCCCAGCACAGTTTGCGGACCGTGGCGCTTGACCGCCTCGCTCCACGGCGTGGAGTCGTCGTCACGCTGTGGCGAGTTCCAGGTCGCCGCCCAGCCGAGGAACGCGGCCAGGACAAAACGGGTGTGGAAGATCATCCGCACCGGCGCCAGCAGCATGGAGAACAGCATCTCCAGCAGCATCGACAGGGTCACCTTGAACTTGCCACCGAACTCTTTCGCGCCCTTGGCCCAGATCAGGATGATGCTCAGCAACTTCGGCAGGAACAGCAACACGATGGTGGTGGAGAACAGTGCCACCGCCTTGTCGGGATGCCATTGCGGCCACAGCGGGTACAACTGGCGCGGGGCCATGAAGTACTGCGGCTCCATCAGGGTGTTTACCGCCAACAACGCGGTGGACAACACCAGGAAGAAGAACCACAACGGCGCCGACAGGTATGACATCACGCCGGTCAGGAACACCGCGCGGTGTACCGGGTGCATGCCTTTGACGAGGAACAGGCGGAAGTTCATCAGGTTGCCGTGGCACCAGCGACGGTCACGCTTGAGTTCGTCCAACAGGTTCGGCGGCAGTTCTTCGTAGCTGCCCGGCAAATCGTAGGCAATCCACACGCCCCAGCCGGCACGGCGCATCAGCGCGGCTTCAACGAAGTCGTGGGAGAGGATCGCACCGGCGAACGCGCCTTTGCCCGGCAACGGCGCCAGGGCGCAGTGCTCGATGAACGGCTGCATGCGGATGATCGCGTTGTGACCCCAGTAGTGGGATTCACCCAGCTGCCAGAAGTGCAGGCCGGCGGTGAACAGCGGGCCGTACACACGGGTGGCGAACTGCTGCATGCGCGCATACAGGGTGTCCATGCCCGACGCACGCGGCGCGGTCTGGATAATCCCGGCATCCGGCGTGGCTTCCATCAGGCGCACCAGGCTGGTCAGGCACTCGCCGCTCATTACGCTGTCGGCGTCGAGAACGACCATGTACTTGTAGTCACCGCCCCAGCGACGGCAGAAGTCGTCGAGGTTGCCGCTTTTGCGTTTGACGCGACGGCGACGACGGCGATAGAAGATCTTGCCGAAACCACCGGCTTCACGGCACACGTCGAGCCAGGCTTGCTGTTCGGCGATGCAGATGTCGGCGTCATTACTGTCGCTGAGCACGAAGAAGTCGAAGCGGTCCAGGTCGCCCGTGGCGGCCACCGATTCGAAGGTGGCGCGCAGGCCGGCGAATACGCGGGGCACGTCTTCGTTGCAGATCGGCATCACCAGCGCGGTGCGGGCGTCCTTTGGAATCGGCTCGTCACCGGCACTTTTACCGGAGATGCGGTATTTATCGTGACCGGTCAGCAGTTCCAGGAAGCCCATCAACGCGGTCCAGAAACCGGCCGAGACCCAGCAGAACAAGATCCCGAACATGATCAGGATGCTGGTTTGCAGGGCGTAAGGCAGGACCTGGGTGGCGGTTTGCAGCAGGGTCTGGTTGCGGATTTCGTCGAAGTCGACGAGCGACCAGCCCTGGTACGGCATGATGCCTTTCATGTACCAGCCGGCAACGATGGTCTGGCCGAGCATCAGCACCAGCAGGATGTAGCGACGGATCGAACCCACGGTACGCCAGCGCGCAGCCGGCAGTACACGTTCGTCTTTCGGCGGTTTCGGCGGGTTGGTGCGACCGGTCATCCGGCGCCAGCCGCGTACCAGGATGTTGGTGCGCCAAGGCTCGGGCACCACTTTGGTCCGACGAATCGGCGGCGTGGCTTTCAGGCACACGCGGCCTTCGGCGTCGAGCACGAGCATTTCGGCGTCTTGCAGTTCTTCGGCACTGTTGAGCAGCAGCCGAGAACCCACCGACGCTTGGGCGGCGTCGGTCGGGGCGTCGAAGGTGGACGACGACAAGCGTTCATGCAACTCGCTGAAAGACTTGCAGCCCGCCAGCTCGGCGCGCTGCTCGGCAGTCATCGGGAGGTGCGCCAGGTACTCTTGCAGAGTCTCTGGCGTGGCTTGGGAATTACTCATCGGCAGGCAACTGATAGCTCCAGGTCTCGGTCAGGACTTGTTCGGTCTTGATCGGCTCCGGTGTGGCTGGGGCAGCTTCTGGCTGCTTGTCTTTCGCGTCTTTTGCGTCTTTCTTGGCCTGCTTCTCGTGTTGCTTGGCCAGCACTTTGTCGGCTTTGAGCACGTGGCTCGAATCCTTCTCAGGCTCAGGCTTGGCGATGTCTTGCACCAGGGCCGCACGCATTTCGGTCGGCTTGCCTGCGTCTTTGATCTTCATGCGCAGGGTCAGGCGCCAGCCTTTGGTGTGCTCGTTGTAGCGCACACTGTTTTCAACCAGTTCAGCGTTGTCGCCAACACTCACCTGGCTACGCACCGGGGCGTCCGCCGGCAGCGCCTTGAGGGACGGGCCCTCGAAGTCCACCAGGTAGGCCACGCTGCCGTCCGGCTGACGGATCAGGTTGGACTGCTTCACGTCACCGGTGGAACGCAGGGTCTGCTTGACCCAGGCGCTGTCGGCCGGGTGCAGGGATTTCTCGTCCATGGTCCAGTGCAGGCGGTAGGCGACGTCCAGCGGCTCGCCCGGTTTAGGCAGCTCGGCCGGGCTCCAGAAGGCAACGATGTTGTCGTTGGTTTCGTCGGCGGTCGGGATCTCTACCAGGTCAACGGAGCCCTTGCCCCAGTCGCCTTCAGGCTCGATCCAGGCGCTTGGGCGCTTGTCGTAGTTGTCGTCGAGGTCTTCGTAGTGGCTGAAATCGCGGCCACGTTGCAGCAGGCCGAAACCTTTCGGGTTTTCGACGGTGAAGTTGCTGACCGACAGGTGTTTAGGGTTGTTCAGTGGGCGCCAGATCCACTCGCCGTTGCCGGCATGGATCGACAGACCGCTGGAATCGTGCAGTTCACGACGGTAGTTGAGCACCTTGGACGGCTGGTTCGCACCGAACAGGAACATGCTCGTCAGCGGGGCCACGCCCAGTTTGCTGACCTTGTCGCGCAGGTACATCTGGGATTTCACATCGACAATGGTGTCGGTGCCCGGACGCAGGGTCAGGCGATACGCGCCGGTGGCACGCGGGGAATCCAGCAGGGCAAAGATCACCAGCTGTTTTTCACCTGGTTTCGGACGCTCGATCCAGAACTCGGTGAAACGCGGGAATTCTTCGCCAGACGGCAACGCGGTGTCGATCGCCATGCCACGGGCGGACAAGCCATAGGCCTGGCCCTTGCCGACGACGCGGAAGTAGCTGGCGCCGAGCATGGTCATGATTTCGTCTTGCTTGTCGGCCTTGTTGATCGGGTACAGCACACGGAAACCGGCATAACCCAGTTGTTCGGTGGCTTTTGGATCAAGCTTCATGTCGCCGAAATCGAAACGCGATGCGTCATATTTGATTTCGTTGACGCTGTCGGCCGTGACTTCGTTGATTTTCACCGGCGTATCGAAGTGCATACCCTGGTGATAGAAGGACAGCTTGAATGGGGTGTTCTGATCGGCCCACTCAGCTTTTTCGTTGCGGAAACGAATCTTCTGGTAATCAGCGAATTTCATTTCGCGGAATTCGTTCGGCAGATTGCTGCGCGGCGCTTCGTATTTCTGCCCGGCCAGCTCTTTAGCCTTGGCCGACACATCATCCAGACTGAATGCCCACAGTTGACCCGCGCCGAACAGGCAAAACAGGGCAGAGCCCGTCACCAGGGCGTTTCGTAACCGTTTGGCAGACAATTTTGGTGCATTACAGGGACTAACAATCACGAGCAACCCTCGCCGAAAACAGATCAAAAAACCAACGGCCAGCTATCTATATGCCAGGTTGGCGAGCATTGTTCCGACTCCCCTGGGGCAAAATGATTCCCCATTGGCAGTCGGACAAGTCTCTACCTAAGTCAAAAATGGACCAAACAACGCTGATCCCCGTAGCGCGCGATTATCTAGTAGCCCGCGAGACAACGCATCAGGGGCAACGAAGTATTTGTAGTGAAAACCTGCGTTTTTAGGCATTAAAAGTCGTTTTTAATACATTCATGTCTGGAGCAGGAAGGTCACAGGGCCATCATTGACCAAATGCACCTGCATATCGGCGCCAAAACGCCCCGACCCCACCTTGCCATGCAATTGTTGCGCTTGTACCAGCAAATGCTCGAAAAGCGCCGCGCCCAAGGCCGGAGGGGCCGCCGTGGAGAAGCTCGGCCGCAACCCGCTCTTGGTATCCGCCGCCAGGGTGAACTGCGATACCAGCAACAATCCGCCATCGATGTCCTTCAGCGACAGGTTCATCTTGCCCTCATCGTCGCTGAACACCCGATAGTTAAGCAGCTTGTGCAACAGTTTGTCGGCGCTCTCGGGCGTATCGCCCGGTTCGACCGCCACCAGCACCAGCAAACCCTGGTCGATGGCCCCGACAATTTCGCCCGCGACCTCGACCCGGGCGCCGCGCACCCTTTGTAACAAACCTTTCATGCTTCTTCGGGCGGCAGGTCGAGCAGGCGCCGGGCCATCTCGCCGGTCGCACGCACCAACGCATCGGTAATACCGGGCTCGGATGCCGCATGCCCAGCCTCGCGAATCACCTGCAATTCACTGTTGGGCCACGCCTGATGCAGCTCCCAGGCGTTATCCAACGGGCAGATCATATCGTAGCGGCCATGGATGATTACGCCAGGCAGATGGGCGATCTTGTGCATGTCGCGAATCAGCTGGTTGGGTTCCAGGAAGGAGTTGTTGGTGAAGTAGTGGCACTCGATCCGCGCAATCGACAGCGCGCGCTGCGGCTCGGAGAAACGCTCCACATGCTGCGGGCTCGGGCACAGGCCGAGCATGCGCCCTTCCCAGCCGGACCAGGCCTTGGCCGCGTGCATCTGGGCGATCTGGTCGTTGCCGGTGAGGCGCTTGTGGTAGGCCGCGATCATGTCGTGGCGCTCCTCCGGCGGGATCGGTGCGATGTAGTCCTGCCAGTAATCCGGGAACAGGCGGCTGGCACCGGCCTGGTAGAACCATTCGATGTCCTGCGGGCGGGCGAGGAAGATGCCGCGCACGATCAGGCCAAGCACACGCTCAGGGTGGGTTTGCGCGTAGGCCAGGGCCAGGGTCGAGCCCCAGGAGCCGCCGAACAGCACCCATTTGTCGATACCCAGGTGTTCGCGGATGCGCTCAAGGTCGGCGACCAGGTCCCAGGTGGTGTTGTTTTCCAGGCTCGCACGGGGGGTGGAACGCCCGCAGCCACGCTGGTCGAAGGTGACGATGTGATACAGGTTCGGATCGAAATAGCAGCGGCTGTTGGCATCGCAACCGGCGCCAGGGCCACCGTGGATGAAGACGACAGGCAAGCCTTCGGGGGAGCCACTTTCGTCGACGTACAGGGTGTGCGTGTCATCGACGGCCAGATCGTGCCGGGCGTAGGGTTTGATCTGTGGAAACCAAGTCTGCATTGCGCGCTCCGTAAGGGGTCGGGTTCATCCCTGGGGGGACGTCTTTTATTTTGCCGTCTGGCACTATAAACCCGAATTGTGCAATGAGCATGTCCTTGAGCGCTTAGACCTGTGTCAGCCCTTGGCTCCTCAGGTAACCCAGCAGGTAGTCGTAGAGTTGATCCACCTCCGCCACCTGCCGCCGCGCCCGCAGGCAGCCGTGCACCAGGCCTTTGCCGGGATACAGCAGCGTGTCGACGCCGGCCGCCTGCAAGCGTTCGGCGTACAGCCTGCCGTCGTCGCGCAAGGGGTCGAACTGGGCCACGGCGATGAAGGCCTTGGGTAAACCGCTGAATGTTTCAGCCAACAACGGCCTGGCGTAGGCCGAGGATGTCCCGCCGTCTGACAGATACAACGCCAGGTAATCGAAGGTATCTGCCGTACTCAGCAACGGCGCATCCGCGCAATCACGACGCGACGGTAAATCCGCCGGGCCACCCAGCCCCGGGTAGATCAGCGCTTGAGCCAAGGGCAACGGCTGCCCGTCGTCACGCAAGCCCAGGCATAACGCCGCCGCCAGATTGCCCCCCGCGCTATCGCCCGCCACCACCAGGCGCTGGCGGTTGATGGCATGCGGCCCCTGCCCCGCCTGGATCGCCTGCCACACGCGGCGGCAATCTTCATACGCCGCCGGGAACGGGTGTTCAGGGGCCAAGCGGTAGTCGATGGCGATCACCAGCACCTGTAGCGCAGTGGCCAGTTCAAAGCAGATGAAGTCGTGGGAATCCAACCCGCCGACCACCCAGCCGCCGCCGTGCAGATATAGAAGGCAAGGCCAGCCGTTGGAAGGGGTGGCTGTGGTGGGTCGATAACTGCGCACGGCTACGCCGCCCAGGGAAAAATCTTCGATGAGCAGGTCTTGCGGCGATGGCGGGGTGAAGGCCTGGCACATGCGGTTGTAGTTCTGGCGCAGGCTGGCCAGGGAGGTGTCGGTGGTGGTGAAGGATTCGGTTTTATCCACAAAGGCGCGCATTGGCGAAGATATCGGGTAGTGGGACATGCATAGACTTCCCTGACGATGGAGATCAACTGTGGGAGCTGGCTTGCCTGCGATGGCGGTGTGCCAGGCAACTTTTGATTAACTGATATACCGCTATCGCAGGCAAGCCAGCTCCCACATTGCCCCTCTTTGTTTGATTTACCGTGTTTGTTTCAGGGTTTGAGGCTGGCCTGCACAGCCGCTACGCCATCCCGGCCATCAAACGTCGTCACCCCGGCCAGCCAGCGCTGCAAATCCTCGGGATGGTCGCGCAACCACTGCCTGGCCACATCCTGCGGGGATTGGCGCTCCATGATCGGCACCATCAACTGGCTCTCCTGGGCAGCCGTGTAGGTGAGGTTTTCCAGCAGGCGGTTGGCATTGGGGCAGCGCTCGGCGAAGTCCGGCGCGGTGACGGTGGACACGGTGGCGCGGCCTTCGTCGGGGCCGAACACGTCCTCACTGCCGGTGAGGTAGGCCATTTTCATATTGATGTTCATCGGGTGCGGCGTCCAACCGACAAACACCACGAACTCCTTACGGTTCACCGCACGCTGCACCGCCGCCAGCATCCCCGCCTCACCGGAGGCCACCAGCTTGAAGCCGCCAAGGCCGAAGCGGTTGGTGTCGATCATTTTCTGGATATCGGTGTTCGCGCCGCTGCCGGGCTCGATGCCGTAGAGCTTGCCGCCCAGCTTGTCCTTGAAGCGAGCAATATCGGCAAAGGTTTTCAGGCCCGCGTCGGCCACGTATTGCGGCACGGCGAGGGTCGCCTGGGCGTCGGCGAGGCTGGGTTTATCAAAGACCTTGACCTGTTTGGCGGCGAGGAACGGCGCGATGTTGTTGTCCATCGCCGGCTTCCAGTAGCCGAGGAAAATATCCAGGCGCTTATCGCGGATGCCGGCAAAGATGATCTGCTGCACGGCGCTGGTCTGCTTGCTGTCGTAGCCCAGGCCATTGAGCAGCACGTCGGCCATGCCGGAGGTGGCGACCACGTCGGTCCAACTGACCACGCCCATGCGGATGCTTTTGCAGGAAGCGGGTTCGGCGGCCATGGCGTGTGCGCTGAACAGGGCGGCGCCGATCAGGCTCAACAGGTTTTTTTGCATGGAGGCGGTCTCACTCGGCTGTTGTTATTCCACAACCTTAACCAGTGGGGCCTGGGTGCACACGAACTGAGGCGACGGGCAGTTGCACTGGGGCGACTGTGAGGCCGTCATCGCAGGCAAGCCAGCTCCCACCCTTGACTGCACTCCAAAGTTGGAACGCGGTCAACTGTGGGAGCTGGCTTGCCTGCGATAGCGATTTCAGCCGTAACGCTTCTGCCCCCAGGCCAACAACCCTTCCAACAGCTGCTTCAATACCACCCGCGTCGGCTCAGCCAGATCCGCCCGATAGCGAAACGGCTCAATCTCCTCCATATACGTGCACTGTCCCAACTCCAGCTGCACGGCATGGATATCCTGCGCCGGGTTGCCGTAGTGACGGGTGATATGCCCGCCCTTGAAGCGCCCGTTCAACACATGGCTGTACTGCGGATGCCCGGCGCAGATGGCTTCCAGTTGGCTGGCCAACTCGGGATCACAGGCAGCGCCATTGAAAGTGCCGAGGTTGAAGTCCGGCAGCTTGCCGTCGAACAGGTGCGGGATCACCGAGCGGATCGAGTGCGCATCAAACAGCAACGCATAGCCGAACTCGGCCTTGAGCCGTGCCAGTTCCTCCTGCAGCGTGCGGTGATACGGGCCCCAAATTTTCTGCAAATAACTGGCGCGCTCGGTCTCGTTCGGCTCCAGCCCTTCGCGAAACAACGGCACACCATCGAACAACGTCGCCGGATACAGCCCGGTGGTGGCGCCGACATACAGCGGCTTGTCGTCGGACGGCCGGTTCAGGTCGATCACAAAACGCGAATACTCCGCCGCCAGGGTGCTGGCACCGAGTGATTCGGCAAAGTCATACAACGTGGGGATATGCCAGTCGGTGTCCGGCAGGCTTTGTGCCTCGGGGATCAACCCGGCCTCGACCGCAGGCGTCAGGCGCAGACCCGCGTGGGGCATGCTGATCAGCAGCGGCACCCGGCCTTGTTTGAAGTTCAGAACCTTATCCACAACCCTACTCCTCAGACGGTGACATCGACGCCGTGGCGCACAACGCGTTTATCCAGTTCGCCGCCCAGCCAATAGGCCAGATCGGCAGGACGATCAATCTGCCAGGCGACAAAGTCCGCGACCTTGCCCACTTCCAGGGAGCCGTGGGTGTCGCCCATGCCCAGCGCCGTCGCAGCATGTTGCGTGGCGCCGGCCAGGGCTTCTTCCGGGGTCATGCGGAACAAGGTGCAGGCCATGTTCAACATCAGGCGCACCGACAACGCCGGCGAGGTGCCGGGGTTGAGGTCGCTGGCGATGGCAATCTTCACGCCGTGCTTGCGCAGGGCGTCCATCGGCGGCAACTGGGTTTCCCGCAGGAAGTAGAACGCCCCCGGCAGCAACACGGCGACGGTGCCGGAGGCGGCCATGGCGATGGCGTCTGCTTCGGTCATGAACTCCAGGTGGTCCGCCGACAACGCGTGATAACGCGCCGCCAGGCTGGAGCCGTGCAGCGACGAGAGTTGCTCGGCGTGCAGCTTCACCGGCAGGCCCAAGTGCTGGGCGACCTTGAACACCCGCTCGACCTGCTCGGTGGAGAACGCCAGGTACTCGCAGAACGCGTCCACCGCGTCCACCAGCCCTTCTGCTGCCAGGGCCGGCAGCATTTCGCTGCAGATGTGTTCGATGTAGTCGTCGGCGCGGTCCTTGTACTCCGGCGGCAAGGCATGGGCCGCCAGGCACGTGGCACGCACGCTGACCGGCAGTGCTTCGCCAAGGCGACGGGCCACGCGCAGCATCTTGCGTTCGTTGGCCAGGTCCAGGCCATAGCCGGACTTGATCTCCACCGTGGTCACGCCGTCGCGCAGCAAACTGCGCAGGCGTTTGTGGGCGCTTTCGAACAGTTCATCTTCGCTCGCCGCGCGGGTAGCGCGTACGGTGCTGGCAATCCCGCCGCCCTTGGCCGCGATGTCGGCATAACTCACGCCCTCAAGGCGCTGCTCGAATTCGCCACTGCGATTGCCACCGAACACCGTGTGGGTGTGGCAATCGATCAGCCCGGGGGTAACCCACGCGCGTTGCAGGTCGTGAACCTGCGCATAGTCACCCTGGGGCAGTTCGGCCAAGGGGCCGATCCACTCGATGAGCGCACCTGCGGTGACCAGGGCAGCATCCTCGATGATCGAGTATTTGCCGCCCGCCATGGTTGCGACGTGGCAGTGTTGCCAAAGCGTTTTCATCAACGCCTCCCTAAATTAACGATGAGACAAAGCCGGGTCGTAATGGACCTTGGCCGCTTGCCCGGCAGCGGGCTTGACCCACAGCAGGTAGGCAAGCACCAGCAGCACGATCCACACGGCGCCGACCAGCAAGGCCGCCTGGGTGTCCGGGAAGTAACCCAGCACACCAAACACAAACAGCATGAACACGATGGCCGCTGCCGGCGCATAGGGCCAGAACGGTACCGGGAATTTCAGCTCGGCCACCTGCTCGCGGGTCATCGAGCGGCGCATGGCGACCTGGGTAAACAGGATCATCAGCCACACCCACACGGTGGCGAAGGTGGCAATCGAGGCGATCAGCAGGAAGACGTTTTCCGGGATCAGGTAGTTGAGCACCACGCCGCCCAGCAGCGCGGCGGCCATCACCACCACGGTCATCCACGGCACGCCCTGCTTGGACAGTTGCGCAAAGCCTTTGGGCGCCTGCCCTTGCTGGGCCAGGCCGTACATCATGCGACCGGCGCCGAAGATGTCGCTGTTGATCGCCGAGACGGCCGCCGAGATCACCACGATATTGAGGATGGTCGCCGCCGAGCCGATGCCGAGGTTGCTGAAGATCTGCACGAACGGGCTGCCCTGGCTGCCGATCTGCGGCCACGGGTAGATGGCCATCAGCACAAACAGGGTGAGCACGTAGAACAGCAGGATGCGCAGCGGCACGGCGTTGATCGCCTTGGGGATCACGCGTTGCGGGTCCTTGGCTTCACCGGCGGTGATGCCGATGATCTCGATACCGCCGAAAGCAAACATCACCACGGCAAACGAGGCGATCAGGCCACCGATGCCGTTGGGCATGAAGCCTCCGTGGGCCCACAGGTTGCTGAGGCCGCTGGTCTGGGTTTCACCGGCCGTGTGGATACCAAACAGCATGATGCCGAAGCCGCCGAGGATCATCGCGACGATGGCGCCGACCTTGAGCAGCGACAGCCAGAACTCCATCTCGCCAAACACTTTGACGTTGCACAGGTTCAGGCCGCCAATCAAAAACACAATGCCCAGCACCCAGACCCAACGCGCGACGTCGGGAAACCAGAAGCCCATGTAGATGCCAAACGCGGTGACGTCGGCGAGGCAGACGATGATCATTTCAAACGCGTAGGTCCAGCCGAGGATAAAGCCGGCCATGGGGCCCAGGTAGGTGCTGGCGTACTGGCCGAACGAGCCGGACACCGGGTTGTGCACGGCCATCTCGCCAAGGGCGCGCATCACCATGAACACTGCGGCGCCGCCGATCAGGTACGCCAGCAGCACGGCCGGGCCGGCCATCTGGATGGCCGAGGCGGAGCCGTAGAAAAGCCCGGTGCCGATCGCCGACCCCAGTGCCATGAAGCGAATATGTCGGGCGCTTAGCCCGCGTTTCAAACCTTGTTCCTGATGCATTTCTCGTCCCTAATTATTTTTATCCTGAGAAAATTCAAAGCCAGGCAATGGACCTCTGTGGCGAGGGAGCTTGCTCCCGCTGGAGTGCGCAGCGCTCCCAAGATTTTTAGGGCCGCTACGCAGCCCAGCGGGAGCAAGCTCCCTCGCCACAGAAAGTACCCAGTGCCCTTTGGGTTACAGGCTTGGCAGCAACTTCGCCGGCACCAGTTCATTCAGGCAACGGCTGGCAAGCAGTTCGCTGGCGGCGTTGATGTCCGGGGCGAAGAAACGGTCCTTCTCATAGAACGCCACTTTGTCGCGCAGGATGCCGCGGGCCTTTTCAAGCTTGGTCGAGGTTTTCAGGCCTTCACGCAGGTCCAGGCCCTGGCAGGCCGCAAGCCACTCGACCGCCAGGACGCCACGGGTGTTCTCGGCCATTTCCCACAGGCGCTTGCCCGCCGCCGGGGCCATCGACACATGGTCTTCCTGGTTGGCGGAGGTTGGCAGGCTGTCCACGCTATGGGGGTGGGCCAGCGCCTTGTTTTCGCTGGCGAGCGCGGCAGCGGTCACCTGGGCGATCATGAAACCGGAGTTGACCCCGCCATTGCCCACCAGGAACGGCGGCAGTTGGGACATGTGCTTGTCCATCATCAACGAGATACGGCGCTCGCTGAGGGAGCCGATTTCGGCGATGGCCAGGGCCATGTTGTCAGCGGCCATGGCCACCGGTTCGGCGTGGAAGTTACCGCCGGAGATCACGTCGCCTTCGGCGGCAAATACCAGCGGGTTATCCGACACGGCGTTGGCTTCGACCACCAGCACTTCGGCGGCCTGGCGGAACTGGGTCAGGCAGGCGCCCATGACTTGCGGCTGGCAACGCAGGGAGTACGGGTCTTGGACCTTGTCGCAGTTCTGGTGCGACTGCGACACCTGGCTGCTTTCACCGAGCAGGTCGCGATAGGCCGTGGCCGCGTCGATCTGCCCACGCTGGCCGCGCGCGGCGTGAATGCGCGCGTCGAATGGCGAGCGCGAACCGAGCACCGCTTCCACGGTGAGCGCGCCGCACGCCAGGGCACCGGCGAACAAATCTTCACCTTCAAACAGACCACGCAAGGCATAGGCGGTGGAGACCTGGGTGCCGTTGAGCAGCGCCAGGCCTTCTTTGGCGGCGAGGGTCAGCGGCGTGAGGCCGGCGACTTTCAGCGCGTCAGTCGCTTCCAGCCACTCACCCTTGTAGCGCGCCTTGCCTTCGCCCAGCAACACCAGGGACATGTGCGCCAACGGCGCCAAGTCACCGGAGGCACCCACCGAACCTTTCAGCGGAATGTGCGGGTACACCTCGGCATTGATCAGCGCGATCAACGCGTCGATCACCTGCCGACGAATCCCGGAGAAACCACGGCTGAGGCTGTTGACCTTGAGCACCATGACCAGCCGCACCAGCGCATCGCTGATGGGCTCGCCGACGCCGGCGGCGTGGGACAGCACCAGGGAACGCTGGAGGTTTTCCAGGTCTTCGCTGGCGATGCGGGTCGAGGCCAGCAGGCCGAAACCGGTGTTGATGCCGTAGGCGGTGCGGTTCTCGGCGAGAATTTGCTCCACGCAGGCCACACTGGCTTCGATCTGCGCCGTGGCGCTGTCATCCAGACTGAGTGTCACCGGCTGCTGGTAGATAGCCCGCAGTTGGGCAAGGCTCAGTTGGCCTGGAATCAGATTTAGCGCAGTCACATTCCTACTCCTTTTGAATTGTTCTTTTGACGATCAGTGCAAATTGGGTAACGCGGTGTCTTTGAGCAACTGGGCGGCGGCGGCAATGTCCGGCGCCAGCCAGCGGTCTTGTTCGTAGGCGGGGACCACTTCGCGCAACAAGCGCCAGGCGCGGTCGGTGCCGGCGCCGAAACGCTGGTCCTTCAGGAATTCGAACGCCTGGGCCGCCAGCAAATACTCGATGGCGAGGATCTGCGTGACGTTGGCCAACACCTGGTGCAGCTTGAGCGCGGCGTTGGTGCCCATGCTCAGGTGGTCTTCCTGCAGGCCCGAGGTGACGAAGTTGTCGAGCACCGCCGGTTGCGCCAGTTGGCGGTTTTGCCCACACAGGGACGCGGCGACGTACTGCACGATCATCATCCCGGAGTTGACCCCGGGGTTGCTCACCAGGAACGCCGGCAGGCCGCTGACGTGCGGGTTGATCAGGCGATCCAGGCGGCGTTCGGCCACCGAGCCGATCTCGGCCATGGCGATGGCGAGCATGTCCGCCGCCAGGGCAACCGATTGCCCATGCGGGTTGGCCTGGGACACCACGCGGTAGCTGTCCGGCGTGCCGAGCAGCAGCGGGTTGTCGGTGGCGCTGTTGAGTTCGGTCTCGATCTGGCGCGTGGCGTGTTCCACCTGGTCGCGGGCCGCACCGTGGATCTGCGGGATCGAGCGGATGCTCAACGCGTCCTGGGTGCGGATGCCTTTGCTGCTGGCGATCACTTCACTGCCGTCCAGCAGCGCGCGCAGGTTGATACCAACGTGCTGCATGCCCGGGTGTGGTTTGAGGGCGATGATTTCTTCGTCAAACGCATCGATCTGGCCGCGCTGGGCCTCGAAACTCATGGCGCCGATCACATCGGCCCATTGCAGCAAATGGTGCGCATCGGCCAGGGCCAGGCAGCTCAGGCCGGTCATGCACGGCGTGCCGTTGACCAGGCACAGGCCGTCCTTGGCGCCGA
The DNA here is from genome assembly GCF_055407965.1 of Pseudomonas sp. B611. Taxonomy (NCBI): domain Bacteria; kingdom Pseudomonadati; phylum Pseudomonadota; class Gammaproteobacteria; order Pseudomonadales; family Pseudomonadaceae; genus Pseudomonas; species Pseudomonas sp. B611. The sequence continues at coordinate 394,604 of NZ_JBUZST010000004.1, forward strand.
GTACCACCGGCTGCAAACCTTCGGCGTTCAACGCTTGTTGCGCCGGGACGATCCGGCCGCGATAGCTCACATTGCCCACACCCAACAAGGCCACGCCGACATGGGCCATGTGGGTCAGGTAACCCACCGAGCCCTGGGACGGTACTTGCGGCGTGATGCCGTGGTTGAGCAGCGCCAGCAACGCGTGCACCACCTGCGGGTGCAGGCCGGATTTGCCGTGGCTGTAGTTGATGACAGCGGCGCAGATGATGGCGCGGGTCTGTTCGTCGCTGAGCACCGGGCCGACGCCACAGGCGTGGCTCAGCAGGGTGTTGCGCGACAGCTGGCTGAGTTGTTCGCCCTTGAGCGAGACATTGCACAACGCGCCCAGGCCGGTGTTCACGCCGTAGGCACGTTCGCCGCTGGTGACGATGCGTTGCACGATGGCCTGGGCATTGTCGATGCGGGCCCAGGCTTGGCCCGAGAGCTCGAGGACCGCGCCGTGGCGGGCGACGGCGACCACGTCCTGCCAACGTAATGGGGTGTTGGCGATGATGATTTTGGTTGGCTGGGACATCTTCATACCTTCTGATCGTTCCCACGCTCCGCGTGGGAATGCCGCCTTGGACGCTCTGCGTCCGCTCTTGGGACGCGGAGCATCCCGGGATGCGCTCCCACGCAGAGCGTGGGAGCGATCAGTTACACCACCGCCGCCCGCCGCTGAACAAACCGGTCCACATACTCATCCGCCGGCGAATGCAGGATCTCGCGGGGCGTGCCGACCTGGATCAGCTTGCCGTCCTTGAGGATCGCAATGCGGTTGCCGATGCGCACCGCTTCATCAAGGTCGTGGGTGATGAACACGATGGTCTTGTGCAGGGTCTTTTGCAGCTCCAGCAACTGGTCCTGCATCTCGGCGCGGATCAGTGGGTCGAGGGCGCTGAACGCTTCGTCCATGAGGATGATGTCGGTGTCGGCCGCCAATGCCCGGGCCAGGCCAACGCGCTGGCGCATGCCGCCGGAGAGCTGATGCGGGTATTTGTTTTCGTAGCCTTTGAGGCCCACGGTTTCGATCCAGTGCAGCGCACGCTCGGCGCACACCTGCTTGCTTTCGCCGCGCACTTTCAGGCCGTAGGCGACGTTGTCGAGCACGCTCTTGTGGGGCAGCAGGCCGAAGCTCTGGAACACCATGCTGATCTTGTGCCGACGGAATTGGCGTAGGGCTTCCATGTCCAGTTGCAGGATATCTTCGCCGTCCACCAGGATCGCGCCGCTGGTGGGGTCGATCAGGCGGTTGAAGTGGCGCACCAGGGTGGATTTGCCGGAACCCGACAGACCCATGATCACAAAGATCTCACCGGTGCCGATGCTCAGGGACAGGTCGTTCACGCCGACCACACAACCGGTCTCGGCCAGCACCTGGTCCTTGGTCTTGCCCTGGCCGATCAGCGCCAGCGCTTCCTTGGAACGGGCGCCGAAGATCTTGAAGACGTTTTTAACTTCGATTTTGCTGACAGTAGTCATTTGCTCGCCTCATGCCGTGGACGACCGTAGGCCTGGGTAATGCGGTCGATGACCACAGCGAGAATCACGATCGCCAAGCCGGCTTCAAGGCCGCGCCCGACGTTGAGGGTCTGGATGCCGACCAACACGTCTTCACCCAAGCCACGGGCACCGATCATCGAGGCGATCACCACCATCGACAGCGCCATCATGGTGGTCTGGTTGATGCCGGCCATGATGCTCGGCAGCGCCAGCGGCAGTTGCACGCCGAACAGTTGCTGCCAGCGGTTGGCACCAAAGGCGTTGATGGCTTCCATGACTTCGCCGTCCACCTGGCGAATCCCCAGGTCGGTCAGGCGAATCAGCGGCGGCGCGGCGTAGATCACCGTGGCGAAAATCGCCGGGACCTTGCCCAGGCCAAACAGCATCAGCACCGGGATCAGGTACACGAAGCTCGGCATGGTTTGCATGATGTCCAGCAGCGGCATCAGCACCGAACGCAGGCGATTGCTGCGCGCCGAGAGGATGCCCAGCGGGATGCCGATCAGCACCGAGATCACCGTGGCGACCATCATCAGTGCCAGCGTCTGCATCAGCTTGTCCCACAGGCCAACCGCGCCCACCAGGAACAGCAAACCGACGATCACCGCTGTGGTCAGCACCTTGCGGGTCGCATGCCAGGCGACGCCGCCGACGATGGCCAGCATCAGCCACCAGGGCGCCGCACGCAGCAACCCTTCCAGGTTGACGATGGCCCACAACAGGGTGTCGGAGATGTGCCGGAACACATCGCCGTAGTTGGTGACCAGTGAGTCCACCCAACCGTTGACCCAGTCGGCGATGGAAAACGTAAAACTCTCAGGAAACATATCGTGCTCTCGATCCAATGGGTTGTGGCCAGGCGCCCGGCCGCCCCCTCAGGGTAGCCGGGCACACTTGACCTACAAGGCCGCGTCGATTTTCTTGGCTGCGTCGTCGCTCACCCAGGCGTGCCAGACCTCAGGATGTTCCTTGAGGAAAATTTTCGCCAGTTTCGGCGATTCAATGCGCTCCTTGGCCATGCGCCCCAGGTTCTGGTTCAGCAGGTCGATCGGCAGGTTGACCTTTTCCAGCACGGCCACCAGTTCCGGGGCTTGCTCGTGGAAGGTCTTGGACAGGCCGACCTTGATGGTCACGCTCTTATCCACACCGGCTTTTTCTTCCAGCTTGACCAGATCGACCTGGCCCATCAGCGGCGTCGGCGACCAGTAGTAGAACAGGATCGGCTCGCCACGCTTGTAGCTCGACAGCACCGCTGCATCCAGCGCCGGGCCGGTGCCTGGGCGGAAGTTGGTGTAGGAACTTTCCAGGCCGTAGCTCTTGAGCATTTCGCTGTTGTCCAGCTCACAGGTCCAGCCGGCCGGGCAGTTGTAGAAACGGCCTTTGGACGGTTCTTCCTGGTCCTTGAACACCGCGGAATACTTGGCCAGGTCGGCGATGGTTTTCAGGTCCGGCGCCTTGGCTTCCAGCTTGCGCTTGGCATCGCCCTCGATCACATAGCGCGGCACATACCAGCCTTCGATGGCACCGACGACAGGCGCACCAACGCCGACGACTTTGCCGGCCTTCTCGGCCTTGTTCCAGACTTCGCTGCGGCCTACCCATTCTTCGGCGAAGACTTGGATGTCATTGCTGCTCAGGGCGTTTTCCATGGTGATGGAATTACCCGGCAGGCTGTCGGTTTTACAGTCGTAGCCTTTTTCCAGCACGGTTTGCAGGATGTCGGTAAGCAACATGCCGCTTTCCCAGTTCAGGCCGGCGAATTTCACCGGTTTGCCGGACTCGCACCAGCCGGCTGCCTGGGCGCCAACACTGGCCAGCACGCCCGCAGAGAACAGGGTGGCCATCAGGGTTTTATGCATTTTCATTGTTGTGACGCTCCCAATCTTGAAATGGATTACGGCAGTCAGTAGGCATCCTGCCCTGTCCACGTCCCATCAGGCTTGTGCCGCCAGCCCGGTTGTTGTTGGTACAGCGCCCTGCTCTGTTGGCAGGATCAGTTGAGCGGGCACGCTGCCGTGCCATTTTTTTGCACACACGTAGTACAGGGCGGCGGGCAATACCAGGCCGATGATCCAGGAAATATCCACATCGCCCAGGGCGGCCACCAAAGGGCCGGTGTAGAACTTGGTGGAGATGAACGGCAACTGCACCAACACACCGAACACATAGACGCTGATACCCAGCAGGTTCCAGCGGCCATAACGACCGTTCGGATCGGCCAGCGCAGGCACGTCATAGCGGTCGCGGGTGATGCAGTAGTAGTCCACCAGGTTGATCGCGCTCCAGGGTGTGAAGAACGCCAGCAGGAACAAGATGAACGACTTGAACGCACCGAGGAACGAGTGCTGGCCGAGCAACGCGATCAGGGTCGCCGTACCGACAATCGCCAGCACGAACACCAGACGCTGCAGGCGCGTGACTTCCATGCGCCCGCGAAAACCGCTGACGATGGTGGCGATGCACATGAAGCTGCCGTAGGAGTTCAGCGTAGAGATGGTCACCTTGCCAAACGCGATGCTGAAGTACAGCAGCGCAGCCGTGGCACCCGTGCCGCTCAAGCCGACGATGTAGGCCACTTCGTGACCGGCGAATTGCCCGTTGGACATGGCCGCGGCAAACACGCCGAGGACCATCGCCACCTGGGCGCCGATCACCGAACCCGCACCCGCCGCGAGGAAGGTTTTTACCGACGACGTGTTGCTCGGCAAGTAGCGCGAATAGTCCGCCACGTAAGGGCCAAAGGCGATCTGCCAGGACGCCGCCAGCGACACCGCCAGCAGGAAACTGCTCCAGCTGAAGTGGCGGATTTGCAGGAGCGCACCCACGTCGGTCTGGCTCATCAGGCGGCTGAACAGGTATACAAAGGCAATCACCCCAATGACGCTGGCGACGCGGCCGATGAAGTGGATCACCCGGTAACCGAGCACCGTGACCAGCACGATGACACTGGCAAAAATCAGGATGCCGACGCTGTCGCTGACACCAAACAACTGGCCCAGCGCCTGGCCGGACAACACCGTGCCCGTCGCGGTGAACCCGAGGTACATCAGGCACACCAGCACGATCGGAATCGCCGCGCCATACACACCAAACTGCACCCGGCTGGAGATCATCTGCGGCAGGCCCAGCTTGGGCCCTTGCGCCGCATGCAACGCCATGACCCCACCGCCCAGCAGTTGGCCGATGAACAGACCGATCAACGACCAGAACACATCACCGCCCAACACCACGGCCAGGGCCCCGGTGACAATCGCGGTGATTTGCAGGTTGGCGCCCATCCACAGGGTGAACTGGCTAAATAGACGACCGTGTCTTTCCGCTTCCGGGATGTAGTCGATCGAACGTTTCTCGATCAACGGGGTGGTGTCATTTGCAGCCATGTCGGTTCAACCTCTGGTGGATTGTTATCTGGTTCAACGCAGATCAAATGTGGGAGCGGGCTTGCTGTGGCGAGGGAGCTTGCTCCCGTTCGACAGCGCAGCTGGAGCCGGCTTTTTGGGGGCGCTTCGCACCCCGGCGGGAGCAAGCTCTCTCGCCACAAAAGCCCGCTCCCACATCGGCTTACTTGATCATCGGGAGGTTGAGACCCTGCTCTTTGGCGCAGTCGATGGCGATCTGGTACCCGGCATCGGCGTGACGCATCACCCCGGTGGCCGGGTCGTTGTGCAGTACGCGGGCAATCCGCTCGGCCGCTTCGTCGGTACCGTCGCAGACGATCACCATGCCGGAGTGCTGGGAGAAGCCCATGCCGACGCCGCCACCGTGGTGCAACGAAACCCAGGTCGCGCCGCTCGCGGTGTTGAGCAAGGCGTTGAGCAGTGGCCAGTCGGACACGGCGTCGGAACCGTCCTGCATGGCTTCGGTTTCACGGTTCGGGCTGGATACCGAGCCGGAGTCGAGGTGGTCACGACCGATAACGACCGGTGCCGACAGCTCGCCGCTGCGGACCATTTCGTTGAACGCCAGGCCGAGCTTGGCGCGCTGGCCCAGGCCGACCCAGCAGATACGCGCCGGCAGGCCCTGGAAGCTGATGCGCTCGCGCGCCATGTCCAGCCAGTTGTGCAGGTGGGCGTCGTCGGGGATCAGTTCTTTGACTTTGGCGTCGGTCTTGTAGATGTCCTGCGGGTCGCCGGACAGCGCCGCCCAGCGGAACGGGCCGATGCCACGGCAGAACAGTGGGCGGATGTAGGCCGGAACGAAACCCGGGAAGTCGAAGGCGTTTTCCACGCCTTCTTCCTGGGCCATCTGACGGATGTTGTTGCCGTAGTCGAAGGTTGGGATGCCCTGCTTCTGGAAATCCAGCATGGCTTTGACGTGCACGGCCATCGACTGCTTGGCGGCCTTGATTACAGCGGCGGGCTCGGTCTTGGCACGGGCGCGGTATTCGTCCCAGGTCCAGCCGGCGGGCAGGTAGCCGTTGAGCGGGTCGTGGGCGCTGGTCTGGTCGGTGACCATGTCCGGACGCACGCCGCGCTTGACCAGTTCCGGCAGGATTTCTGCGGCGTTACCCAGCAGGGCGATGGAGATGGCCTTGCCTTCCTTGGTGTACTTGGCGATGCGCGCCAGGGCGTCGTCGAGGTCGGTGGCTTGCTCATCGACATAGCGGCTGGCCAGGCGGAAATCGATGCTGACTTGCTGGCACTCGATGTTCAGCGAGCATGCGCCGGCCAGGGTGGCGGCCAATGGCTGCGCGCCGCCCATGCCGCCGAGACCGGCGGTGAGCACCCAGCGCCCGGTCAGGTCGCTGTTGTAATGTTGGCGACCGGCTTCGACGAAGGTTTCGTAGGTGCCCTGGACGATGCCCTGGCTGCCGATGTAGATCCAGCTGCCGGCAGTCATCTGGCCGTACATGGCCAGGCCCTTGGCATCCAGTTCGTTGAAGTGTTCCCAACTGGCCCAGTGCGGCACCAGGTTGGAGTTGGCGATCAGTACGCGCGGGGCATTGCTGTGGGTCTTGAACACGCCGACCGGCTTGCCGGATTGCACCAGCAGGGTTTCGTCGTCGTTCAGGTTGGTGAGGCTTTCGACGATCTGGTCGTAGCACTCCCAGTTGCGCGCCGCACGACCGATACCGCCGTACACCACCAGCTCTTTCGGGTTTTCGGCCACTTGTGGGTCGAGGTTGTTCATCAGCATGCGCAGCGGCGCTTCAGTCAGCCAGCTTTTGGCGGTGAGCTTGTTACCGTGGGCGGCGCGGATTTCTACGTCACGGTATTTAGTAGGCTTGGTCACAACTCAGACTCCTCAGCGATCGATGCGCATACTTGATTGGTGCGATGTGGACTCTTACGCACACATCTTTACTTGTACATACAAGCATATGCAATCAAGCGGCCAACTTGCTGAGGGGGCTGTTGAGATTTTTGGGGAAAGGGCGTGCAGGGCTTGGAAATTAAGGCTTCCAGGCTTGATGAAATTTCTTACGGGAGAGTTTTGTCGCGGGGGATGTTTGTTGCTTCGGCATGGCTTTGCGCCATGCTGGGGCGTTCGGTAACAAGTTGGTGCGCGATCTGGAAACAGATTTTACGAACACCACAAAACAAATGCGGGAGCTGGCTTGCCTGCGATAGCGGTGTGTCAGTCAGTACATCTGCTACTGAAACACCGCCATCGCAGGCAAGCCAGCTCCCACAGGTTTTAACCGAGTTGGGTCAGTTCGATGATGCAGCTACGACCGGCTACAGAGATATCCAACAGGCCAGTGTTACCGTCCACTTGCAGGCAATCGTGATGGCCGAGCTTCTCGCCCAACACCTTCACCTCATCCGCCACGCTGAACACCAACACCGTCTGCGCCGTAGTGAAAATCCGCTGCACACCATCCACCCATTGCAACCGCGCGTGATAACGCGCTGGCGAATAGATCAGGTTGAAATCGCGAATCGGCCCGGTGATCAAGCGACACGCCACCTGGCTGTCACCCTTGAACGCGAACGGTTGCAGCGGTAACAACCCGCGCTGCTCTTCGCCATCCACGGTCAACACCATGCCCGCACCCTGGATCACGGTGATCACACGCTGGTAGCCGGCAAAGGTGGAGAACCCGCCCGACTCAGCGATATCGGCAATCGACAGGCGCCAGCCAAAACCATCCAGACCGGTGCCGGCGTCACGGGTGATTTCTTCGGTGCTGCCACCGCCGTTTTTCCACGGCATGCGCACGTAGTCAGTGGCGCGCCAGACTGTTACTGCACTCATTTACTGAAACGTCCTTCCAGGCTGTGACGGGAACCGGGGTGGATCAACCGCGCGGCAGTCACCGGTTGGCGACCAGACCAGGTGCGGCGGCGGATCAACAGGCACGGCTCAGTGGGTTCGATCTGCAGCAGCTTGCACTCGGTGGCGTCGGCGAGGATGGCTTCAACCACGTGCTCGCCTTCGGTCAGCGGCGCAACCTGGTTCAAGTAGGCGTAAGGGGTCTGCTGGGTGAAATCCTGTTGCAGGTATTCCGGCGCGACCAGGGCGTTGACGAAGCGGTCTTCGATTTGCACGGGAATATCGTTTTCAAAGTGCACGATCAGCGAATGGAACACCCGCCCGCCTTCACGCATTTCCAGGGCAACGGCACGCTCGGAACCGGCGGCCTCTTCGCCCAGGTGGATAACCTGGCACGTATGCCGATGACCGCGGGAGGCGATCTCATCGGCAATGTTGTGCACTTCGAACAGCGCCGACTGGCTCTTGGGTTCGGCGACAAAGGTGCCGACGCCTTGCATGCGCACCAACAACCCTTCGGCGGTGAGCTCGCGCAGGGCGCGGTTGATGGTCATGCGGCTGAAGCCCAGTTGGCTGACCAGCTCGCTCTCCGACGGCACGCGGTAATGGGGCGGCCAGTTGCCGTTGAGAATCTGCTGGCTGATCATCTGTTTGACGCGGGCATACAAGGGCGCCGGACTTTCGTCCATGTGGGCAGCCAGCGAAGACTTGGCAGGCGGAGTCGGCACAGGGAATCCTTGCAGGGGGGAAAGATGCATAGATTGCCGGAGTTTACCGAGCAGGCAAACGTCTGTATATGTATATACAAATAAACACACGACCGGGGTGCCTTGATCATGTCCGCTTTCTTTGCCGAACGCGCACTGCTGCCTAATGGATGGGCCAATGATGTACGTCTTGAAGTCAGCGCCGATGGCCTGCTGACACAGGTTGCGGCCAATGCCAGTGCAGAGGGCGCCGAACGGCTGAGAGGCCCGGTGTTGGCGGGTATGCCGAATTTGCACTCCCATGCATTCCAGCGCGCCATGGCCGGTTTGGCCGAAGTGGCGGGCAACCCGAATGACAGCTTCTGGACCTGGCGCGACCTGATGTACCGCATGGTCGGCAAGATCAGCCCGGAACAATTGCAGGTGATCGCGCGCCAGCTGTATATCGAGATGCTCAAGGCCGGCTACACCTCAGTGGCCGAATTCCATTACGTGCACCACGACGTGAGCGGCCAGGCCTATGCCGATCGCACCGAGCTGTCGCGGCAGATCAGCCAGGCGGCGGCCAGCAGCGGGATCGGCTTGACGTTGTTGCCGGTGCTCTACACCCATTCAGGTTTTGGTGGGCAAGCGCCGAACGAGGGCCAGCGCCGGTTTATCAACAGCACCGAAAACTACCTGGACCTGCAAGCGCGCCTCAAGCCGATCCTCGCCGCGCAACCGGCGCAAGAACTGGGCCTGTGCTTCCACTCCCTGCGCGCCGTCACGCCGCAACAAATCAGCGCAGTGCTGGCGGCCAGCGACAAGGCTTGCCCGGTGCATATCCACATCGCCGAACAGCAAAAGGAAGTCGACGACTGCCTCGCCTGGAGCGGCAAACGCCCGCTGCAATGGCTGTATGACAATGTGGCAGTGGATGAGCGCTGGTGCCTGGTGCATGCCACCCACGCCGATGCGCATGAAGTCACGCGCATGGCCAAGAGCCGGGCGATTGCCGGCCTGTGCCTAACCACTGAAGCCAATCTGGGCGACGGGATTTTTCCGGCGGTGGATTTCCTGGCGCAGGGCGGGCGCATGGGGATTGGGTCCGACAGCCATGTGTCACTGAGCGTGGTGGAAGAATTGCGTTGGCTGGAATACGGGCAGCGCCTGCGCGATCAGCGGCGCAACCGGTTGTATCGCAGTGATCAGCCGATGGTCGGGCGGACGCTGTTTGATGCCGCGCTGGATGGTGGTGCCCAGGCGTTGGGCCAGCCGATTGGGCGCTTGGAAGTGGGCAAACGTGCAGACTGGATTGTGCTGGATGGCAATGATCCGTACCTGGCGACGGCTAGCGAGGATGGGATTCTCAACCGCTGGTTATTTGCGGGAGGGGATCGGCAGGTGCGGGATGTGCTGGTGAATGGGAAGTGGGTGGTGCGGGATGGGCATCATGCTGGCGAAGAAGACAGCAATATCGCGTTTACACAGGTACTAAAGGACTTACTCGGTTAAAACTGTGGGAGCGGGCTTGCTCGCGAAAGCGGTGTGTCAGTCACTGCATCTGGTGCTGATATACCGCTTTCGCGAGCAAGCCCGCTCCCACATTTTGATCCGCGTTGATTCAGACTTATTGCGAAGTCTTCGCCATCTGCTTGTCCGACGTACGCCAGATCAACCGCGTGGTGTCATACCCCTGCTGTCGCGCCCTGCTCAGCAGGTCTTCGCGGGTGTCCGCACTGACCGTCGGCGTACGCGACAAGATCCACATATAACGCCGGCTCGGGCTGCCAACAATGGCGGTCTTGTAGTCATCGCTGACATACAACACCCAGTAATCGCCCTTGGCGACGCCCGGCAGCAGCGACGTGAACCAGTTGTTGAATTCCACCCAAAGCTTGTCGGTCTTGCCCGGCACTTGCGGGGTGGCGGTGCCTTTGGCTTCTTCCCACTTCCATTCAGTCGTCAGGCAGCGGTTGAACACCGACATGTCGCCATCCGGCAACAGGGTGTAACGGGCTTCGGACTGCGCGCAGTTGCGCTGGAAGTACATCGGCAACCGCGCCAGCTCGTACCAGGTGCCCTGGTAACGCTTGAGGTTGACGTTGCTCGCGGTCTTGGGTTGCAGATCATCGCCAGAATGGCTGGCGCAGCCTGCCAAAAACAGGCTGGCGCAAAGGTATAAAACAAAACGCATCATTCTTCTTCTCCCGCAGGCTCGCGCCCCGGTTTACTTCAGGCCTTGCCCGGAAAACATCAGAACCTTGTCACCGGCATATTGAACGCTGATAAAGCTGGTTTTATCGCCCCAGGTGCAGCTGGACATGCCCAGTGCGCCGGAACAATCGGTCGGCTTACCCAACAGCGACTCCACCTCGGCCTTGGCCATGCCAGCCGACAGCTTTGCGTAGTTTTCTTGGTTGACCTTGCTGCAAGCGGCCAACAGCACGCAAAAAGTCAGCAGGGCGAGACGGCGTAACGACATGGAAAAACTCCTGGAGGGACGAAGCAGCATGGGGGTCTGCCAGAAGCTTAGAAGGGAAAAGGGGTTTCTGGTTCCCGATGGAGGGGGGTATTTATTTTTTCTGTGAACTGGCCCTTTTCAATGCATTTGCGAACACCTAGATATCATCCTTTCATCGGACGCCACCTATACACGACCAAATTAAGACTAAAATGAGTCTCATCGCCAAGCGAGGGCCCACCCATGAAGTTTTCATCTCAGATCAAACCGATCAGCTACCTGAAAAGTCATACCGCCGAGATCGTAAAAACACTCACTGAAAGCCGAGAACCACTGGTTATCACCCAAAACGGTGAAGCAAAACTGGTGGTGATGGATGTGAAGAGCTTTGAGGAGCAAGCAGAAACCATGGCCTTGTTGAAGCTGTTGGCTTTGGGCAATCGGCAAATTGAATTGGGGCAGTTCCAGGACATGGAGGACGTGTTCGCCGAACTGGATAGGGACGACGCTCAATGACATTCAGGGTTGTGATTCTCCACTCGGCAAAAAGCAACCTCAAAGATATCAAGTCATACGTCATTCGACAGTTCTCGACATCGACCTGGCAACACACCTATGACGCGCTTAAACAAACAATGCGTCGGCTAGAAACCCACCCCCATGCGGGCTCGATACCAGAAGAAATCGAGAAGCTGAACCTCAGCCAATATCGACAAGTCATCAGTGGGATGAACCGGATCATCTACGAAATCCGAGACCAGACTATTTACGTGCACGTCATCGCCGACACCCGGAAAAACTTGCAGGCGTTACTGCTAAAAATCCTGACTCAATAAATAAAAAAGCCCCGAAACGCGTTCAACGTTTCGGGGCTTTTTCCAGCACAAGCTCTTACTTCTTGTGATACGCCGTCACACGCTCAACTTCTTCCTTCGAACCCAGGAACACCGCCACACGCTGGTGCAGGCCTTCCGGCTGGATGTCGAGGATACGCTGGTGGCCGTCGGTGGACGCGCCGCCCGCTTGCTCAACCAGGAACGACATCGGGTTGGCTTCGTACATCAGGCGCAGCTTGCCCGGCTTGGACGGCTCGCGGCTGTCGCGTGGGTACATGAACAGGCCACCACGGGTCAGGATGCGGTGCACGTCGGCAACCATCGCAGCCACCCAGCGCATGTTGAAGTTTTTCTTCAACGGGCCTTCTTCGCCCGCCATCAGCTCGCCGACGTAGCGGGTCACCGGCTCTTCCCAGTGGCGCTGGTTGGACATGTTGATCGCGAATTCCTGGGTAGCGGCAGGAATGGTGATGTCTTCGTGGGTCAGCACGAAGCTGCCCATTTCGCGGTCCAGGGTGAAGCCCTTGACGCCGTCGCCCAGGGTCAGTACCAGCATGGTCTGTGGGCCGTAGATCGCGTAGCCGGCAGCAACCTGCTGGGTGCCTGGCTGCAGGAAGGCTTTCTCGTTCAGCGGCTCGTTCTGGCTCAGGTATTCGTTCGGGCAACGCAGTACCGAGAAGATGGTGCCAACCGGTGCGTTGATGTCGATGTTGGACGAACCGTCCAGTGGGTCGAACACCAGCAGGTACGCGCCTTTCGGGTATTTGCCCGGGATCTGGTAGGCATTGTCCATTTCTTCGGACGCCATGCCGGCCAGGTGACCGCCCCATTCGTTGGCTTCGAGCAGGATCTCGTTGGAGATCACGTCGAGTTTTTTCTGGACTTCGCCCTGCACGTTTTCAGTGCCCATGCTGCCCAGGACACCACCCAGTGCGCCTTTGGACACGGCGTGGCTGATTTCCTTGCAAGCACGCGCCACCACTTCGATAAGGAAGCGCAGATCGGCAGGCGTGTTGTTGCTGCGGGTCTGCTCGATCAAATAGCGACTCAAGGTAACGCGGGACATGTAAGGCTCCGGAGAATGGGGGGCTTAAAAACCCGCGCAGTTTAACGCGAGTCGGGGCTTATTTCCTCTAATCAGAGGATTTAACGCCAATAGAGTTCACGGTTTGGCCTGGGGCTTGCGCAACAAACTGTAGGCCATGCCTCCCAGCGCCGCCACGCCGAGCAGGAGCACGGCCCACAGACCGAGCTTCTTCCAGTCGGCAGCGGCTTCAGGCGCAGCGGCAACGGCGGCTGTTTTGACCGCCACCTCGCCGGCTACCTGAGCGTGCCCCAGCGTCTTGAAGCGCTCGGCACTGTAGTCCGGGATCAACGTGGTCAACGGCAGGTTCGCCGCCTTCACCGACGCGTTGCCCAGCGCCAGGGTAAACGGCGGCTCACCCCGCGCCAGGAACACCAACTGCGTGGCGCGCACCGCAAAGTGCAGGGCCGGCGCCTCGACGCCCAGGCCGCCGCCGCGCTCGTCCACCTGCAACTTGAGCTCAGTGACCACCTGCCCCGGCAACGGCAACTCATCCTGCACCACGTCCTGGCCGTTCTGGGTCAGGCGATAGAGCAAACCGTTGCTCAACGGTTGCCAGGCCTGCTGGCTGTCGCGACGCCCGGACAGCGTCACGGGCGCCAAGGTGTTGGACTGGTTCAATGCGACACGCAGGCGCTCGATGTTCAGCCCGGTCGGCAACTGCCAACTGTATTCGCCCGCCTTGAGCCGCGTGCCCGCCAACGGCTGCGACCACACCAGTGGCATCGGCAGGCTGCTGCTCGTGGCGCTGACCAGCTTGGCCGAGGTCAACTGCGGCGCGGCATGGCCTTGCCACACCAGGCGCAGGTAACGCGCCGACCGCCCGGGCAGGTTTACTTCACGCTGCTCGACCCGCTCGTCGGCAAACGACAGGCGCGCCACTTGCCCGTCGCCCCAAGACGCCCAGTGTTGCAAATCGTCACTGGCCTCGATGCTGAAACGCTGGAAACCCTCTTGCTCGCGGCTCCAGTCCAGACTCAGTTGCTGCAACGGCGCCTTGATCGCGCTGGCGTCCAGCACCCAACCGCGCAACACCTGCTGCGCCTGCGGCGTGGAGGGGCGGATTTCCAGCAACGTGCCCTCGCGGGTGGACTTCATCACCACGCCTGGCAAAGCCTCGTGGGTGTCGGCGGCGTACAGGGGGAACCACTTCACGTCCGCCACATTGCGGTTTTCGCTACGCTGCGCGGGTTGGCGGGACAGCGCGTAGGCCTGCGCCTCCCCGGCGGCGTTGAACACCCGCACGTCGCTGAGATCCGCCTGACGCGCACGCAATTGCACCGCCAACGGCAACTCCAGGCGATACCAAGGCCCGGCGCCGCTCACCGCCAGCGGCACCTGGACCGCGAAGTCGGCCGGCGTTTCCTGGGCGTAGGCCGCCGAACACAGCAGCCACACTGCCAACCCACTCAGACTCAGCTTGCCCATCAAGACGATGCTCCCTCAGTTTCCACACGCTTGGGCGGCAGCGGCGCGAAGTAGCCCACCACCAGCAACAAGCCGCCCACGCCGATAAACGACACGATCCGCGCCAGCCCGCCACGGTTGCTCAATTCGACAAAAAACAGCTTGGCCACCACCACGGCAATCAGCGCCGCACCGATCAGCCATACTTCGCGACGATGGCGCAGGTGGCCGCCGATCATCAGGCCGAGGGCGATCAGCGTCCATACGATCGACAGGCCGGCCTGCACCAGCATCGATTCGAGCAACGCATCCAACTGGAACGGCACACCGCCCCAATGGTGCGCAGCGCGCATGACCAACGCGGTAAAGAATGCGAACAACGAAATGCCCGCCACACCCTGGGCGATCAACTCCACACGCGGCCCACGCTCCGGCGCTGCGCTGCGCGACCACAGGTAGATGCCCAGCAGCGCGAACAGCAGGCCCAAATCCAGCGGATTGAGCAGCGGCACGTAAGGCAGCGGCTCAGCCGTGCCGTCGCTGAAGATATTTGCCAACCAGAACCAACCGAGCATCAGCACCGCCAATGGCAGCGCGGCCAGCACGCGGTATTCCCGTGGATACGCCGCCACCGGCCACGGCCAGTGGCGCGGCGCCGCGGCCAGCACCAGGTACAGGCTGGGCAGAATCGCCCAGGCGAGCCAGCGCCAGGCGTTGTACTGATCCGACAGCAGCAACAGGCCGTAACGCAGCTCCAGCGCCAGCACGCCGATCAACATCCAGCAGCCCAACACGTGGGCCGCGCTCAGCACCTTGGCAGGAACCGTCGCCGCCAAGCGCCGCAGCGAGATGAAATGCACGGCGAACACCGCCAACCACGCCAGCCAGCCAAACTGCGCCGCCGGGTGGTAATAGGCGTGGGCAGACACCAGCAACACCACGCCCGCCGCTGGCATCAACAAGGTGCACAGCATGCCCAGCGCCGCCCAGTTCAGGCGAGCGGCCAGCAGGGTCCAGATCGCCACGCTCACGGCGGCGATCGCCAACAGGAACGCGCCTTGCAGTTCGCGCGGGACAAAACGCAGCACTTCACCGACCAGCGCCAACGCCCACCACGCTGCGCCCCACACCATCAGCAGGTCGGACAAGCGTTGCAGTTTCAGCACGTCAAACACCGGCGCATGGGGTTCACGCTGCAAGCGCCAGGCGCCGACCAGTGCGGCCAGGCCCAATACCAAGGGCGTCCAGAAACCGCTGTGGGTCAACGGCCGCAAGCCTTCGCTGGTCAACGGCCCCAGCAGTTCCGGCACCGACAGCAGGAATGAACCACCGCCGATCAGTTGCAGCAGCAAGCCGAATACAAAGCTGACGCGCTGTTGCAGGTACAGGCTCAACCAGATGATCAACAGACCACTGGCCGCCCACACGCCGCTGGCGCTCTCCCACGGCAGCACAAACAGTACCGCAAGATTGATCAACACCAAGCCTGCCAGCAGCACCACCGACAGCCCACGCAGCAAACGCACATCGCCGCGCACCATGTCGTCGCGCGCCGCCAGCAGCATGCCGCCGATCAAGGCCAGGCCGATCAGCGACGCGGTGAGCAGTCCACTCCAGCCCGCACTGAACACCGCAGCGCCTTCACCGCCTTGCAAGCGCAGCAGGAACAACGCGCCGCCCAACAGTTGCACGGCGAACGCGGTGAAGAGGAAGGTACGCGAGCCGATGCGCAGGCCGACAAACAGCGTCGCCAGACCGGCGATGGCCCAACTGATGGCGGTGCCTTGGGTCTGCAACAGCAACGGCGCCAGCAAATACAAGAAGCTCAAACCCAGGCATGCCAGCACTGGTAGACCTTTGCGCTCCCAGTCTGCCGCCTGATCGGGAGAGGCTTTGCGCAGTTGATCGAAGCTGAACAGCAACGCCGCGCCCAGCAGCAGGGCGCCCAACGGTGCGCCATCGAGCAAAGTGTGTTCGCCGACGCGCAGCTCACTGAGGAAGGCCAACGCCGAGCCTAGTTGCAGCAGTAAGCCGAACGCCCGCGCCAATGGCCGCTGCTGGCGCAAGCCAAGCCAGAAGATCCCGGCGCCTTCCACGGCCCAGGCGGCAGCAGTCCAGCGTGCATCGAGCCCCAAAGGGATCGCGAGGCTGGCAAAGATCACACCCAAAGCCAGACAGGTTTCGGCCAACAACAACGCGCGGCCACCACTGAGCAGTCGCGCCAACCCCATGTAGATAATACCCAGGCCAAGCGCACTGAACGCGGCAGCAAACTCAAGATGCTGCACCAGCGCGAATTGCAAGCCAAAGCCCACCAGCGGTGGGCCGAACAGCATGCTGCCGTCGACATAATCACCCTTGGCAGCCGACCAGCGCAGCAACGCGTCACGGCCTTCAGGTGCGTCACCCCTCTCCAACAACTTACGGCGGGCGAACAACAGGCCGATGGCCAGGTACATCAGGAAAAACAGGATCAGGAACGGCTCGGTACTCCACAACAGTTCCGGCGTGTAGGAGCGCATGCCCCAGGCGAAGCCGATGCCGAAGGTGCCGACGAAGCCGATCAGATTGAGCAAGCGCCAGGCCTTGAACCAGGCGATGGCGAGGATGCCGGCGTTGAGCAAGGCGAAGTAACTGAACAACGCCACATGGTTGCCGGCGCCGGTGGACGTGAGGATCGGCGCCGCGAAACCGCCGAGCGCAGCGGCGCAGGCCAGGCCCAGGGCGTCCTGGGTAATCGCCAGGATCGCTGAGAACACCGTGACCGCCACCAGCAAACCCAGCGCCGCGCCCGGATCGATCAGCGGATGCAGGCGCATCGCCGCGAACACCGTGAGGTACAGCACCGCGATCCCGGTGCCTTGCAGCATCAAGCCGTAGTTGCTGTTGCGCAGGCGCAGCCACCAGCCCAGGCCCAACAGGGCGATGGCCGCGGCGGCAACACCGGCGTAGCGCACCTCAATCGGCACCACCATGCCTTCGGTGGCATAACGCAGCAAGAAGGCCAGGCCGAGGAACAACAGCACCACGCCGACCCGCAACACGGTGTTGCCGCCAAACAACCAATTGCGCGCGCCGCTGATAGCGCGTTCGATCAGGTTGGGGCCACGGGGGATTGCCGGCTCTTTATCCGGGCGTAGCGTTGGGGCCCAGGCGTCTTCCGGCAATGGCCGGCTCGTTTCGGCAACCACAGCGACGGGCGCCAATTCGGCCGGCAGTTCCCAGACAAGCTCGGGCGCCTTGGCTACGGGGGTTGGTTCGGGGATTGGGGGTTCGACGATGGCGCTGCTTGGTGGCGCGGGCACTTCCAATTGCCGCAAACGCTCACCGAGGGCGATCAGCGCCTTTTGCGTGGTTTCCAGCTGGCTTGCCTGCTTGTCTGCCTGGGCCGACAGCTGCGACAGGCGAATCGCCTGGCCAAGCCCCAGGCCCAGCAGCGCACCGATGCCGGCGTCACTGAACGACTCGTCGAGTGTCCAGCCGAGCGCGAGGCCAATCAGCATGAAAATCCATTGCATGGTCGATAATCCCTAGGCAAACCGGAGCCTAGTATATCGACGCGAGAGCAATGTGGGAGCAGAGCTTGTGTGGGCTTATGTGGGAGCGGGCTTGCTCGCGAAAGCGGTGGGTCAGTCACAGATGAGTTGCCTGACACGCCGTCTTCGCGAGCAAGCCCGCTCCCACACAAGCCCGCTCCCACATTTTGATATTGCGGGGTTTAGTCGAGGGCTTTCCAGATCTCGGTGGCGTATTCGCGGATGGTTCGGTCGGAACTGAACCAGCCCATCCGCGCCGTATTGAGCACCGCCGAACGCCACCACGCCTTGGAGTCGTGCCAATGCGCTTCGACCCGCGCCTGGGCGTCCCAGTAGGAATCGAAGTCGGCACACACCAGGAAACGATCGTAGTCGACCAAGCCGTCGATCAAGCCCACATAACGCCCCGGATCATCCGGCGAGAACACCCCGCCACGGATCGCTTGCAGCACATCGTTGAGGCGATGGGACGCTGCAATATCGGGCCCGGCGTTGAATTCGCCAGCATGTTTACGCGCTTCGACCTGCTGCGCGCTGAGGCCGAAGATAAACATATGCTCGGCACTGACTCGCTCGTGCATCTCCACGTTGGCGCCGTCCATGGTGCCGATGGTCAGCGCGCCGTTGAGGCCGAACTTCATGTTGCTGGTGCCTGAGGCTTCAAAGCCGGCGGTGGAGATCTGCTCCGACAAGTCCGCCGCCGGAATGATGCTTTCTGCCAGGCTGACGTTGTAGTTGGGCAGGAACACCACCTTGAGCAGGCCGCGCACGGTGGGGTCGTTGTTGACGGTGCGGGCGATGTCGTTGGTCAGCTTGATGATCAGCTTGGCCTGGTGATAGCTGGCGGCCGCCTTGCCCGAGAAGATCTTCACCCGTGGCACCCAGTCGGTGCCCGGTTCGGCGCGGATCGCCTGGTACAGCGCCACGGTGTGCAGCAGGTTGAGCAGTTGGCGCTTGTATTCGTGGATGCGCTTGACCTGCACGTCAAACATCGCCGCCGGGTTGACCGAAATGCCCAGGCGTTCGTGGATGATTTCTGCCAGTGCCCTTTTACTGTGCAGGCGTTGCTCGGCGAAGGCCTTGCGGAACGCCGGTTTGTCGGCAAACGGTTCGAGCTCGATCAGGCGCTGTTCGGGCTTGTCGAGGATGTCCGGGCCAAGGGCTTCCACCAGCATCTCGGTGAGTTTGGGGTTGGCCTGGTACAGCCAGCGGCGGAAGGTGATGCCGTTGGTTTTGTTGTTGATGCGCTCGGGGTAGAGCTTGTGCAGTTCGGAGAACACCGTGCTGCGCATCAACTGGGTGTGCAAACCCGACACGCCGTTGACGCTGTGGGAACCGAGGAATGCCAGGTTGCCCATACGCACGCGGCGGCCGTTGTCTTCTTCGATCAGCGACACGGCGCGCAGTACGTCGAAGTCGTGGATGCCTTTGGCGCGCAGCGAGTCGATGTGCTGGGCGTTGATCAGGTAGATGATTTGCATGTGCCGGGGCAGCATGCGTTCCATCAAGCCTACAGGCCAGGTTTCCAATGCTTCGGGCAACAGGGTGTGGTTCGTGTAGGAAAGGGTTTCGACGGTGACCTGCCAGGCCGCATCCCAGGCGATGTCGTGCAGGTCCACCAACTGGCGCATCAACTCGGCCACGGCGATGGACGGGTGGGTGTCGTTGAGCTGGATCGCGGCGTGTTCGCCCAGGCTGAGCACCGAGCCGCGCATGTTCTTGTGGCGGCGCAGCAGGTCTTGCAGGGAGGCGGCGACAAAGAAGTATTCCTGGCGCAGACGCAGTTCCTGCCCCGCTTCGGTGCTGTCGGCCGGGTAAAGCACCCGGGAGATGCTTTCGGCACGGGCCACTTCGGCGACGGCGCCGAGGTGGTCACCGGCGTTGAAGCGTTCCAGGTGCAGGTCTTCCACGGCGCGGGCACGCCACAGGCGCAGGGTGTTGACGCTGGCACCGCGCCAGCCGACCACCGGGGTGTCGTAGGCAATGGCGCGTACGGTTTCGTTGGGGGTCCAGATCTGGATCAGCTTACCGGCGGCATCTGGCCGGGTTTCGACGCTGCCGCCAAAGCCAATGGAATACACCACTTCAGGGCGCTCGAACTCCCAAGGGTTACCGAAATCCAGCCAGTGTTCGGTCTGCTCCTGTTGCCAGCCATCGACAATCGCCTGGCGGAACAGGCCGTGTTCATAACGGATGCCATAGCCGTGGCCGGCAATGCCCAAGGTCGACATGCTTTCCATGAAGCACGCCGCCAGACGGCCCAAGCCACCGTTGCCCAGCGCTGCGTCGGGCTCCAGCAGGCGGATGCGCTCAAGGTCCACCCCCAGCTCTGCCAGGGCTTCGCGGGCTATCTCCAGCACGCCGAGGTTGCTCAGGCTGTCGTAAAGCAAACGGCCGATGAGGAACTCCAGGGAGAGGTAATAAACGCGCTTCTGGCCTTTGCGATAAATGCGCCGCGTGTGGTCCATCCAGTGGTCGACCATCTGGTCGCGTGCAGCCAGGGCAATGGCTTCGAACCAGTCGTGGTCGAAGGCGTGATCCGGGTCCTTGCCCACCGCGTAGGTGAGTTTGGTCAAGACGGCATCGCGGAATGCGGCTACCTCTGCTTCTCGTGCAAGTGGTTCCTGAGACATCAGATGCGACCTCGGGCGAGATAGAAGGAGTTGCTAGAGCCTAGACGGTCTGACAGACGGTGACCGCTCTGGTTCGGCACTTTTTTAACGCATTTACCTTTGCTGGTTTTTGATGCATTGGCCGTGCCTGCTTTGGCTCAAGCGCGCCTTCTGGCTGAAACCCAGAAAATATTGTTCAAAAAATCACCAATCCCGGTATGATCGCGCGCCCGGATACAGCCCCACCTTTTGGAACCCTGATGAAGCCTCAACTGATCGCCGCCGCGGAACTCGACCGTCTTGAAACGTGGCAGAAATACTCCGCGCACATGTGCGGTGGCTGCGTGTCCAGCTGCTGCACGCTGCCGGTCGAAGTGAAGGTCAAAGACCTGATCCGCATTGGCCTCGTCGATGAGTTCGAACTCGGCGACCCAGCGAAGAACATCGCCAAGCGCTTGCAGAAGGAAGGCATCGTTGAGCGCTTCAATTCCAAGTCCGAGATT
The DNA here is from genome assembly GCF_055407965.1 of Pseudomonas sp. B611. Classification (NCBI taxonomy): domain Bacteria; kingdom Pseudomonadati; phylum Pseudomonadota; class Gammaproteobacteria; order Pseudomonadales; family Pseudomonadaceae; genus Pseudomonas; species Pseudomonas sp. B611. The sequence continues at coordinate 415,472 of NZ_JBUZST010000004.1, forward strand.
TTTACCCTGCAGCGCATGAGCAACAACGACTGCCTGTTCCTGGATCGTAAGACGCGCTTCTGCACTATTTATGACAAGCGCCCGGACACCTGCCGCAACCACCCGAAGATCGGGCCGCGGCCGGGGTATTGCGCGTATAAGCCGAAGGAAGTGGTGCGCGAGACCAAGTTCAAGACGCTCGATAAGTTCTGATCCGATCGTTCCCACGCTCCCGCGTGGGAATGCAGCCAGGACGCTCTGCGTCCGCCTTTAAGAGCGGGACGCGGAGCGGCCCAAGAGGCATTCCCACGCGGAGCGTGGGAACGATCATCCACAAATCACAGGCACAAAAAAACGCCCCCGGCCTTTCGACCGGGGGCGTTTTTCATTCAGCCTGAGTTAACTCAGTTCTTGGCTTTCTTGGCAGCGCGGGTACGCTCGCCTTCGTCCAGGATCTTCTTACGCAGGCGGATCGACTTAGGCGTAACTTCGCACAGCTCGTCGTCCTGGATGAATTCCAGGGCCTGTTCCAGGGTGAAGCGAACAGGTGGAACCAGAGCGATGGTTTCGTCTTTACCCGAAGCACGCATGTTGTCGAGCTTCTTGCCTTTGGTTGGGTTGACGCCCATGTCGGTGTCACGGCTGTTCAGACCAACGATCTGACCGTTGTAGATCTCTTGACCGTGTTCAACGAACAGCTTGCCACGCGCCTGGAGGGTTTCCAGGGAGTAGGTCAGTGCCTTGCCGGTTTCTACCGAAACCAGAACGCCGTTCTGACGGCCGGACATTTGACCGGACTTCATCACGTCGTAACGGTCGAAGATCGAGGTCAGGATGCCAGCACCGTTGGTCAGGGTCAGGAACTGGTTACGGAAACCAATCAGACCACGAGCAGGGATGTTGTATTCCAGACGTACACGGCCTTTGCCATCCGGCACCATGTTGGTCAGGTCGCCCTTACGCAGGCCCATCTCTTCCATGACCTTGCCCTGGGATTCTTCAGGGGTGTCGATGGTCACGTTTTCGAACGGTTCGTGCTTGTTACCGTCAACAACGCGGATGATCACTTCTGGACGACCAACGCCCATTTCGAAGCCTTCGCGACGCATGGTTTCGATCAGTACGGACAAGTGCAGCTCGCCACGGCCCGATACTTTGAACTTGTCAGCCGAGTCGCCTTCTTCAACGCGCAGTGCAACGTTGTACAGCAGCTCTTTGTCCAGACGTTCCTTGATGTTACGGGAAGTCACGAACTTGCCTTCTTTACCGCAGAATGGCGAGTCGTTTACCTGGAAGGTCATGGAAACGGTTGGCTCGTCAACGGTCAACGGCTTCATCGCTTCAACGTTCAGCGGGTCGCACAGGGTGTCGGAGATGAACAGCGAGTCCATACCGCTGATGCACACGATGTCGCCAGCAGCCGCTTCTTCAACGTCTACACGGTGCAGACCGTGGTGACCCATCAGCTTCAGGATACGACCGTTACGCTTCTTGCCGTCGGCGTCGATAGCCACAACCGGAGTGTTCGGCTTGACGCGACCACGAGCGATACGGCCAACGCCGATAATGCCCAGGAAGCTGTTGTAGTCCAGTGCCGAGATTTGCATCTGGAACGGACCGTCACGGTCAACAGCTGGCGCAGGTACGTTGTCGACGATCGACTGGTACAGCGGGGTCATGTCTTCAGCCATGTCGGTGTGGTCCAGACCGGCAATGCCGTTCAGGGCCGAGGCGTAGACGACTTTGAAGTCCAGCTGTTCTTCGGTGGCACCCAGGTTGTCGAACAGGTCGAAGATCTGGTCCAGAACCCAGTCCGGACGCGCGCCTGGACGGTCAACCTTGTTGATCACCACGATTGGACGCAGGCCGGCTTCGAAAGCCTTCTTGGTCACGAAACGGGTTTGCGGCATAGGGCCGTCTTGGGCATCAACCAGCAGCAGAACGGAGTCAACCATCGACATTACGCGTTCTACTTCGCCGCCGAAGTCGGCGTGGCCCGGGGTGTCCACGATGTTGATGTGGTAGCCGTTCCAGTTGATAGCGGTGTTTTTAGCCAGGATGGTAATACCGCGCTCTTTTTCCTGGTCGTTGGAGTCCATCACGCGCTCGTCGTTGAGCTCGTTGCGCTCCAGGGTGCCGGATTGACGCAGGAGTTTGTCTACCAGGGTGGTTTTACCATGGTCAACGTGAGCAATGATGGCGATGTTACGTAGATTTTCGATCACTTGTGTATCTCGATCAGAGGATTCGGTGTGCTGACAGGTCGTGGCAGCGATTAACAGTAGAGTCAGGCCTTGCCGTTACAGCTTGACGGCAGAGTCGGGGGGCCGGTGACGCAGGCCACAGGCAAACAGCCCCGGGCTCTTAGCTCGGTCGATAAACGCGCACATTGGCATGCCCCTCACTGAGCAAATGGTGGGCATGCAGGCGACTCATCACGCCTTTGTCGCAATACAGCAGGTACTGACGGCTGTTATCCAGTTCCTTGAAACGCGCGTTCAATGCATAAAACGGCAGCGTTTGTACGTCGATGCCAGCGATTTCCAGCGGCTCATCTTCAGCGGCATCCGGGTGACGGATATCGATGACGATCTGGCCGGCCAGGGCTTCGCTGACTTCTTCGATCTTGATGTCCTGGCCCAATTCGTCGATCACGCGATCGATAGGCACCAGCTTGGCGTTCTCGAGCGCACGCTCCAGAACGGCCATGTCGAACTGTTGTTCTTCGTACTCCACGCGGTTGCGCTTGGCGTGGGTCTTGGGGTTCACCGAAATGACCCCGCAATATTCAGGCATGTGCTTGGCAAAGTCGGCCGTGCCGATTTCTTCGGCCAGGTCGATGATGTCCTGCTTGTGGCTGGCGATCAGCGGGCGCAAGACCAGCTTCTCGGTGACGCAATCGATCAGCGACAGGTTCGGCAGCGTTTGGCTGGAAACCTGGGAGATGGCTTCACCGGTCACCAGGGCGTCGATCTGCAATTGATCGGCGATCCGCGACGCAGCGCGCAACATCATACGCTTCAATACCACGCCCATATGACTGTTATCGACTTTACCGAGAATTTCTCCCAGCACTTCCTCAAACGGCACGCTTACAAATAGCACGCGTTGGGAGCTGCCGTACTTCTTCCAGATAAAGTGCGCGACTTCCATCACGCCCAATTCGTGTGCACGCCCACCCAGATTAAAGAAGCAGAAGTGGCTCATCAGGCCGCGGCGCATGATCTGGTAGGCCGCCACCGTGGAATCGAAACCGCCGGACATCAACACCAGGGTCTGTTCCAGGGCGCCCAGCGGGTAGCCGCCGATGCTGTTGTGCTGGCTGTGGATAACAAACAACCGTTGGTCGCGAATTTCCATGCGCACTTCAATTTGCGGCGCTTTCAGGGAAATTCCGGCGGCGCCGCACTCGCGACGCAGCTTGCTGCCGACGTATTTCTCGACGTCCATGGAGCTGAAGGTGTGCTTGCCGGCGCGCTTGCAACGCACCGAAAAGATCTTGCCTTCGATCTCGCTGCCGAAGTGCTGCTTGCACTTCTCGGTGATGTCGTCGAAGTCGCCCAGCGGGTACTCATCCACCTGCAGGAAATGCGCGATGCCCGGCATGCAGCTCAGGCGCTCGGTCATGTCCTTCAAGGCTTTGGCGTCGGTGATGCGGGTTTCCAGCTCGAGGTTGTCCCACACGCCGTTCACCACCACAGCCGGGTCCAGGTCACGGAGCACGGCACGGATGTTCTTGGCCAACTGACGGATGAAACGCGTCCGTACCGGTCGGCTTTTGATGGTGATCTCGGGGAAGACTTTAACGATTAATTTCATGGAAACAGCGCGCGCCGGGCCTGCTGAAAAAGGGGGGCGCGGATTATAGCGGAAATCGCTCAAGGTTTAACCAGTTAATATGCATCGGACTGCGCACGCACTAAAGCAGTGCATTTTCAGGCATCGACGCAACATTGCGGTGCGCCATTTCCGGGCTTTTGTCGCATTGCACCTTTATAGGGGCGTTTTTGGACCAAAAAACCCATGTTGGCGCACTGGCATGCAATTTGCTCTCTTGTGAGGCAGGTTGCCATGGCGGACTATCCGCGCCGGCATCACCCACATTCTAAGGGCTAACTCCACTACCCCAGCCCGAAGCCACCCGGAGGACACTATGTCGAAGTCGGTTCAACTCATCAAAGATCATGACGTTAAATGGATTGATCTGCGCTTCACGGACACCAAAGGCACTCAGCACCACGTGACCATGCCGGCTCGTGACGCGCTGGAAGACGACTTCTTCGAAGTCGGCAAGATGTTCGACGGTTCCTCCATCGCTGGCTGGAAAGGCATCGAAGCCTCCGACATGATCCTGCTGCCGGACGACGACTCTGCCGTTCTGGACCCGTTCACCGAAGAGCCAACCCTGATCCTGGTCTGCGACATCATCGAACCTTCGACCATGCAAGGCTACGATCGCGACCCGCGCGCCATCGCCCACCGTGCCGAGGAATACCTGAAGACCACCGGTATCGGTGACACCGTTTTCTGCGGTCCTGAGCCTGAGTTCTTCATCTTCGACGAAGTGAAGTTCAAGTCCGACATCTCCGGTTCGATGTTCAAGATCTTCTCCGAGCAAGGCTCGTGGATGTCCGACCAAGACATCGAAGGCGGCAACAAAGGCCACCGTCCAGGCGTCAAAGGCGGCTACTTCCCAGTACCTCCGTTCGACCACGACCACGAAATCCGTACCTCCATGTGCAACGCACTGGAAGAAATGGGTCAGGTCGTTGAAGTTCACCACCACGAAGTGGCAACTGCTGGCCAGAACGAAATCGGCGTCAAGTTCAACACCCTGGTGAAGAAAGCCGACGAAGTTCAAACCCTGAAATACGTTGTCCACAACGTTGCTGACGCCTACGGCCGCACCGCGACCTTTATGCCGAAGCCGCTGTACGGCGATAACGGTTCGGGTATGCACGTTCACATGTCCATCGCCAAAGATGGCAAGAACACCTTCGCTGGCGAAGGTTATGCCGGCCTGTCGGAAACTGCCCTGTACTTCATCGGCGGTATCATCAAGCACGGTAAGGCCCTGAACGGCTTCACCAACCCGGCGACCAACTCCTACAAGCGCCTGGTACCAGGCTTCGAAGCCCCGGTCATGCTGGCCTACTCGGCTCGCAACCGTTCCGCTTCGATCCGTATTCCTTACGTCAACAGCCCACGTGGCCGTCGTATCGAAGCACGTTTCCCGGACCCGGCTGCCAACCCATACCTGGCTTTCGCAGCACTGCTGATGGCTGGCCTGGACGGTATCCAGAACAAGATCCACCCTGGCGACGCCGCCGACAAAAACTTGTACGACCTGCCGCCTGAAGAGGCCAAAGAGATCCCACAAGTGTGCGGCAGCCTGAAAGAAGCCCTGGAAGAGCTGGACAAGGGCCGTGCGTTCCTGACCAAAGGCGGCGTGTTCAGCGACGACTTTATCGATGCCTACATCGCCCTGAAAAGCGAAGAAGAAATCAAGGTCCGCACCTTCGTACACCCACTGGAATACGAGCTGTACTACAGCTGCTGATCCGGTAGCGCTGCTTAACGTGGCGTGACAAAAAAGGCCTCCTTCGGGAGGTCTTTTTTTTGCCCAAGATTTTGGGCTTACGCCGCACCCAATCTGCGAATCCAATTAAACATGTGGGAGCGGGCTTGCTCGCGAATGCGGTGGATCAGCATCAGATGTGGTGACTGACACACCGCCTTCGCGAGCAAGCCCGCTCCCACAGTTGATTTGTGTACATCCAGTGAATTTATAGCTTCCTGAACAAGCTTCACAAAACCGCACTATATTGGTGCGGCAGACTGCACCCTTCCCACCGGCCAGCCCATTTTGGTTCGAAACTTCCCGGGCAAGCTGGCAGAACGCCACAGATTCGCGCCCTAAACCCCCATTCCAGGGCATTTACGCTTCTTTTCGGAGCCTTGGTTTGGTTTTTGCATTTTCCTTGTATCAGCGTGTGCCTCAAGCCCGCGCCTTGCTCCAAAAGAGGTCCTGATGACCATCAGCGATGCACTGCACCGTTTGCTACTCGACAACCTGACCACCGCGACCATCCTGCTCAATGACGACCTGCGTCTTGAGTACATGAACCCGGCGGCGGAGATGCTCCTGGCCATCAGCGGCCAGCGCAGCCATGGGCAGTTCATCAGCGAATTGTTCACCGAGTCGGCCGAAGCCTTGAGCTCGTTGCGCCAGGCGGTAGAGCAGGCACACCCGTTTACCAAGCGTGAAGCGATGCTCACCGCCCTCACCGGCCAGACGCTGACCGTCGATTACGCCGTGACCCCGATCCTCAGCAACGGCACGACCCTGCTGCTGCTCGAAGTGCACCCCCGCGACCGCCTGCTGCGCATCACCAAGGAGGAAGCGCAGCTGTCCAAGCAGGAGACCAGCAAGATGCTGGTGCGCGGCCTGGCCCATGAGATCAAGAACCCGCTCGGCGGCATTCGCGGCGCCGCGCAGCTGCTGGCCCGCGAGCTGCCCGACGAGAACCTCAAGGACTACACCAACGTCATCATCGAAGAGGCCGACCGCCTGCGTAACCTGGTGGACCGCATGCTCGGCTCCAACAAGCTGCCGTCGCTGGCGATGACCAATGTGCACGAAGTACTGGAGCGCGTCTGCCAGTTGGTCGAGGCCGAAAGCCAGGGCTGCATCACCTTGGTGCGCGACTATGACCCAAGCATTCCCGATGTATTGATCGACCGCGAGCAGATGATCCAGGCGGTGCTCAATATCGTGCGCAACGCCATGCAAGCCATCAGCAGCCAGAACGAGCTGCGCCTGGGCCGCATCAGCCTGCGCACCCGCGCCCTGCGCCAGTTCACCATCGGCCACGTGCGCCATCGCCTGGTGACCAAGGTCGAGATCATCGACAACGGTCCGGGCATTCCTGCGGAACTTCAGGAAACCATCTTCTTTCCCATGGTCAGCGGCCGCCCGGACGGTACCGGGCTGGGCCTGGCCATTACCCAGAACATCATCAGCCAGCACCAGGGTCTGATCGAATGTGAGAGCCATCCTGGCCACACCACGTTCTCGATCTTTCTGCCTCTGGAACAAGGAGCCCCATCGACATGAGCCGTAGTGAAACTGTCTGGATCGTCGATGACGACCGTTCTATCCGCTGGGTCCTCGAGAAAGCCTTGCAACAGGAAGGCATGACCACCCAGAGCTTCGACAGCGCCGACGGCGTGATGAGCCGCCTGGCACGCCAGCAGCCCGACGTGATCATCTCCGACATCCGCATGCCCGGTGCCAGTGGCCTGGACCTGCTGGCACGCATTCGCGAGCAGCACCCGCGCCTGCCGGTGATCATCATGACGGCGCACTCGGACCTGGACAGCGCTGTCGCGTCCTACCAAGGCGGCGCGTTTGAATACCTGCCCAAGCCGTTCGATGTGGACGAGGCGGTGGCGCTGGTCAAGCGCGCCAACCAGCACGCCCAGGAACAGCAAAGCCAGGAAGCCCCACCGGCCCTGACCCGCACCCCGGAAATCATCGGCGAAGCGCCGGCGATGCAGGAAGTGTTTCGCGCCATTGGGCGCTTGAGCCATTCCAACATCACCGTGCTGATCAACGGCGAGTCCGGTACCGGTAAAGAGCTGGTGGCCCACGCCCTGCACCGTCACAGCCCCCGGGCGGCTTCGCCGTTTATCGCGCTGAACATGGCGGCGATTCCCAAGGACTTGATGGAATCCGAGCTGTTCGGCCACGAAAAAGGCGCGTTCACCGGCGCAGCCAACCTGCGGCGCGGGCGCTTTGAACAGGCCGACGGCGGCACGTTGTTCCTCGACGAAATCGGCGACATGCCGGCCGACACCCAGACCCGCCTGTTGCGCGTACTGGCGGACGGCGAGTTCTATCGGGTCGGCGGGCACACACCGGTCAAGGTCGACGTGCGCATCATCGCGGCGACCCACCAGAACCTGGAAACCCTGGTGCACGCGGGCAAGTTCCGTGAGGACTTGTTCCACCGCCTTAACGTGATCCGCATCCACATCCCGCGCATGTCGGATCGTCGCGAAGACATCCCGACCCTGGCCCGCCACTTCCTCAGCCGCGCTGCCCAGGAGCTGGCCGTGGAGCCGAAGCTGCTGAAAAGCGAGACCGAGGAGTACCTGAAGAACCTGCCATGGCCGGGCAACGTGCGCCAGCTGGAGAACACCTGCCGCTGGATCACCGTGATGGCGTCCGGGCGCGAAGTGCATATCAGCGACCTGCCGCCGGAGCTGTTGAGCCTGCCGCAGGACTCGGCGCCAGTGACCAACTGGGAGCAGGCGCTGCGCCAATGGGCCGACCAGGCGCTGGCTCGCGGCCAGTCGAACCTGCTGGACAGCGCCGTGCCGGCGTTTGAGCGGATCATGATCGAGACGGCCTTGAAGCACACCGCTGGTCGCCGTCGCGATGCGGCGGTGTTGCTGGGTTGGGGGCGTAATACCCTGACGCGCAAGATCAAGGAGTTGGGGATGAAGGTCGACGGTGGCGATGATGACGAGGGCGATGACACCTGACATCTCTCTAACCTCCACCGAAAATCCAATGTGGGAGCTGGCTTGTGTGGGAGCGGGCTTGCTCGCGAATGCGGTGTATCAGGCACAGATGTTCTGTCTGACCCACCGCTTTCGCGAGCAAGCCCGCTCCCACATTTGGTTCCGCACAAGGTTCGGAGACTGTGCACCGCTTGAATGCACCGTGAACCGGCATCGGGCACCGACTCAAGGCCTGGAATATCGGCCTGATTGAACACTCTTCGAAGCCCGAAAACACCAAAGCCCCGTATTCCGGGGCTTTGCGCTTTCTGTGAAAAGTTTTTTGCACAACCTGGCCACTCTGGCACGCGCCCTGCAGTAACCCTTGTACAACCCAGTTTCGGGGACCTTGGTACAGGCAGGCCGAGAATCCCCTCTTTACACCCGGGGTGCTTGATGCGAACCGCGTCGCGCTCCACACCGCTTTGGGGAACCTTGGTACAGGCAGGCCGGGGATTCCCTCTTTAACACCGAAGCCCTTGCGGCTTCAGCCCGTTTTGGGAGCCCTGGTACAGGCAGGCCGGGAACTCCCTCTTTTATTGCTCCTGGAGATGGATCTCCAACCGCCAGCGGCCTTCGGCCTTCTCGCCCTTCCACTCCCCGCGCAACGGCCGAGCCGCCACCAGGTTCAGCAGCAGGCCGCCATCGGTCTTGCGGATGCGCCAATTCACATCCTTGTCATTGACCTTGAGTTGCCCACTGGCGGCCTTGCCCTGGGCGTCGAACAGCAGCGCCACGGTGCCGTCGATATGCTCGCCGTGCAGTTTGGGTTCGCTGTTGAACCACACCACCACGCCGTCCGCCGCCGTTTCAACCTGTTGCAGCTCCACCGGGTCTGAAGTGGTCAGGCGACCGATCATCAGCCCCACCATCAAGCCGACAATCGCCAAAGAGCCCATCACCCTCGGCATTAGCTTCGGTCTTGGGTCCTCTTCGGGGGTAGAATGCAGCGCATCTTTACCTTCGGAGCCGTGCATGTTTCACGTCATCCTTTTTCAACCAGAAATTCCGCCGAATACCGGCAACGTTATCAGGCTGTGCGCCAACAGTGGCTGCCACCTGCATTTGATCGAGCCTTTGGGCTTCGACATGGACGACAAGCGCCTGCGCCGCGCCGGGCTGGACTACCACGAGTACGCCACGCTCAAGCGCCACGCCGACCTGGCCAGTTGCCTGGAAAGCCTGGGGCACCCACGGCTGTTCGCGTTTACCACCAAGGGCTCGCGACCGTTTCATGATGCCAGCTTTGCCGAAGGCGACGCCTTCCTGTTTGGCCCCGAGAGTCGCGGCCTGCCGGCTGAGGTGCTGGATGCCCTGCCCGATGGCCATCGCTTGCGATTGCCGATGCGTGAAGGGTGCCGCAGCTTGAACCTGTCCAACACCGTAGCGGTCGCCGTCTATGAAGGTTGGCGTCAACTGGGTTTCAAGTAATACACAAAACAAAATGTGGGAGCGGGCTTGCTCGCGAAAGCGGCGTGCCAGTCACTGAAGATATCGACTGACATACCGCATTCGCGAGCAAGCCCGCTCCCACATTTGATCGGTGTCGCTGTTCAGAACCGCTTACTGAACAGTCGACGAACCTTCCTGTTGCATGCGCTGCAGCTCTTGCGCGTACAGGGCATCGAAGTTCACCGGTGCCAGCATCAGCGCTGGGAACGAGCCACGGGTGACCAGGCTGTCCAGGGTCTCACGGGCATACGGGAACAGGATGTTCGGGCAGAACGCGCCCAGGGTGTGGCTCATGGACGCTTCGTCCAGGCCCTGGATCAGGAAGATACCGGCCTGTTGCACTTCAGCGATGAAAGCGACTTCTTCGCCGTTCTTCACGGTCACCGACAGGGTCAGCACGACTTCATGGAAGTCGCCTTCCAGTGCCTTCTGACGGGTGTTCAGGTCCAGCGCAACGCTTGGGGTCCATTCCTGACGGAAGATCGCCGGGCTTTTCGGCGCTTCGAACGACAGGTCACGCACGTAGATGCGCTGCAGCGAGAACTGTGGGCCTTGGTCTTGCGCAGCTTCGGTGTTCTGTTGGTCAGTCATCGCAGATCCTTGTGATCTTGGGGTCTTTTAGGGGTTAGGCGAGCAGCGCATCCAGCTTGCCGGCGCGCTCCAGGGCAAACAGGTCGTCGCAGCCACCGATGTGCTTGGCGCCGATCCAGATCTGCGGCACGGACGTGCGTCCCGCCTTCTGGGCCATTTCGGCACGCACCTGGGGTTTGCCATCGACCTTGATTTCTTCGAAGGCAACGCCCTTTTTCTCCAGCAAGGCCTTGGCCCGCATGCAGTAAGGGCACCAATCGCTGGAATACACGACAACCTGGCTCATATCACTTCACCAGCGGGAGGTTATCGGCTTTCCAGCTGCCGATACCGCCGGACAGTTTGGCGGCGGTGAAACCGGCCTTGAGCATTTCGCGGGCGTGGGTGCCGGCGTGCTGGCCTTGGGCATCGACCAGGATAATGGTCTTGGCCTTGTGTTTTTCCAGCTCGGCCAGGCGTGCGATCAGCTTGTCCTGTGGAATGTTCAGGGCACCGACGATATGGCCGGCGGCAAAGTCCTTGACCGGGCGGATGTCCACGACAACGGCCTCATCCTTGTTGACCAGCGCGGTCAGCTCCGATGTGCTCAGGCTGCGGCCACCACGGCTCATCTCGTGAGCGATCAGCAGCGCCAGCAGGATGACGAAGGCACCCACGAGCAGATAGTGGGCAGTGGCAAATGCAATCAGGTGATCAACCATCAAGGAGGTTCCAGGGCGTTAAAATGGCGGTAAGTATACACAGCCGTCGGGGGCGGCCAACCCCCGTAAAGCGGTGACGCGGTCGGAACTTCGCTTTAAACTGCCACTCCCTTTTCAATCGCCTTCCTTTATTACCGCCACGAGAGGATCTATGACTACTACGCCTAAACCTTTGGTCCTGATAATTCTCGATGGCTTCGGACACAGTGAAAGCCACCACGACAACGCGGTATACGCGGCCAGGAAGCCCGTACTCGACCGCCTGACCGCGACGATGCCCAACGGCCTCATCTCCGGCTCCGGCATGGACGTCGGCCTGCCGGACGGCCAGATGGGCAACTCGGAAGTCGGCCACATGAATCTCGGCGCCGGACGAGTGGTCTATCAGGACTTCACTCGCGTGACCAAAGCGATCCGCGATGGCGAGTTCTTCGAGAACCCGACCATCTGCGCCGCCGTCGATAAAGCCGTGGCTGCCGGCAAGGCCGTGCACTTCATGGGCCTGTTGTCCGATGGCGGCGTACACAGCCACCAGGACCACCTGGTCGCCATGGCCGAACTGGCCTACAAGCGCGGCGCCGACAAGATCTACCTGCACGCCTTCCTCGACGGCCGTGACACCCCGCCGAAAAGCGCGCAATCGTCCATCGAACTGCTGGACGCCACCTTTGCCGCCCTGGGCAAAGGACGCATCGCCAGCCTGGTGGGTCGCTATTTCGCCATGGACCGCGACAACCGCTGGGACCGCGTGTCCCAGGCCTACAACCTGATCGTCGACGGCCAGGCCGAATTCAACGCCGCCACTGCCCAGGAAGGCCTGGAAGCCGCCTACGCCCGTGGCGAGAGCGATGAATTCGTCAAGGCCACCACCATCGGCGAGCCGGTGAAAGTGGAAGACGGCGACGCTGTGATCTTCATGAACTTCCGCGCCGACCGCGCCCGCGAGTTGAGCCGTGTGTTTGTCGAAGACGGTTTCAGCGAGTTCGAACGCGCGCGCCAGCCGAAAGTCCACTACGTCGGCCTGACCCAATACGCCGCCAGCATCCCGGCCCCTGCCGCGTTCGCGCCGGGCAGCCTGGAAAACGTACTGGGCGACTACCTGGCGAAAAACGGCAAGACCCAGCTGCGCATCGCCGAAACCGAAAAATACGCCCACGTGACCTTCTTCTTCTCCGGCGGTCGGGAAGAACCGTTCCCGGGCGAAGAGCGCATCCTGATCCCGTCGCCAAAAGTCGCCACCTATGACCTGCAACCGGAAATGAGCGCGCCGGAAGTCACCGACAAGATCGTCGATGCCATCGAACACCAACGTTATGACGTGATCGTGGTCAACTACGCCAACGGCGACATGGTCGGCCACAGCGGCAACCTTGCCGCCGCGACCAAGGCCGTGGAATGCCTGGACGAATGCGTCGGCCGTATCGCCGAGGCGCTGGAAAAAGTCGGCGGCGAAGCGCTGATCACCGCTGACCACGGCAACTGCGAGCAGATGTCGGATGAATCCACCGGCCAGGCCCACACCGCCCACACCACCGAGCCGGTGCCGTTCATCTACGTCGGCAAGCGTGATCTGAAAGTGCGTGAAGGTGGCGTGCTGGCAGATGTGGCGCCAACCATGTTGAAGCTGATGGGGCTGGAGAAGCCGGTGGAGATGACCGGTACTTCGATCCTGGTCTGATCTCCAACACACCACAATTCCCTTGTGGGAGCGGGCTTGCTGTGGCGAGCAAGCTTGCTTGCGCTGGGGTGCGAAGCGCCCCAAAAAAGCCGGAGACTGCTGCGCAGTCAACGGGAGCAAGCTCCCTCGCCACAGCAAGCCCGCTCCCACAGGGGTTTTGTGCTGTTTGGAAGATATCTTTTTGCCATACCCCCGCCACTCAGCACCTATCTTGCCCCCCAGCCCGAATTGGGCGTTTTTTTTGCAGCAGTTGGCGGGCATACTAGGCCGTCCCTTTCCCCTGGTGTCGCCCGCCTCTATGCTTCGCGCCTTGATTACCCTTGCCCTTGTCTGCCTGCTCCAACCGGCGTTTGCCGATGAGCGCGCACAAACCCAACAACAGTTGGACGCTACGCGTCAGGACATTACCGAGCTGAAAAAGCTGCTCGGGAAGCTCCAGGAAGAAAAATCCGGGGTGCAGAAAGACCTGCGCGGTACGGAAACCGAGATGGGCAAGCTGGAGAAGCAGGTCCAGGAGCTGCAAAAAGAATTAAAGAAGAGCGAGTCGGAACTGGAGCGACTCGACGCTGAGAAAAAAAAACTCCAGGGCGCACGCGTTGAACAGCAACGCCTGATCGCAATCCAGGCCCGCGCCGCTTATCAGAGTGGCCGCCAGGAATACCTCAAGCTGCTGCTGAACCAGCAGAACCCGGAAAAATTTGCGCGCACCCTCACTTATTACGATTACCTGAGCCAAGCGCGTCTCGCGCAACTGAAGGGCTTCAACGAAACCCTGCGCCAGTTGGCCAACGTCGAACAGGAAATTGCCGACCAGCAATCACAGCTGCTCGACCAGAAAACCGCCCTCGACACCCAACGCGATCAGTTGGAACAAGTACGCAAGGAGCGCCAACAGGCCCTGGCCAAGCTCAATGACGACGTGAAGGCCCGCGACGCCAAGCTCCAGGCCCGCGAGCAGGACCAGGCCGACCTGGGCAAAGTCCTCAAGACCATCGAAGAAACCCTGGCCCGCCAGGCACGTGAGGCTGAAGAAGCGCGCCAGAAAGCGCTGATCGCCCAGCAGGAAGCCGAAAAAAAGCGCCAGCGTGAGGCCGAGCTGGCAGCCACCACGGACGCGCCGGCACCGCGTAAACCGGCACATGCAGCGCCTGGCCCGCTGGTTTCCAGCGCCGGCGAGAACTTCGGCGGCCCTTTTGCATCAGCCCGCGGCAAACTTCCATGGCCAGTTGATGGTCGACTACTGGCACGCTTTGGTGAAACCCGTGGCGATGACACCCGCGCCAAGTGGGATGGGGTGATGATCAGCGCTTCCTCCGGCAGCCAGGTCCACGCCGTCCACGGTGGCCGTGTGGTGTTTGCCGATTGGCTGCGGGGCGCCGGTTTGTTGGTGATTTTGGACCACGGTAATGGCTATTTGAGCCTTTACGGCCACAATCAGACTTTACTCAAGTCGGCAGGTGATGTTGTAAAAGCCGGTGAATCCATCTCCACTGTCGGTAACAGTGGTGGCCAGGACACCCCGGCGCTGTACTTCGCTATTCGTCAGCAGGGTCGCCCGAGCGATCCTGCACAATGGTGCCGTTCCCAAGGATAGGGCCGCATCTACATTAGGAGTTCGTTCGACATGCTGCATTTGTCCCGCCTCACTTCGCTGGCCCTGACCATCGCCCTGGTGATCGGCGCGCCTCTGGCTTTCGCCGCACCGACCGCACCGGCTGCACCCGCAGTGACCACCAAGGCGCCGTTGCCGCTGGACGAGCTGCGCACCTTTGCCGAGGTGATGGACCGGATCAAGGCAGCCTATGTCGACCCTGTAGACGACAAGACCCTGCTGGAGAATGCCATCAAGGGCATGCTCAGCAACCTTGACCCGCACTCCGCCTACCTCGGCCCGGAAGATTTCGCCGAGCTGCAGGAAAGCACCAGCGGTGAGTTCGGCGGCCTGGGCATTGAAGTCGGCTCCGAAGACGGCAACGTCAAGGTGGTCTCGCCCATCGATGACACCCCGGCGTCCAAGGCTGGCATCCAGGCCGGCGACTTTATCGTCAAGATCAACGGCCAGCCGACCCGTGGCCAGACCATGACCGAAGCCGTGGACAAGATGCGCGGCAAGATCGGCCAGAAAATCACCCTGACCCTGGTGCGCGATGGCGGCACGCCGTTCGACGTGACGCTGACCCGCGCGACCATTGTGGTCAAGAGCGTGAAGAGCCAGTTGCTGGAGTCGGGCTACGGCTACATCCGTATCACCCAGTTCCAGGTCAAGACCGGCGACGAAGTGGCCAAGGCCCTGGCCAAGCTGCGCAAGGACAACGGCAAGAAGCTCAACGGCATCGTGCTCGACCTGCGCAACAACCCGGGCGGCGTGTTGCAGGCGGCGGTGGAAGTGGTCGATCACTTCATCACCAAGGGCCTGATCGTGTACACCAAGGGCCGTATCGCCAACTCCGAGCTGCGCTTCTCGGCCACCGGCAACGACCTCAGCGAAAACGTGCCATTGGCCGTGCTGATCAACGGCGGCAGCGCCTCGGCGTCGGAAATCGTCGCCGGCGCCCTGCAAGACCAGAAGCGCGGCGTGCTGATGGGCACCACCAGCTTCGGCAAAGGCTCGGTGCAAACCGTGTTGCCGCTGAACAACGACCGTGCGTTGAAGATCACCACCGCGCTGTACTACACGCCGAACGGTCGCTCGATCCAGGCCCAGGGCATCGTGCCGGACATCGAAGTGCGCAAGGCCAAGATCACCAGCGAGGCCGACAGCGAATACTACAAAGAGGCAGACCTGCAAGGTCACCTGGGCAATGGCAACGGCGGTGCCGACCAGCCAACCGGCAGCGCCGCCAAAGCCAAGCCGATGCCGCAGGACGATGACTACCAGCTGGCCCAGGCGCTGAGCCTGCTCAAGGGCTTGAGCATCACCCGCAGCCGTTGATATGCGTTTTGCCCTGATCATCGCTGTGCTGTGCAGCCTGGCCGGAGTCGCTCACGCGGCCCCGGCCAGCGAAACGCATAAAGCCTACCTGACCCTCATCATCGACGACCTCGGGCAAAACCTGCCCCGGGATCGTCGCGTGCTGGCCCTGCCTGGGCCAGTGACCACGGCGATCATGCCCGACACGCCCCACGCCGCCGAATTCGCGCGCGAGGCGCACAAGGCCGGCAAGATCGTGATTCTGCACATGCCCATGGACCCGGCCACCGGCCCGTTCGCCTGGCACCCCGAGCTGCCCATCGAAGAACTCGGCAAGCGCCTGGACGCCGCTTTCAAGGCCGTGCCCTACACCGCCGGCATCAACAACCATATGGGCAGCCGCATGACCGCACAGCCTGGCGCCATGGCCTGGTTGATGGCCGAGTTGCAACGGCGCAATAAGTTCTTTGTCGACAGCCGTACCAGCGCGCAAACCGTGGCCGCCGCAGAGGCGCAGAAGATTGGCCTGGCGAGTGTCTCGCGGGATGTATTCCTTGATGATGAACGCACCGAGGCGGCGATCACCACGCAGTTGCAGACCGCAATCAGGCTCGCCCACAAGCAGGGTTCAGCCGTGATGATCGGCCATCCCTACCCCCAGACCCTGGCTGTGCTGGAGCGTGAACTGCCCAAGCTAAAAGCCCAGGGTGTGGACTGGATCGATATCAAGCTAATGATCAGCGTGCGCAGCAACCAGGCCATGGCCGGGCATGGCAAACACGGAACTTATCTGCCTGCGCCTAGATAACCACCACTCACGCCGCACGCCGTCCTGAATAGTGAACCTTTGGCTCACTCTTAGAGGACGCTTCATGAACATCACCCCCTTGGCTATCTCCTGGCTGCTGCTGAGCAGCCTGTCGAGCATACTCTGCGCCGCCCCCCACGATTTTGGTGAAGGCTTGGTCAATGCCAGCCCTGCGCGCCTGCTCACCAATGCGCGCCGCGAACACAGCCACTGGAACGGCGTTGGCCGTATCCGCAACGAAACCCAAGCGCTCTGCACCGCCAGCCTGCTGGACACCCGCAGCGAAAACGGCGAATCAGGCCCGGCCTACGTGGTGACCAGCAGCCATTGCCTGCATCGCCTGAACGGATCGGTACAACGTGACCTGCCGATCAAGGGCAGCATCAGTTTCAACTACTTCGACGACACGCTCGAAACGATCAAGATTTATCCACTCAAAACCCTCAAATGGGGCAGCAGCCAGGGCGTCGACCTGGCAATAATCGAACTGCAGACCTCGCTGAGCACCTTGATTGCAGCCGGTATCCAGCCGTTGAAACTGGCCGAAGAGGTACCGGCCGACGGCACCGACATCCTCGCCCTGATGGCACCCGCGTGGGATACCCTCCACCTCTCGGCCTGCGTCCAGCAGCGCTCCCGCGAATTGGTGGAACAACCGTTCGTGTGGCGCGTCACCATGAAGAACCAATGCCAGGGTGTAGGTCACGGCAGTTTTGGCGGCCCCTTGCTGGACCGTGCCAGCAACACTCTGTTTGGCATTCTCAGCACCAGCACCCGTGATCAGCCACAAGAACGTAAATGCCAACGTAATGCACCGTGCGAAATCAACGACGGCATGCCCACCTGGCATGCTGAAACCAATTACGGCAGCCCGGTTACCTTTTTGAATCACTGCTTCGTAAAGGGTCAATTACAGTCTGACGCTGACCAGTGCGACCTCTACCCGACCACCACCATCACGTTCACCAACCCGGAGCCGATCCAACAGTATTTCGTGCAGAGGCCAGGCTTTAAAAGTAAGGATATCGTGCCGCGGTGGAACCTGACCTTCACCACCAACACACCGTTTTACCGCTACAAAACCACGCGCCGCGCTGCCGACTGCGAAAGCCCGGCACTCTACAGCGCGCCCATCAGCGCTCAGAACGCGCACATCAACGACCCCATCGGCCCACAAACCGGCCTGCACATGTTGTGCATCGTCGGCCTCGACTCCTTCAATCAGCAAGGCTCCAACGGCATGATGAAAAATGCCCTGACACTTGCCGTAGAACTCGCCGAACCCGGGCCTGCGCGCACACCAGACCTCTCGATCAATCTGGATAAAGCCGGTTTGCTGGCCTACACCGTAGCCTGGAACCTCGCGCCCCCGTTCTTGAACCGCTACACGTATAAATACGGTCCTGCCTCAACCACCGACTGCCTGCGGCCCTCGGGCTATTTATCGATACCGCCCGCCCTCGACGACGAGGACGACAACAGCGACGTAATCGACTTGGTATACCCGCTGAACGATTCCGACTCCAAGGGTCTGGAAAAATACACGCAGTTGATCACCGCCCGGGAAACGCCTTACAAAATTTGCACCTATGCCTATGACCAGGCCGACCAACCTTCGACACTCCGGGTTGACCTGCTCAAGCCGCGCTAAGTCCAAGTTTGCGCAACGTCTAAATAGCTACCACTCTGCGCTCTGGGCTTGCTTGATAGTGAGGGCTTCAATAAACGGGAGCCCCTCCATGAGCACGTTGCAATTCAAAGACCTACTCATCAGCTTTACCAGCGAATATCTACCGCTGTGGAACGACCTGGGTTCAGGCGCACACAAAGCTGTCAGCCTATGGCGTCCCAGCACCACCGCCGATGCCTTGACTGGGTTTTTCCCCATGGGTGACATTGCCACTGACAGCTATCGAAATATCAATCAACGCAAGGTCGTCGCCGTGGTCAGTGACGCCAACGGTGCTGGCGGCACTGCGCTGCGTTCGCCGAACGATTATGAATTGGTGTGGAAGGATACGAACTCAGGCGCACGGAACGACTTCTCCCTCTGGCGACCGCTGGCGCCTGAGGGCTACGTCGCAATGGGCCTGGTGTGCGGCGTGGGCTATGAGAAACCTTCGCGCAATGCCCTGCGATGCGTGCGGGACGACTTGGTGGTGAGCGCGCAACCGGGGGCACTGATCTGGAATGACTACGGCAGTGGTGCTTCCATGGACTTCAGTGCCTGGTCAATTACAGTGCCCGACGCCCTACCCGGAGAAATCTACCTGGCGCCTGGGACCTTTGTCGGCAACGCTCGCTATGCCAAGCCAGATCTGCCGACCTATGCACTGCGCATGGCATTCACCGCGCAGCTGACGCCACCACCGCCCCCACCTACGCTTACCGGTTATGAACGTCCTACGGAGGAAGCAACCTCCCACGCCCCCCAGGTATGTGAACTCCCATGGTTCTGCGTGAAAGATCCGGAACTGAGCGCAACCGAACAGCTGCTGAACTCGCCAACCTATCGTCTGGAACGCACCGATCGCTACGTACTCACCGGTTTTGGCAATAACAGCAGTGACACCAACCGGCCCTCTATGTGGACGACGGTCAAGGGTGAAGTCGGCGATTACTCCTTTGCGCTGGCTGCGATATCCCGCGTCACGCTGTGGACCAGTTGGCCCGTAAGCACCCGCCTGTTCGAGCTGGGTTTCTCGGCAAATCTGGAACCTGCGTTCACTCACACCCAACGATCTTCCAAAGGCTGGTTACATTCGTCGCCCTTGGAAATCATCACTTACCTTCCGGCAAGAAAAGCCGTGGCTGCCTACGTTATTCAGAGTGAGTACCGCCTTCTGCGCCAGGACGGCAGCCAACTGGCAAGCAGTGTCAGTTACGTCAACGGCGATAAAATGTACATGAGCGAATTTCCCAGCGACAAAACAACTGCCAGCGAGCAACCGTTCGTTGAACCGACACCCGCGCAACCTCCGCTAGAGGTATCGAGCCATGAGCTCATCGACAAGACCCTCTTGCCTTAATTGATCGAGTGCCGCTTGCAGTTTGTCGACCACTTCATCCGGCACTTGCTTGTTGAGTGCCAGGTATAACTGAGCACTGTTGAAGCGCAACACCGTCTTGAGTTGGGTCACCCCGACCTGGCGGGCCAGATAACGGCCCGCCGGATCACCGGTGGCCCAAAGGTCTATCTGGCCATCCACCAGCTTTTGCGCATTGTCCTGGTCACGCAGGGCGACGATAGGGCTGAGCCCCTGCTTCTCGAGCGTTTGCGCGATGGCGTCGCCCTTGTAGGCACCAACTTTGTAGCGACGGGCATGCTCAAGGTCGGCCAACTGGATCTTGCTGTCGGCCTTGGCCAGCAGCACCCAATCGTCCGGGCCGATAGGACCGACCCATTTGAATAGCGCTTCACGATCCGGCAAGCGCGCCATCACAAATACGCCATAACCGGGCTTTTCCAGGGCGAGTTTGTAGATTCGCTCCCAAGGAAATCGCAGGGTGAGGTTGTAGGAAATGCCGGCTCGCTTGAAGGTCTCGCGCACGATGTCCACGGCGATGCCTTCGATGTTGTCTTCCTTGGCGAAGTTCTTGCCGTTTTTCGCCATGTTGTAGGGCGGGAAGTTTTCCGTCAGCAGCACCAGGGCGGTGCCGGATGACTCCTCGGCACGGGCCGAGCCCGTCAACAGGATGGACGTACTGGCGAGGGCGAGCAGCAGCTGTTTGAACATGAAGGGATACCGGAATCCATGGCAAGCGCAGAGAGTGCCGCGCACTTGCCATGGTGTCCAGCGGCGTTTAGCGAACGACGATACCGCGCGCCGCCATGTAGGCTTTTGCCTCAGGAACGGTGTATTCGCCAAAGTGGAAAATACTCGCCGCCAGCACCGCGCTGGCATGGCCTTCGATCACACCGTCGGCCAAATGCTGCAGGTTGCCGACGCCGCCGGAAGCGATCACCGGAATCCCCAACGCATCGCTGATGGCACGGGTTACGCCGAGGTCGAAGCCGTTTTTCATGCCGTCCTGGTCCATGCTGGTCAGCAGGATTTCACCGGCGCCCAGGCCTTCCATCTTCATCGCCCACTCCACCGCGTCGAGGCCGGTAGGCTTGCGACCGCCGTGGGTGAAGATCTCCCAGCGCGGGGTTTCGCCCGGGCCGGAGACTTTCTTGGCGTCGATGGCCACCACGATGCATTGCGAGCCGAAGTGCTGCGCGGCTTCGCCGACGAACTCCGGGTTGAACACGGCGGCGGTGTTGATGGAAACCTTGTCCGCGCCGGCATTGAGCAGGTTGCGGATGTCTTGCACGGTGCGCACGCCACCGCCCACGGTCAGCGGGATGAACACCTGGCTGGCCATGCGCTCGACGGTGTGCAACGTGGTGTCGCGGCCGTCGACGCTGGCGGTGATGTCGAGAAAGGTAATCTCGTCGGCACCTTGCTCATCGTAGCGACGGGCGATTTCCACCGGGTCACCGGCGTCGCGGATGTTCTCGAACTTGACGCCCTTGACCACGCGACCGTTGTCGACGTCCAGGCAAGGGATGATGCGTTTGGCCAGCGCCATGGTCAGTCCTCAGCCGTTGTAGGCATCGCAGTAAGCCTGGGCTTCGGCGACGTCCAGGGTGCCTTCGTAGATCGCGCGGCCGGTGATGGCGCCGATGATACCGGGGGCCTTGGCGTCCAGCAGCGACTTGATGTCGCCCAGGTTGTGGATACCGCCGGAAGCGATCACCGGGATCTTGGTCGCAGCGGCCAGCGCGGCGGTGAACGGCACGTTGCAGCCCTGCATCATGCCGTCTTTGGCGATGTCGGTATAAACGATGGCGGACACGCCGTCAGCTTCGAACTGCTTGGCCAGGTCGATGACCTGCACGGTGCTGATTTCAGCCCAGCCGTCGGTGGCGACGAAACCGTCTTTGGCGTCCAGGCCCACGATCACTTTGCCTGGGAACGCGCGGCAGGCTTCGGCAACGAAGGCCGGGTCTTTGACCGCCTTGGTGCCGATGATCACGTAGCTTACGCCGGCCTTGACGTAGTGCTCGATAGTTTCCAGGGAGCGGATACCGCCACCGATCTGGATCGGCAGGTGCGGGTAGCGCTTGGCGATGGCGGTGACCACTTCACCGTTGACCGGCTGGCCTTCGAAGGCGCCATTCAAGTCCACCAGATGCAGGCGACGGCAGCCCCCTTCCACCCATTTGGCAGCCATGCTCACCGGGTCATCGGAGAACACGGTGGAGTCTTCCATGCGGCCTTGACGCAGACGTACGCAGGCGCCGTCCTTGAGATCGATAGCGGGGATAATCAGCATCTGGCAAACCTTATTCGATATTCAGCAATGCTTGGGAAATCAGGGTTTCTCAAGCGACCACAGGTCGCTTTCGATGCTTTCGAACCGCTCTTTGAGCAGCGTCTGCGCATCGAAAATCGCCCGGTTGTAATAGTGCGGCGCCACTTCAGCGGTGAACAGTTCGAGGATCTCGGCGACCTCGAACGAACCCAGCTTCAGCTCGAAGCGATCTTCCATGAACCGCTTGATCTTGAGGGTAGCCTCACTCTCCTGTTCAGGCGTGAGGTTCAAGAGCGGTAACTTCGGCTTCTTGGCCATTTACCAGCGCCCGTTCCAGGCGGCGAAGTTCTGCAGCAATTGCAGGCCATGGGTATGGCTCTTCTCCGGATGGAACTGCACGGCAAAGCGCGAGCCTTCGGCCAGCGCGGCGGCGAAATCGACACCGTAGTGCCCGCCGCCCACCACCTGGGCCGGGTTGCCGGCGGCGATGTAATAGCTGTGCACGAAGTAGAAGCGCGCCAGGTCCGGGATGTCATGCCACAGCGGGTGATCCACCGTCTGGCTGACTTCGTTCCAGCCCATGTGCGGGACTTTCAGGTGGGCGCCGTCTTCGTGCAAGTCCTTGCCGAAGAACTTCACCTGGCCAGGAAACAGGCCGATGCAGTCCACGCCGTCGTTCTCTTCACTGCGGTCAAGCAAGGCTTGCATGCCCACGCAGATACCGAGGAACGGACGGTCCTGGCTGACTTCGCGCACCAGGCTGTCAAAGCCCAGGCGGCGGATCTCGGCCATGCAATCGCGAATCGCGCCAACGCCGGGGAATACCACCCGGTCGGCTTCGCGAATCACGTTGGCATCGCTGGTGATCAGCACCTTGCCGGCACCTACGTGTTCGAGGGCCTTGGCCACCGAATGCAGGTTACCCATGCCGTAATCGATAACGGCGACCGTCTGCATTACAGGACGCCCTTGGTCGAGGGCATTTGCCCGGCCATGCGGTCATCCAGCTCCACGGCCATGCGCAAGGCGCGGCCGAAAGCCTTGAACACGGTTTCGATCTGGTGGTGGGTGTTGGTGCCACGCAGGTTGTCGATGTGCAGGCTGACCAGGGCGTGGTTGACGAAACCCTGGAAAAATTCCTGGAACAGGTCGACGTCAAAGCCACCCACGGTGGCGCGGGTGTACGGCACGTGCATCTGCAGGCCTGGGCGGCCGGAGAAGTCGATGACCACACGCGACAGCGCTTCGTCCAGCGGGACATAGGCGTGGCCGTAGCGACGGATGCCTTTTTTGTCGCCGATGGCCTTGGCAAACGCCTGGCCGAGGGTGATACCGACATCCTCCACGGTGTGGTGGTCGTCGATATGCAGGTCGCCTTTGCTGACGATATCCAGGTCGATCAGCCCGTGACGGGCGATCTGGTCCAGCATGTGCTCAAGAAAAGGTACACCGATATCAAATCGGGCCTTTCCGGTGCCATCCAGGTTGATCGAGGCTTTGATCTGGGTTTCCAGAGTGTCGCGCTCGACGGACGCCTTACGTTCGGCCATCACCAGCTCCGCAAAATCATTGGGCGAAAAAGGCAGCCATTATAGGGGCGCGGGCGCTAAACAGAAACATCGGAGGGGATAAGACTGATGGAGTGTCGGGGATAGACATGTGCATACAAGCAGGTGCTCCAGGATGGTGCACCTGCCTGTATTCAACTTAGTGGAACAGTACCGCCGTCTTCTGCAGGGTCACCCACACACCCCACGCCAACGGAATACCTACCACCAACCAGGCGGCAATCGCCAATGGCACAGTACCTGGCGCGGCTTTCCACTCCAGGGAAGTGCTGGCGTCGGCGCCTTTGTCATGGCCCAGTGCCTGTTCGGCGGCCAGTTCGGCGTCGGTCATGAAGTACTTGTCGGCCACCGGACGCACCAGCAGGTTGCAGATGAAGCCCAGCACCAGCAGGCCGGCGAGGATGTACAAGGTGATGTCGTAAGCCGCAGCGCGTTCAACGCCGATGCTCAGCTGATACTCACGCAGGTAGTTCACCAACACCGGGCCCAATACACCCGCCGCTGCCCAGGCGGTCAGCAGGCGACCGTGGATCGCACCGACCATCTGCGTACCGAACAGGTCGGCCAGGTACGCCGGAACCGTGGCAAAACCACCGCCGTACATCGACAGGATGATGCAGAACGCCGCCACGAACAGCGACACGTTGCCCAGGTGGCCGAGGTTCGGGATCAACGCGTACAGGGCAAAACCCAGGGCGAAGAACACGAAGTAGGTGTTTTTACGGCCAAGGTAGTCCGAGAACGACGCCCAGAAGAATCGGCCGCCGATGTTGAACAGGCTCAACAGGCCGGTAAAGCCTGCGGCGATAGCTGCGATAGAGGCCAGTTGACCGGCATCCAGTTGGCCAAACGGCACATCCACGCCCAGCAGCTTGCCGCCGAACACTTCCTGCAGCAGTGGCGAGGCCATGCCGAGGATGCCGATACCGGCGGACACGTTCAGGCACAGCACCAGCCACACCAGACGGAATTGCGGAGTTTTCCACGCCACATTCACGTGTACGTGACGGTGAGTGATCATCGCGTTGCTGGCTTTTTTTGCCGGCGCGGTCCAGCCCTCAGGCTTCCAGCCGGTCGGCGGAACGCGATAGGACAAGGCGCCACCGATCATGAACACGAAGTAAATCGCAGCCATCACCAGGAAGCTCTGCCATACGCCCACGCTGTCCGGCGTGGCGAAGTGGCCCATCAATGCCGCTGCCAGCGGGGCGCCAACCATCGCGCCGCCGCCGAAGCCCATGATCGCCATGCCGGTGGCCATGCCGCGCTTGTCCGGGAACCACTTGATCAGGGTCGAGACGGGCGAGATGTAACCCAGGCCCAGGCCGATACCGCCAATGACCCCGGAGCCGATCCACATCAGCCAGATCTGGTGGGTGTAGATACCCAATGCCGAGATCAACAGGCCGCCACACCAGCACAGCGCCGATACAACGCCAGCCTTGCGTGGCCCGGCATGTTCCAGCCAGCCGCCCCAGATCGCTGCCGAGCAGCCCAGGAAGATGAAGAACAAGGTGTAGATCCAGCCCAGCATGGAGATGGGCCAGTCACATTGGGACGAGAAGATTTGCGCGATAAAACTCATGTCTGGCGCGCAGGCGAGCGGCTTGGTGACGCCCAGCGCTTTCGACAACGGCAGCCAGAACACCGAGAAACCGTAGGCCATGCCGATGCACAGGTGGATGGCCAAGGCGGCCGGCGGAACCAGCCAGCGGTTGAAGCCGGGCTTGGCGATGATGCGCTCCTTGGACAGGAACGCAGGCTGTGCGGCAGTTGAAGCTGCCGCAGTGCTAGTGCTCATTGGTGTTTCCCCCAGTTATTAGTATGCGTCCGTCAGGCGCTCTCTCCCTCGGCCTTGCACGCAAAGCGTTGGCCGTTGTTGTTGAGTGAAGCTCCATTAATGCGCGACGCTATGTCGCAGAAGGCAGACGAACCGGCGAAGATTAGCACCTGTGGATGACAGAAAAACCAAACTGACATCACCTTTTTCGGGATATCTGTTTTGTTTGACGCCAAAATCCCGTTTTGCTAGGCCTGGATACAATGTAACGATGAGGGAACTGACGTACGGTTACGGGCGTTATACTCTGCGGCTAAATTTTGAAATCGACATACAAGGACTCGCCCATGAAAGCGTTCGGCAAAATCCTGGGTCTGGTACTTCTCGGGCTGTTGCTGATCATTGTGGCGCTGGGCTTTGCCCTGACCCACCTCTTCGATCCCAACGACTATAAAGACGAGATTCGCCAGATTGCCCGCGACAAGGCCCACATCGAGCTGACGCTCAATGGCGACATCGGCTGGAGCCTGTTCCCCTGGCTCGGCCTTGAGTTGCACGAAGCCAGCGTGGCCACCCTGACCGCTCCGACGCAACCGTTCGCCGACCTGCAGATGCTCGGCCTGTCGGTACGCGTGCTGCCGCTGCTGCGCCGCGAAGTGCAGATGAGCGACGTGCGCGTCGAAGGCCTGAACCTGCGCCTCAACCGCGACAAGCAGGGCCATGGCAACTGGGAAGATATCGGCAAGAACGCGCCTGTCGCGTCCACCGAAACAACCGCGCCAGCCGCCACGCCGGCCGAGCCCGCTGCCGAGCCCAAGCCGGAGAAGCCGCCACAGCCAATCCGCCTGGATATCGACAGCCTGACCATCAACAACGCCCGCGTCGAATACAACGACGAGCAGACCGGCAAGCAATTCAGCGCCGAAAGCATCCAGCTGAGTTCCGGCGCGATCCACGACGGCGCGAGCATCCCCGTGAAGCTCACCGCATTCTTCGGCAGCAACCAGCCGGTGATGCGCGTCAAGACCGAGCTCAACGGCAACCTGCGCATCCAGCGGGCGCTCAAGCGCTACCAGTTCGAAGACATGCGCCTGAGCGGCGAAGCTACCGGCGAGCCGCTGCAAGGCAAGACCGTGACCTTCTCCACACAGGGGCAGGTGTTGGTGGATTTGGCGGCGAACGTCGCCGAATGGACCAACCTGAAGCTATCGGCCAACCAATTGCGCGCCTTGGGCGAGCTGAAGGTCAACGACCTCGACAAGACCCCACAACTGAGCGGCGCCCTGTCCATCGCCCAGTTTGACCTGGCCAAGTTCCTCGACAGCGTAGGCCAGCCGTTGCCGCCGATGGCCGAGGGCAGCCTGAGCAAGGTCGAGCTGGTCAGCCGCCTCAGCGGCACGCCCAGCCGCGCAGCCCTGGACGACCTGAACCTGAAGGTCGACGGCAGCACCTTCACCGGCCGCATCGCCGTGGATGACTTCGCCAAGCAATCCCTGCGCGTGCAACTCAAGGGTGACACCTTCAACGCCGACAACTACTTGCCGGCCAAGTCCGAAGCCGCCAAAGGCGCATCCGCCGCACGCCAGGCCGAAGTGCAGAACAGCGAAGCCGGGGCCATGGCCGCCGGTGGCACCACGCCGCTGCCGGACGCACCCACCAAGGCCGCCTGGAGCACTGACAAGCTGCTGCCACTGACACGCCTGCGCACATTGGACGTGGATGCCGACCTGGCATTCGGGCAACTGACCCTGAGCAAGCTGCCGATCCAGAACGCCGTGCTCAAAGCCACCGGCATCGACGGCCAACTCAAGCTCAACACCTTGAGCGGCGGCCTCTACAACGGCACCTTCCAGGCCAACGGCAGCCTCGACGTACGCCAGGATATCCCGCTGCTGGCGCTGCAAAGCCAGATCAAGCAAGTGCCGGTCGAACGCATCCTGCAAGCCCAGGGGCAAACACCACCGGTGAAGGGCCAGATCACCCTCGACAGCAACCTCAGCGGCCGCGGCAACAGCCAGAAAGCCCTGATCGACAGCCTCAACGGCACCGCCAGCTTTGTGATCAACAACGGCATGCTGCTCAACGCCAACCTTGAGCAACAGCTGTGCACCGGCATCGCCCTGCTCAACCGCAAGACCCTGAGCAGCACGCCACAAGGCAAGGACACGCCGTTCCAGGAACTGCGCGGCAACCTGACCTTCCGCAACGGCGTCGCCAGCAACCCGGACCTGAAAGTGCGCATCCCCGGCCTGACGGTCAACGGCAACGGTGACATCGACCTGCGCGTGCTGGGCATGGACTACCGCGTGGGCATCCTCGTCGAAGGCGACCAACGCGCAGTGCCAGACCCGGCCTGCCAGGTGGGCAGCAACTTCCAGGGCATCGAAGTACCGCTGCGCTGCCGCGGCCCGCTGGAACTGGGCGCCAAGGCCTGCCGCCTGGACAAGGACGGCCTCGGCCAGGTCGCTATCAAAGCGGCTGGCAACAAGCTCAGCGACAAACTTGAAGAGAAGCTCGACAAGGTCAACCCGCAGCTCAAAGACGCGCTCAAAGGCCTGTTCAAACGATGAGAAGCGAGCAGTTTTCAACGGCGGTACTGGACTGGTACGACCGCCACGGTCGCCATGACCTGCCCTGGCAACAGGGCATCACGCCGTACCGGGTGTGGGTCTCGGAGATCATGCTGCAACAGACCCAGGTGAGCACCGTGCTCAACTACTTCGACCGTTTCATGGCCTCGCTGCCGACGGTCGAAGCCCTGGCCGCGGCACCGGAAGACGAAGTGCTGCACTTGTGGACCGGCCTGGGTTACTACACCCGCGCACGCAACCTGCAAAAGACCGCGAAGATTGTCGTGGCCGACTATGCCGGCGAGTTTCCCCGGGACGTGGAAAAACTCACCGAGCTGCCAGGCATCGGCCTGTCCACCGCTGGCGCGATTGCGAGCCTGAGCATGGGCCTGCGTGCGCCGATCCTCGACGGCAACGTCAAACGCGTGCTGGCGCGCTTTACCGCGCAAGAGGGCTACCCGGGCGAGCCCAAGGTGGCCAAGCAGCTATGGGCCACCGCAGAGCGCTTCACGCCCCATGATCGGGTCAACGCCTACACCCAGGCGATGATGGACATGGGCGCCACCCTCTGCACCCGCAGCAAACCCAGCTGCCTGCTCTGCCCACTGGAAAAAGGCTGCGAAGCCCACATGCTCGGCCTGGAGACGCGTTACCCGATCCCCAAGCCGCGCAAAACCATCCCGCAGAAGCGCACGCTGATGCCGATGCTGGCGAACGCCGAGGGCGCAATCCTGCTTTATCGCCGCCCATCGACCGGACTATGGGGTGGACTGTGGAGCTTGCCGGAGCTGGACGACCTGCAAGACCTCGAACACCTCGCCCACCAGCATGCGCTGGAACTGGGCAAGCAACAGGCACTGCCGGGGCTGGTCCACACCTTCAGCCACTTCCAGTTGGCCATCGAGCCCTGGCTGGTGCAGGTCGAGGAATCCGCCCATCACGTGGCCGAGGCCGACTGGCTCTGGTATAACCTCGCCACCCCGCCGCGCCTGGGCCTTGCCGCCCCGGTCAAGAAACTGCTGAAGCGCGCGGCCGACGTTTTGAATGCAGGAGTGTCGTCATGACCCGCACCGTAATGTGCCGCAAGTACAAAGAAGAACTGCCAGGCCTGGAACGCCCTCCGTATCCGGGCGCCAAGGGCCAGGACATTTTCGAGCACGTCTCTGCCAACGCCTGGGGCGACTGGCTGAAACACCAGACCCTGCTGATCAACGAAAAACGCCTGAACATGATGAACGCCGAAGACCGCAAATACCTGGCGGGCGAAATGGACAAGTTCTTTTCCGGCGAGGATTACGCCAAGGCCGACGGCTACGTGCCGCCTGCTCAATAATTGATCAAAAACCGGGGTCGGCACGTAAGCGACGGTAATAATTAAATATTTTTTGAAAACTTGCTTGACGACCCCCTGAAAAACCCGTTTAATGCGCCCCGTTGCCCAGATAGCTCAGTCGGTAGAGCAGGGGATTGAAAATCCCCGTGTCGGCGGTTCGATTCCGTCTCTGGGCACCACTAATTAGTTTTAGGTGGTGCGAACATCATCTGAAACACACAAGAAACCCGCCTAGTGCGGGTTTTTTGTTGTCTGGGTTTTTGTGCAGAAATTTCACTTATCCGAATGGCGATTTAGAGATAGTGAATTTATCTGCCGTGGCCTCGAAGCTGATTCCACAAGGGCTACGCCACTCACTTTTTGAGATAACACTTCGCCCAGCTGGAGAAATCCTCCAGCATCGTCACTTAAGCAAAAACACCATCAACGCATTGTCATTCAACCGCCCACTGAACACCGGCGCCTGATGCTCCAGCGGCATCCCCGCCAGCAACGCCGTTTCCTTGCGCGCCACGATCACCCATGAAGGCCGTGGCAACGCGCCCAGCCGCTCGACCTCGCCAGCACCGACAAACAGCGGCTGCTCATCGTGGTCCAGGTTCATCATGTAGCGCACCGCCCAGGTGTCACGACCCAGATTGAGAAACACCAGTGGCCCCGGCTGCGTGACGCGCAGCGCCTCCACCAGGCCAACGAAGGTGCGGGTGTCAAATTGCAGGTCCTTGGCGCGATCCACTACAGTCACCAGCACCAGCCATTGCGCGACCAAGGCGATTGCACTGAGCCACACCAGTCGACGCCAGGCGATTACTGCCGCCACTTGCAGGATCAACAACGCGCCAATCAACAGCGGCAACGAAACGTTCGGCCAGTAACCGTGCTTCTGCCACCCATGCCGACAGACAAAGACTACAACCACGCACAACGCCGGTAGCGCCGCGACAAGCCCTTCGTAGCACCTGCGCACGCCAACGAGCCAACCTTGCGCCTGAAGCAGCCCGTAGGCGGCGACAGCGGCAAACAGCGGCACCATGGGCAAGATGTAATAAGCACGCTTGAAGTGCGGCACCGACAGCCCGAGCAAAATCATCAGGCCGCAAGCACCGAGCCGCACCACCAACTGCACATCGTCATTCACAAAGCGCTCGGCCCAGCGATGGCGCAGCGCAATCAACGTCGCCAGCGCCAGCGGCACTACAGGAAAGTAGCGGTACACACTCAACTGGAAGTAGAAGTAGAACGGCTCACCACTTTCATCGAGGCGCCCGCCGACCTGCATCTTGAACACTTCGTCGGCAAAGGCATCGCCACCGCTGATCCGCGCCAGCTTCACCAGCAGCCACCAGCACGCCGCCAACAGCAGCAGGCCTACCGCGCCGTGGATCAGCACCTGCCTGACCCGCTGCCCGGGGCGGCTCAACGCCCAGTACACGCACACCACGCCACAAACTTCGATCAACCCCAGCGGCCCGCGAATGGCAAAGCCGAGAATGAACAAGGGGAACACTGCCAGTTGGCGCCACCGCGATCCCAGGCGCTCGCCCGTGTGCAGCAGGTAGAAACTACCGACACACAACAGCGACACCATCTGATCCAGGCACACCGAGCGCGACTTATCGAGCAACTGCGCAGTGAGCAGCGTCAGCAGCACCGTCAGCAGCGCCCATTGGCGACTCGACGGGACCAGCAGGCGATAGATCAAGGCAACCACCCCGGCGGATGCCAGGGCTGTGGGCAGGATATTCGCCAGGTGATTGGGCGCACCGAACAGCCGGGCAAATACAAAACTGAAGAAGGTCGCGGTGCCGGGATAGTCCGCGTAAGGCTGGCCATAGGTCGTCGGGAAAAAACTCACACCGTGGCGAAACATTTCCTGCAGGAACAGCGCCCAGCGTCCGTCAAAGCCCTGGGGCTGCTGGTCCCAGATGCCCAAGGTAAACAGCAATAAGGCCAGCAGGAAAATGCCCAGGGACTCCAGGCGAAAACGGTTGCGGTGATCCATCGGTAGACCTGTCAGGTGAAGGGCGCCGACCTATGGTGCCGACCACCCTGCTGAATCGCGCCTGAACAGACCCACACTTACCGCCGCGCGGGCCACACCAACGCCGGGATCAGGCGGATGTAGATCAACTCACCCACCAACTCGATCAAGGTTTGCAGGATCACCACCGTCGCCGCCAACCCGCGCACATCCTCGGGCAGGGCCAGCGCCAAGGGCAGTACCACCAACGAGTTGCGCGTCGATGCGCTGAACGTCACCGCGCGCGCCGTCGCCGCAGGCAGCGCGAACAGGCGTGCAGCCAACATCCCCACCAACGGCGCCAGCAGCAGGAACCCCACGTAGACCGGAACCACCGGCATCAACACACTGAAATCACGCACCACTGAGGTGATCTGCGACGCAATCACCACAAACAGCACCAACGCCATCGCCGGCACCGGCAGCCAGGCCCAGGCGTTGTTCCACGCATTGACGACCGAGGATCTCCGTGCCAGGGATGTGGTCAGCACTGCCAGGATCATCGGCAGCACAATCAACAACAGGAACGCCTCGACAAACGGCCCCGCCTCGACCACCACCCCAGACTGCGCCCCCAGCATCAACCCCAGATACACCGGCAACAGCGCCAACTGCAGCAGCAACAACACCGGCGTCGCCGCCAGCATCAACCGCGAATCGCCCTTGCCGATATGAGTAAACACCACCACATAGTCGATACAAGGCGTGAGCAACACCAGCAACGCGCCCACCAGCAATGCCGGGCGTTCTACCAGGCCACGGGTCAATGCCCATACCAGCAACGGCACCAGGATGAAGTTGGCCAGCAGCAAGGCTGACAGGAAACGCTTGTTGCCCAAGCCTTGGCGCAGGTCCAGAAACGGGATTTGCAGGAACATCGCATACATCAGCACGGCGATGGCGGGCGTGACCAGCATGCCCAGACCGCTGGCTGATGAGGGCACGAGCAAGCCGAAGGCCGCGGCTAGGAGGACAGCGACGAAGTAGAGGGGGATCTGATGGTGTTCGAGGGTGTCGCGGGTCATTACGGCGCTCTAGCTGATCGCAAAGGCAACTAGCCTATGCATCAACTACCGCAAGGTCGAGCCTTACAACGGCTTAGCGAGCTGTACGGCGAGCCTCGCGCCTCTCCTCCAGCATTCTCTCGACTTCAGCCATAACCTGCTCATGCGGAATATTTGGGCGAGGATCATCAATCGACGCCTGCACCTTGGCCCGAAACCAACGGTCGTAGCTGGCAGCCTGCTCTTCTGTTTCAAACTCTGAAACGATAGGAGAAAGTGGGATGCTCATAGAGACCTCCGAGTTGGGTGCCTGCCAGTCTAATCGGTCCATGGTCGGGTGTCGTTCCTCTCGGATGTATGGCTCTATGAGTGAGCGCCGAGATTAGTGAACCCACCAAAGGCAGGACAAGTACTGGCAAACTGGCCAACTGTTACTAAAAAAATAAAAACGATTAAAGGCAGAGCCCCAATGAATTTGAATGACGCCTCTTCGCGAATGCCCGACGTGACACGCACGCCAAGTCAAAGCACCCCATTCAAAGAACCCACCGCCGACAACCACCTCCTCGGCGGCTTCACCTGGCGCCACCTGCGTACCGACTTCGACCGCCCCATCGTCATCATCAACGCCGCCACCTCCCTGCGTTGCCGCTATTACTCGCGCTTCGCTGATTACCTGTTTGCCAACGGCCTTGACGTCATCACCTACGACTACCGTGGCATCGGCGAGTCCCGCAGTGGCTCGCTACGCGGCTTCAAGGCTTCCTGGTCGGATTGGGGCACGCTGGACTTCGAGGCGATCCTGCGGCGCGCCCAACGGGAGTTTCCCGGGCAACCCATCGACGTGGTGGGCCACAGCTTCGGCGGCTGCGCGGCAGGCCTTGGCGCGTCGGGCACGGTGATCCGGCGCATCGTTACCGTCGGTGCACAGTTTGCCTATTGGCGCGACTACGCAGCACGTGGGCGCTGGCAGATGGTTGCCAAATGGCATGTGCTGATGCCATTGCTAACGGCCCTCTGCGGATACTTCCCCGGCAAGCGCCTGGGCTGGCTGGAAGACACACCAGCAGGCGTGGTGCGGGACTGGAGCACTCCGACGCCCCGCTATGAAACGCGGCCCAGCGGACGAGACCTGGGTGAGCTGCCATTCAGCCGAGTGACGGCGCAACTCCTGGCCATCAGCCTCACCGATGACCCATTCGGCACCGTGTCAGCCATCGAGCGGCTACTCGGCTACTTCGACAACAGCGAGCGCAGCCATCTGCGGATTGCGCCTGAGGACATCGGCGAAAAACAGGTCGGGCATTTCGCATTTTTCCGCAGCGAGTATCAGGACCGCCTGTGGCCGATTGCACTGGCGTGGCTGCAAAACGGCCAATTACCGGCGGATACACTTGGGATTTCCGCCAACCTGCGCTTCAATACCCCACTCTGAACCCTAGGACGTCACACCCATGGCCTCGCCAAACAAGCAGCAAAAACGCGCCCAACGGGCCAAGACCAAGGCCAAGCAAAACCGCACCCAGCGCGCCGTCGCGAGCAAACCGGACGCCTTTGCCGGCGATGACAGCCGCATTGACCTGGAGTCAGTGGATTTGACCGAGCTGTTCGTCGAGATGCGCGCCGCAGGCGAGATCAGCCAGCAGGCATTGTGCGCAGCGTTCCTGTCGCACCCGTTGCTGGCACTGGTGCTGGAACAGGAAGGCGAAGAAGAAGCCACCGACTTTATCCTGGCGGCGCTGATCGAGTATCGGCAGTGGGCCACGGATAGCGATGATGAAGCGGCTGCGCTGGCGTGGATTGAATCGCCAGAGTTCCAGGCGGATTACGTTGCGGCATCCCAGGCACTGGCTAACTCCGAAGACTGACGCAAAACCAAATGTGGGAGCGGGCTTGCTCGCGAATGCGGTGGATCAGCCAACTGATTCAGTGACTGACACTCCGCGTTCGCGAGCAAGCCCGCTCCCACATTTTTGAACGCATTCCGTCAGTTAGTGACTGCGGCGCCTACTCTCTGCGCCTTGCGACGACTGGACACCAGCAACCCCGCCGCCACCACCAGCAAGCTCAACACACCCGTCGCAATAATCTCGACCCGATGCGCTTCCTGGAACAGCATGATGGTCAACGTACCGACGATGAACACCATCACCGCGTAGGTCAGGCCCGGGAACAGCCACATCTTGAAGACAATCTTCTCACCCGCCGCTGTACGCTTCTGGCGCATACGCAGTTGCGACACCGCGATCACCAGGTACACCAGCAGCGCGATCGCGCCGGAGCTGGCCAGCAGGAATTCAAACACGGCAGCCGGAGCCACATAGTTGGCGAACACCGCGAGGAACGCCGCGCCGGTGGACAGCATCACTGCCCAGTAAGGCGTGCCGCTCTTGTTGGTGCGCTTGGCCACAGCCGGTGCATCACCACGACGACCCAGGGAGAACAGCATGCGCGACGCGGTGTACAGCGCCGAGTTCAGGCAGCTGGTCACGGCAACCAAGACCACAATATCGACGATCATCTTGGCATTCGGGATGCCCATGCGTTCCAGCACGGTCTGGTAGGAACCTACGGCCGCCAGGGTCGGATCGTTCCATGGCACCAGGGACACCACAATGAAGATCGACAGCAGGTAGAACAAACCAATCCGCCAGATCACCGAGTTGGTGGCCTTGGTGATTTGCTGGCCAGGGTTCTTCGATTCGGCGGCAGCGATGGTGACGATCTCGGTGCCCATGAAGGAGAACATAGTGGTAAGGATCGCGGCCAATACCGCGCCCATGCCGTTCGGCATAAAGCCCTGGGTATCGAACAGGTGCG
Source organism: Pseudomonas sp. B611 (assembly GCF_055407965.1). Taxonomy (NCBI): domain Bacteria; kingdom Pseudomonadati; phylum Pseudomonadota; class Gammaproteobacteria; order Pseudomonadales; family Pseudomonadaceae; genus Pseudomonas; species Pseudomonas sp. B611. Next base: position 450,556 of record NZ_JBUZST010000004.1, read on the forward strand.
AAACGCCGCTGACCTGGCTGGTCGGCAGGAAGCCGAAGATCGCGGCCAGGCCGAGGATCACAAAGCCCACGATGGCCACGACCTTGATCAGCGCAAACCAGAACTCGAACTCGCCGTAGTTCTTCACACTGAACAGGTTGGTCGCTGTCAGCAGCAAGGTGATAACCAGCGTAAACGCCCAAATGGCGATATCCGGGAACCAGGCGTGCAGGATGGTCGCGGCGGCGTTGGCTTCCAGCGGGATCACCAAGACCCAGAACCACCAGTACAACCAGCCGATGGTGAAACCGGCCCAGTGACCGATGGCGCGGTCGGCGTACGTCGAGAATGAACCGGTGTCCGGTGACGCCACGGCCATTTCGGCCAGCATGCGCATCACCAATACCACCAGCGTACCGGCGGCGGCGTAGGCCAGCAACACAGCAGGGCCGGCGGCAGCAATCGCGTGGCCGGAGCCGACAAACAAACCGGCGCCAATAACGCCGGCAATCGACAGCATGGTGACGTGACGCGGTTTGAGCCCCTGTTCGAGGTCATTGGAGCTTTGCGTACTACTCATTGACACACCTTTGCGAGGAATTGCGAAAACGGTCCGCCCGGCCTGTGCTCTTTCTCGTGAAAAGAAACCAACAGGGCGTTCTTTATTTTTTACGCAATATTTGCGCCAAAATGTTACAGGCCCCCGATTGACGCGGCCTGTAGGATAATTCAACAGCCATCGCAACTCATTGAGAACAATGAGATTCCGCTATAGCGTTACCGTGCGACTCACTTTTAAACGAAAGAGCGCACCAAAAACACACACAAAAAGTACGTGACGCGCCATAACGGGGCTGATATGCACCGTTTGCCCGATTGACCCTTCCAACCCCCGGCCAAAGCTGGCACCATCGCGCCCTTTTTTACGCGAAGCCTGCCCGTTTACGGGTTCAAACGTCTGTTCGGTTGTAGATGGCGCGACACGCTACTGTGCCGATGCGACACCCTGCCGCAGACCACCTGTTAACCGTCCGCAGCGCTGTTGGCTGTCATCCAAACGCTATGCTAGCTTGGCGCCTCGCCAGGAAGGCGGCCCAACAGCAAGCACGCAACGAACACAATGAGGACCGCACATGGCCGAGGCCACGCCCGCGCTTGAAATCCGCAACTTGCATAAACGCTATGGTGAGCTGGAGGTACTCAAAGGTATCTCGCTGACCGCTCGCGACGGCGATGTGATCTCGATCCTGGGTTCCTCCGGTTCCGGCAAGTCCACGTTCCTGCGCTGCATCAACCTGCTGGAAAACCCGCACCAGGGCCAGATCCTGGTCGCCGGCGAAGAACTCAAGCTCAAGGCCGCGAAAAACGGCGAGCTGATGGCCGCCGACGGCAAGCAGATCAACCGCCTGCGCAGCGAAATCGGTTTTGTGTTTCAAAACTTTAACCTGTGGCCGCACATGAGCATCCTCGACAACATCATCGAGGCGCCGCGCCGTGTACTCGGCCAGAGCAAGGCCGAAGCCATCGAGGTGGCCGAAGCCCTGCTGGCCAAGGTCGGCATCAGCGACAAGCGCCACGCCTACCCCGCGCAATTGTCCGGTGGCCAACAACAACGGGCCGCCATCGCGCGAACCCTGGCGATGCAGCCTAAAGTCATCCTGTTCGACGAGCCCACATCGGCCCTTGACCCGGAAATGGTTCAGGAAGTACTTAATGTGATCCGCGCACTGGCCGAAGAAGGCCGCACCATGCTGCTGGTCACCCATGAAATGGGCTTCGCCCGTCAGGTATCCAGTGAAGTGGTGTTCCTGCACCAGGGCCTGGTCGAAGAGCAAGGATCGCCACAGCAGGTGTTTGAAAACCCGCTTTCGGCGCGCTGCAAACAATTCATGTCCAGCAACCGCTAACGGAGCAACATGCATGCAGAACTATAAAAAATTCCTACTGGCTGCGGCCGTCTCGATGGCGTTCAGCGCCACGGCCATGGCAGAAACCCTGAAAATGGGGATCGAAGCGGCCTACCCGCCCTTCAACAATAAAGACGCCAGCGGCAATGTCGTGGGCTTCGACAAGGACATCGGCGACGCCCTGTGCGCCAAGATGAAAGTCGAGAAGTGCGAAGTGTACGTGTCCGATTGGGACGGCATCATCCCGGCCCTGAACGCCAAGAAGTTCGACTTCCTGGTGTCCTCGCTGTCCATCACCGATGAACGCAAGCAGGCCGTCGACTTCACCGACCCGTACTACTCCAACAAGCTGCAGTTCATCGCACCCAAAGCCACCAAAGACTTCAAGACCGACGCCGGTTACCTGAAGGGCAAGATCATCGGCGCACAACGCGCGACCCTGGCCGGTACGTACCTGGAAGACGAGCTGCCGGACACCACCGCCAAGCTCTACGACACCCAGGAAAACGCCTACCTCGACCTGACGTCGGGCCGCCTCGACGGCATGCTCGCCGACAAGTACGTGCAGTACGAATGGCTCAAGAGCAAAGACGGTTCCGCCTACGAGTTCAAGGGCGACCCGGTTGTAGAAAGCGACAAGATCGGCATCGCCGTCCGCAAGGGCGACCCACTGCGCGAGCGCCTGAACAAAGCCTTGGCGGAGATCAAGGCAGACGGCACCTACAAGAAGATCAACGACAAGTATTTCCCTTTCAGCATCGAATGATCTGAACGGTATGCCCGGCGCGCTCACTAGAGCGCGTCGGCTTTTAGCAATGCCTTGCGATATGAAAACACCATGAATTTCGATCTCTACGGATTCGGCCCGGCGCTTGCCGCTGGCGCGCTGATGACCGTCAAACTGGCGCTCACGGCCCTGTGCCTGGGGCTGGTGCTCGGCCTGGCCGGCGCCCTGGCCAAGACGTCCCCGTACAAGCCGCTGCAATGGCTTGGCGGCACTTACTCGACCCTCGTTCGCGGCATTCCCGAACTGCTGTGGGTACTGTTGATTTATTTCGGCACGGTCAACCTGATGCGTGCCCTGGGCGAGTTCTTCGGCAACCCCGACCTGTCCCTCAGCGCCTTTGCCGCCGGGGTGATCGCCCTGGGCCTGTGCTTTGGCGCCTACGCCACCGAAGTGTTCCGTGGCGCGATCCTCGCCATTCCCAAGGGCCACCGCGAAGCCGGTGTAGCACTGGGCCTGTCGAAGTTTCGCATCTTCACCCGCCTGATCATGCCGCAGATGTGGCGTATCGCCCTGCCGGGCCTGGGCAACCTGTTCATGATCCTGATGAAGGACACCGCGCTGGTGTCGGTGATCGGCCTGGAAGAAATCATGCGCCACGCGCAGATCGGCGTAACCGTGACCAAGCAGCCCTTCACCTTCTTCATGGTCGCGGCCTTCATGTACCTGGGCCTCACTGTCCTGGCGATGACCGCCATGCACTTCCTGGAAAAACGCGCCGCCCGCGGCTTTGCAAGGAGCACCCAATGAGCGGCGACTACAGCTGGCTGGCGCATTTCGATCTGGGCCTGAACTGGGCCGTGATCATCAAGTGGCTGCCCAAGCTGGCCCAGGGCGCGATCCTGACCCTGGAGCTGGTGGCCATCGCCGTGATCGCCGGCCTGCTGCTGGCGATTCCGCTGGGTATCGCCCGTTCCTCGCGGCGCTGGTACGTGAGTGCCCTGCCCTACGCCTATATCTTCTTCTTCCGTGGTACGCCGCTGCTGGTGCAGTTGTTCCTGGTCTACTACGGCCTTGCGCAGTTCGATGCGGTGCGGGAGAGTTTCATGTGGCCGTACCTGCGTGATCCGTTCTGGTGTGCCACCGCTACCATGACCCTGCACACCGCCGCCTATATCGCCGAGATCCTGCGCGGCGCGATCCAGGCCATCCCGCCCGGTGAGATCGAAGCAGCGCGTGCCCTGGGCATGTCCAAGCCGAAGACGCTGTTCTACATCATCCTGCCACGCGCCTCGCGCATCGGCCTGCCGGCGTACAGCAACGAAGTGATCCTGATGCTCAAGGCCAGCGCCCTGGCCAGTACCGTGACCTTGCTGGAGCTGACCGGCATGGCCCGCACCATCATTGCCCGCACCTACTTGCCGGTGGAAATCTTCTTCGCCGCCGGGCTGTTCTACCTGTTGATGGCCTACATCCTGGTGCGCGGCTTCAAGCTGCTGGAACGCTGGCTGCGCGTCGATGCGTGCCAGGGACGTTGAAGCGCGCTTTAAAGCGCTGGATACCTTCCTGATCGAACACCAAGGGCTGTGGCGACCACGGCCCTTCACTCACCGGCAACTGCCCTGGGAAGCCGAACACCCCGCGCTCTCCCAGTGGCTGCGCCAACGCTCGTTGGCCGACGCCGAAACCGCCCACAACCATCCCCATGACCTGCCCGCCCCCGTACCTTTTCCACAACTGGCCAGCCAGGCGTTGGCGCTCGGAGCTGTGGATAAGTTACCGACGATGCCCCTTGAACCGGCTCGCCATCGCCTGAATGTCGATGTGCCCGGGCGCAAATGGCAACAGATCGAAGCCTTCGGCGCGGCGCTGGGATTTGGCGCAACGCCGACACACTGGCTGGATTGGTGCGCCGGCAAGGGCCACCTCGGCCGCCGCTTGCTGCAAAGCGGGCAACACCTGACCTGCCTGGAATATGACCCCGCACTGATCGCCGCCGGCCAGGCCTTGAGCGAACACCACGGCCTGCCCGTGACCCACCGCCTGCAAGATGTGATGGCCGACGTCGCGCTCAGCGCCGAGCACACGCCCGTTGCCCTGCACGCCTGCGGCGACCTGCACGTGCGCTTGCTGCAACTGGCCAGCAGCGCCGGCTGCAAACAACTGGCCCTGGCGCCCTGCTGCTACAACCGCATCGGCGCAGAGCGTTATCAAGCCCTGTCCAGCGCAGGCCAGACGTCGGCATTGCAGTTGTCGATCGATGACCTTGGCCTGCCCCTCAGCGAAACCGTCACTGCCGGCGCCCGCGTGCGCCGCCAGCGCGACATCTCCATGGCGCGGCGCCTGGGCTTCGATCACCTGCAACGGCAACTGCGCGGCTGCGACGACTACTTGCCCACCCCATCACTGCCCAGCGCCTGGCTGGATAAGCCCTTCGCCGACTACTGCCGGGAATTGGCGGCACTCAAAGGGTTATCCACAGGCGGGCAGGATTGGCTGGCGTTGGAGGCGCACGGTTGGCGGCGGCTGGCCGAGGTCAGGAACCTGGAATTGGTGCGTGGTCTGTTTCGGCGCCCGCTGGAGCTATGGCTGGTGCTGGATCGGGCACTGTTCCTGCGCGAAAACGGCTACAGGGTTGAGGTGGGCAGTTTCTGCGACGCGACGTTGACGCCGCGCAACTTGATGGTGCTCGCCGAGCGCGATTAAAGGGCAAAATTGTCGCACCCAAGCCTGTGGATAACTCTGTTGATGAATTTTATACAGCGCCTGTAGCCGTCTGCGTTACAGGCCAAAAGCCAGGCTGATCATTTTTTGTTCACAAAATAAAACACACGCAAAACAGGTAGTTGCGACGTGTTGAGAACAGATCCACAAAATCGCTGTTTAATCCCGGCTGCAACCAACCAATTGTGCATAAGCATCTGGCATCCTGCCTATAACGCGACTAATGCCTGTCAGTTAAGGGCGAACACTGTACCTGTGGCGAGGGAGCTTGCTCCCGTTGGACTGCGCAGCAGTCCCAGCTTTTTAAACAAAGAGCTGGGGCCGCTTCGCGGCCCAACGGGAGCAAGCTCCCTCGCCACAGGTTGCTCTCTAAGCCTTGTGATTCGGGACAATCTGGCATTACGGCTCAAGGCGTGGTTTTTGCCCGGGTCAGTGCACGGCAAAGCTCGTTGATATCGTCGCTGGCGAGGCTCTGGGCCACGTTATCCAGCGGGTCCGAACCAAAGGCCAAGGCTTCGCTGAAGGACAGGTCACGGTGCACGACATCCAGCAGTTGTTCGCCCAGGCGCAGCTTGAATGCTTCGACCATGTCCAGGCTGAACGCCGAATGCTCATCCAGCTGGTTGATCACGAAGTGACAACGCGGCGGGTGATGGCGCTCACGGTAGGGCGCCAACAAGGCCTCCATCTGGTCCAGCGTGCCGAGGCAGGCGGCGTCGGGCTGCACCACCACCAGCACGATGTCGGCGACGTTCAGCGCTTGGTGCAGGTACGCATTGTTACCCGCGGGGGTATCGATGATCACCGTCTGGAGCTCGCTCAAGCCCAGCACCGACAGGCGCTGCGCCAGCCACGTCGGCTCACGTGTGAGCCAGCGCTGGAGGTTTTCCTGCTGCTGCACATCGGTGTCGCCAAAGGGCATCACCTGGCAACCGGCAAACCCGGTTTGCAAGACGCTCTGCCATTGCCCATTGATCAAGCTGGTACGGCCGATGCCCGGTAGCTCATGGCCCACACCAAAGTGCTGGCGCAAGGCGTTCTGCGGGTCGAGGTCCAATGCCACCACCGACTCGCCCAGGCGCTGCAAGCCGCTGCTCAGGGCCGTGACCAGGGTACTGCGGCCAACGCCACCATTGACGGAGACCACAGCCATCACGGTCGGGTGCGGCGCGTTCGCATCAAAAGGCAGGGAATGTTCGTGGGTATAAGGCGTGTTGGCGCTGAAGCGCGAACCGTCCTTCGCATTCACGCGAGTGCCATCATCGAAGGGGATGGTGCCGAAAAAGTGCAGTCGAGCGTTGCGCCCTTCAGGGTCGCGGGACACGCCCTTGCCGAACAGGGCAAACAGATCATCAGTGCGGCTCATGGCCGGAGCTCCTTCACGGCGCGTTTAAAGACGTGGGAGGTCGGCAAGAAACAAGGGGCTTACCGCAGTCTTTTTGTAGGCGCTTTCGTTGGGCCATTTTGTGACAGAGATCAGGGAGTGTCATTATTTTGATGTTATTCTCAGCGTTCTTTCGGACGAGCGGAAAATAGCCAATTTACTGACGATTAAATCCCGTTATTTATGGCCCCGTGATTCCACCGTGCCATTGTTTTTTGCCCGCTATCACCGCACCATTGCCGCACCTTCCAGGCTGCAAGCTCGGGTATAGCTGTGGCGATACGCTTTAAAATCCCCCGGATTCTGTTCGGTTTTGCCATCACGCTGATGCTGGGTGGCGGGCTGCTGGGCGAGTTGCATGCCGATTGGGATTTCAACCAGATCAGCCGCCGTGCCGAGGCGCTCTATGGCCCGCTCGGAGCCGGCCGCCAACGCATCGATGCCTGGCAACAATTGCTGTCGACGCAAAAGCAGATCAGCGAGCTTGAGCAACTCAAGGTGGTCAACTTGTTCTTCAACCGGCAGATGAAGTACGAAGAAGATATCGACCTGTGGCACGAGATTGATTACTGGGCGACCCCCATTCAATCCCTGTGGAAAGGCGCCGGTGACTGCGAAGACTACGCCATCGCCAAATACTTCAGCCTGCGTAACCTCGGCATTCCGGCCGACAAGCTGCGTATTACCTACGTAAAGGCCTTGCGCCAGAACCGCGCGCACATGGTGCTGACCTACTACGCCAGCCCCGAAGCCATGCCGTTGGTCCTGGACAGCCTGATGGACCCGATCCTGCCCGCCAGCCAGCGCACCGACCTGCTGCCGGTCTACGCGTTCAATGGTGAAGGGCTGTGGCTGACCGGGGCTGCGGGCAACAAGAAAGTCGGTGACACCAAGCGCCTGTCGCGCTGGCAGGATGTCTTGAAGAAAATGACCGCCGAAGGGTTTCCGGCCAGTTCGGATAATTAACAGGAGCTACGATGTCACTGTTCAAACAATTGCTGATCGCTATCTGTGTGTTTCTCGTGGTCGCCTTCAGCGGTAGCTTCGTGGTCAGCCTGGAAAGCTCGCGTACCCAGTACGTCAACCAGCTGCGCTCCCACGCCCAGGACGCGGCCACCGCACTGGCGCTGTCGCTGACGCCGAACATCGATGACCCGGCGATGACCGAACTGATGGTCAGCTCGATCTTTGACAGTGGCTACTACGCCAGCATCCGCGTGATCGACCTGAGCAATGACCAGGTGCTGGTGGAGCGCGCCGCCGAACCCGACGCCAACGGCGTGCCGGCCTGGTTCGTAAAGATGATCGGCCTTGCGCCGGCCGGCGGCGATGCCATCGTCAGCCGTGGCTGGCAGCAGGCGGCGCGCGTGGAGGTGGTCAGCCACCCGATGTTCGCCCTGGCCAAACTCTGGCAGAGCGCCTTGGGCAGCCTCGGCTGGCTGCTGCTGTGCGGGGCGGCGAGTGCCATCCTTGGGGCGTTGCTACTGCGGCGCCAGCTCAGGCCGCTGGACTATATGGTCGAGCAATCCCATGCGATTGCCCGTCGTGAATTCCTCAGCCTGCCCGACCTGCCGCGCACCCCGGAACTGCGCCGCGTGGTGCAAGCCATGAACCAGATGGTGGAAAAGCTCAAGGCGCTGTTCCACGAGCAGACCGAACGCAGCGAGAAGCTGCGCGTGGAGTCCTACCAGGACAGCCTGACCGGCCTGGCCAACCGGCGCTATTTCGAGATGCAGCTCAGCTCCCGCGTCAGCAACCTGGAAGAACCCAGCTCCGGCTACCTGCTGATGCTGCGCGTCAACGACCTCGGCGGCCTCAACCAGCGCCTCGGCGGGCAACGCACCGACCAATTGCTGCAAGCCGTCAGCCAGCAACTGGTGCGCACCTGCGCCAAATACCCGGAAACCCACAACCTGATCACCCGCAGCCGTGGCGGTGAATTCGCGGTGCTCGCGCCAGGCCTGGTGCGTGACGAAGCCCTGCAATTGGCCCAGGAACTGGAAACCACCCTGCAAAGCCTGCACGAAACCGGCGCCACCGACATGCCCACCGTGGCCTACATCGGCCTGGCCCCCTACAACCCCGGCGACGCCTCGGCCGATCTGTTGAAACTGGCCGACCAGGCCCTGGCCCAGGCTGAAGCCAGCAGCGGCCAGAGCTGGGTGTGCCTGGAACACCACACCGCTGGCACCGTCAGCGATGACCCGCACAGCTGGCATACCCTGCTCGACAACGCCCTGAAACAGGGGCGTTTCCGCCTGTTCTTCCAGCCGGTGGTGAGCAGCAGCGATACCCAGCGCGTGCTGCATTACAAGGTGTTGTCGCGCTTGCTCGACAACGAGGACCAGACCATTGCGGCGGGTCACTTCCTGCCGTGGCTGGAGCGCTTCGGCTGGACCGCGCGCCTCGACCAAGTGATGCTTGATCTGGTCATCAAGCAATTGGCCCAGCACAACCAGTCAGTGGCCCTGAACCTCTCCGCCGCCACGTTGAACGACCCACAGGCCATGGAACAGATCTTCGAACGCCTGGCCCAGCACCCGGCGCTGGGGCCGCGCCTGACCCTGGAAATCGGCGAAGAGCAAGTGCCCGAGCAAACCCAGCTTGAGGTGATGCTGCGGCGCATGCGCAGCCTCGGCTACAGCCTTGGCCTGCAACGTTTCGGTGGGCGTTTCAGCATGATCGGCAACCTGGCAAACCTGGGCCTGGCCTACCTCAAGATCGATGGCAGCTACATCCGCGCCATTGACCAGGAAAGCCACAAGCGCATCTTTATCGAAGCCATCCAGCGGGCCGCCCACAGCATTGACCTGCCGTTGATTGCCGAGCGTGTGGAAACCGAGGGTGAGTTGCGGGTAATCCGCGAGATGGGCGTAGAAGGGGTGCAAGGCCAACTGGTCGGTGAACCGGCGCCCTGGAAGTAAAACCTCGAAGCCTCATGCCTCCTTGACGCTGATGCCGTGAAGGAGGTGTGTCGTGTTCAGATCAGGCCGGTTTCATCGTCGTTGATCAGTTCACTCAAGCCGCCCAACGCCGCCCGGGCCTGGGTTCGCTCCAGAAACTTGGCCTGTGCTGCCGGCGGCAAGTCGGTGATGCGGATCACGCCTTTGGAGGTCAGCACCTGAATCAAGTCGTCCAGCACTCGAATCATCTCAAGGTCACTGCTCTTGAGCTGCTTGAGGCTGCTTTCGATTTCGTCCCCGGCAAACCACGCCTGGATCTCATGATGGTCAGCCGGTAGCGTCTCGGTGGCTTCCGCGTAGGCCTGCGCCTCGACGCGTACCAAAGCGTTGTTTTGATCGCGTTGCACGTAGAACATCAGCGTTCTCCCAATAAAAAATCCCTGCAGGCGCCGCGCACGACGCCCACAGAGATTACACACATTTTCCCGAAGCCGATGCCACTGGGGCGGCAATCCCGCAAGATTGCCGCCCCGGTGGTGATCAGTCGTGGTGCTTGACGGTCAGGTCGCCACCGGCGATCAGGTTGTTGATCGCGCTGCTGCCGTTGCCCCAGTTCGCGCCATCAACCTTGATCGTCACATCGGCCGTACCGCCACTGGTGGTGAACGAACCGCTGCTGCTCACGCTCAGTGTCGAGTTGCCCGTCGAGTCGGTGGTCAGCTTCAGATACTTATCCAAGTTGCTGTCGGTATTGCCTTGCAGCAAGTCAGACAGGTCCAGCTTGTCGCCTTCGCTGTGCTTGAAGTCCGTGATGCGATCAAAGCCACCGCTGGTGTTGGTATCGCCTTTGAGCCAGACGAAGGTATCGGCACCTGCGCCGCCGGTCAGGATGTCATTGCCCTTGCCGCCCACCAGGATGTCGTTGCCGGCACCGCCATTGAGCGTGTCGTTGCCGCCCTGGCCGAACAGGATGTCGTTGCCCGCGCCACCCAGCAGGGTGTCGGCGCCATCGTTGGTACCGTAGATGTTCGACGCGTTGGCCAAGGCCCCGACGTCCTGCACGTGCTCAGTGATGTACTGGTGCAAGGTGCGATCATCCAGCTGATCAACCGCGATGGACAGCTTCTCGGCAGCGAAGGCCTTGAGTGCCGCATTGCCTTCCTGGCCTTTGTAGCTGATCAGGTCGCCGAACAGGATGTCGTTGCCCGAACCACCGGTAACGTTGTCCGCGCCAGCATCGGCGGTGTGGCCAGTAATGGCATCCGCCAGCTTCTCGGTGTCGATGGTGGAAACCACCTTATCGGTATCGAACTGCTTGAGCACGGTGCCATCGATGTTCGAACCCAAGCCGATCGCCTCGACCACGACTTTGTCAGGCACCGCGTTGACCAGATCGCTGTAGGCCGTCTTGGCGTTTGCCAGTGCGGTATTGGAGCTCTGGTAGACCGCAGCAACGTCGAAGCCGCCATTGCTGTTGGCCACAACCATGCCTTCATAGGTCGAGTAGCCGCGGCTGTCGTAGGAGTAAACCTTGCCGCTGCCATCGACAACCATCCGCCAGTTGCCATTGATCACGGCGTAGACCGAATCGCTCTGGCCCAAGACGTAGTTGGAGTTGTTCACGACGTTGTCAAAGTAAACGGACGAACCCCTGCCCAGGTTCAGGTCTGGGTTGCCCCGCACGTCGGTATACACGTTCGGCGAACCGTCGGTGATGAAGTACGTGAGGTTTTTCGCACCGACGTTGCTGGTGGCGTCGCTGCTCTTGAACCAATCCGAGGCCGCTTTGAACGCGTCCTGGTAGTTGGTCATGTCGCTCGAATTGGACACCATCTGGTTCAACACGGCCTGCAAGGCAGCCTTGGCGCCGGTCTTGTCTGCCAGGTTGACCGAGACCTCAGACTGGACGCGGGTGTCGAAATCCACCAGCAGCACTTTCACAACGCCCGAATCTTTAGTGCCCGCATTGGCAATCAAGGTATCGAAGATGCTCGAGAGCTGCGCTTTGATCGACTTCATGGCGTTGAGGCCGATACTGCCCGACGTGTCCACAAGGAACGCGATGTTGTAGTTGGTGCCCGGGTTGGTGATACCGCCTTTGTCGCCGACCACAATGTTGTTCGCCGCACTGGAACCCAGGTCGATGGTATCGACACCCGCGCCGCCTTCCTGGTTCAAGGTATAAACCTGAGGCTTGACCGTGATGGTGCTGGTGGCAACCGACGAACTCAGGCTGTCGGAACCGGCGCTGTCCTTCACGGAGATGTCGATGAGACGATCACCGGTGGTCGGGTACTTGCTGGTGCTGGAGTACTGGAACGACTCCAGCAGTGCCTTGTAAGTGGCCGAATCCGCTGCGCCCGAGAGCGTCAGCACGATCTTGCCGCTGACGTCGGTGCCGACGCTGGTCAAGGTCACGCCTTTGTAAGTACCACCCACCGCAATCAGGCTGGAGCTGAGCTGATCGCCCGAGCTGGCGTTTTTCAGGGTGATGGTCGCACTTTGCATCTGCGTGCTGTCGACGTCGGCGATGCCTACGCTGGCGGTGATCGCCACGCCAGCGTCGGAACGCTCGGTGTACGAGGTGCTGTAGCCGTTGGCGAGAGCGCCGTCCGCAGTGCTCAAGTCCAGCACTGGGGCGTCGTTGACCGGGGTGATCACGATGCTCACCTTGCCGCTCGACGTCACGGTTTCACCGGTGCTCAGCTCGGTGGAGGTTGCCTTCACGGTCAGGTCGAAGGTACCGGTGGAATCCTTGACCGGCGTGACCGTCAGGGTTTTCAGGTTCCAGGTGCTGACATCGTAGAGCGTGCCCGTGCCGGTCGAGGTGTAGGTGTGGCCGGTGGTGCCGTCGGTGATCACGGTGCCTTTCGGCAGGCCGCTGATTTCCACCTTGTGCGATTCCGAACCGTCGTTATCGGCAAATGTGGCGGTAATCGGGCTGACCTTGATGACGGTGTCTTCCAGGCCGCTGTTATAGACGTACCCGGTGTAGTAACCCTCGCCATTGACCACATGGCTGTCGCCCAGCACCGCACCGGCGGCTTTCAACGCCTCGATGCTGGTGTAGGTCTGGATGCCGCTGCTGCCCAACGACACCGACGGGGCGTTGTTGATCGACACGTTGACGTTGTAGTTGCCCGCGCCAGCCTGGTTGTAGTGGTAGATGTCGAGGGTGTAGTAGCCCGACTCGGTCGGCGTGTAGGCCGAACCGGTAATCGCGCTGCCGCTGCTCCAGGTTTCGGTCGCAACCAGCTTCCCGCCCACGGTGATTGCCAGGCTGTCGTCGGCAGTCCCGGTGAAGGTGTAGCTCTTGCCCGCTTCCAGGTAGATCAGGCCCGAGACCTTGGTCGCGGTGGTGGCCGTCACATTGTCGTTGGCCACGGTGTGGATCACACCGGTGGACACAGCGCTGGCTGCGGTTTTGGCGTCGATGACCTTGATCAGGTCGTCGGATTTGACCACGCCGTTACCGTTGGTGCCCAACGCGGTCGGCAAGTTGCCGCCCGTCCAGGTTTGGATAACCAGGCCCTGCGCCGCAGCGCCGGCCTGAGTCACCGTCACAACCCCAGCATCCGCCAGCGGATGGATATCCACGGTGATGGTTTTGGTCTCGCTGTTGGTGTTGCCGTCGGTGGCCTGGAACTTCAGCTCAGTGTAGTGACCTTGCTTGTTGCCCACGCCGGTGCCGCCGAAGCTGCTGTCACCGGATTCGTTATCTGCCGGGCTGTAACGCACGTTGTGGTTATCGAAGTCCGCCTGGCTGAAGGCCTTGCCGGCCGAAGTGGCGCTGGCCAGATCTGCCGTGGTGAGTTTGACCCACACGCCGTTGACGTTGTACTCGATGGAACCGGCAGGCAGCGCGGTGAACACCACTTTCGGGTTCGCCGAGTCCTCATCCTTGACGCCGAAGGTGGCCCAGGTCAGTTCGATCGGGGTGTCTTCGTTGCTCTGGATGGAGCCGTTGGTGGCGGTTGGGGTGTCGTCGACCAAGGTCACCGTCGGCTGCGCAACGTTATGCGAGTTCAGGCCTTCTGGGTCGGTGACGGTCAGGTCGATCTTCGGCAGCTGGTTGCCCGCGTTGACGAAGTCCGCGCCTGCCTTGGTCAGCACAACGTTGTTGCCGGAGAGGCTGTAGTAGCCGCTCGCGTTGGTGGTGCCGGTGAAGGTGATGGTCAGGCCCGAACGTGGGGTTTCTTCGTCGGTTGCGACGAAGGTACCGGCCACGGTACCGACCTTGGCAGTGTCTTCGACAATGGTGGTCGGCGTGATGGTGATCACTGGCACGTCGTTGTGCAGGTTAACCACTGGCTGAGCGTTGTTGTTGGAGCTCAGGCCTTCTGGGTCAGCGACAGTCAGGTCGATCTTCGGCAGTTGGTTGCCCGCGTTAACGAAGTCCGCGCCTGCTTTGGTCAGCACGACGTTGTTGCCGGAGATGCTGTAGTAGCCAGCCGCGTTGCTGTTGCCCGTGAAGGTGATCGTCAGGCCATCGCGTGGGGTTTCTTCGTCTTTCGCAACGAAGGTACCGGCGACGGTGCCTGTAGTGACCGAGTTTTCTTCCAGGGTGTTGGCGGTAACGGTGATGACCGGCACGTCGTTATGCAGGTTGACCACTGGCTGCGCGTTGTTGCTGGAGTGCAGGCCTTCTGGGTCGGTGACGGTCAGGTCGATCTTCGGCAGCTGGTTGCCCGCGTTGACGAAGTCAGCACCTGCTTTGGTCAGCACAACGTTGTTGCCCGAGATGGCGTAGTAGCCAGCGGAGTTGCTGTTGCCCGTGAAGGTGATGGTCAGGCCTTCGCGCGCGGTTTCTTCGTCTTTCGCAACGAAGGTACCAGCGACGGTGCCTGTGGTGACCGAGTTCTCTTCCAAGGTGTTAGCGGTAACGGTGATCACCGGCACGTCGTTGTGCAGGTTGACCACTGGCTGAGCGTTGTTGTTGGAGTTCAAGCCTTCAGGATCAGTAACAGTCAGGTCGATCTTCGGCAGTTGGTTGCCGGCGTTGACGAAGTCCGCGCCTGCTTTGGTCAGCACAACGTTGTTGCCAGAGATGGCGTAGTAGCCAGCCGCGTTGCTGTTGCCCGTGAACGAGATGGTCAGGCCTTCGCGTGGGGTTTCTTCGTCTTTCGCAACGAAGGTACCGGCGACGGTGCCCGTGGTGACCGAGTT